>JAIQFL010000058.1 GCA_020073365.1 Terriglobia bacterium | reverse complement strand
GGCATGTGCAATGCATGCGGCGCATCCGGCGCAATCGTGGCGTACGCGCGCGCCGCCTTGAGGCCCAGTTCGGCCAGGGACGGATAATCGACGCTGTGAATGATGTAGTGCGCGACCCCAGGATGATTCGGATGGCGTACCAGCACCTGGTTGAGAATCTCGCTGCCCTTCTTCTGCCATGTATACGTCTTGTCGGTGGGGTCGAGGTATCCGATCGCCACCATCTGCAGAGCGTGGAAAATCGCAGCTTCGTCGTCGCTGGGGTTGCGATCGCAGACCGCGGCCAAAGCCTGTTCGTAATTCTTCGCGCGGGTCGCGTGATCGACCGTCAGCCAGTCCTTGTAGAACACCGCAAGAGCCTGAATGTAGTCGCGCTCGCGGCTCGTCTTCGCGTCAATGGCCCGATCGAGAGCCGCTGCACCTTGCTTCAGTTCATCGGTCGACGGTGGCACCCATATCGGGTGATACCAGGTCCGCGCGACGCCCCAGTAGGCCATGGCACAGGTTGGGTCTGCCTTCGCGGCATCGTTGAACGTGACGCGCGCTTCCTCGTAGCCGAACGAGTGGAGCAGAGCCGCCCCGCGGGAGATCGACTTTTGCGCCGTGGCATTGCAAGAGGTCGGAAAGCCCACTGCGCCGAGACCGGCAACGGCGTGTTGGTGTTGCGAGTGATCTTCCTGTGCCGTCGCAAGCACGGCGCAGAGAATCAGCAGCACGAGTCGCACACATCCTCCTGTGAGGCACCAGCCAGTCCCTCAGTTTGCCCTGTTCGGTCCCCTCAACCCGCTGGAATTTATGAGTCTGCCTATGGGCATTTTAATCCAAAGTCTACGCTCCTTACCGATCCATTTTGCCGGATCGGTTCGGCCGTCCCTGAAACGCGATTGCTGCCTAACTTCCGATTGGCGTGTGATCCGACCGGAACACCAACTGCCAACTGGAAGCCGTGGTCTACGCCAGCCGACCAGCCCGGAGCTATCCTTCCAAGACCAAAAGGCTGCTGGGAACGAGGCTGGTTGAGTGGCGTTCGCGGCTGAGCGCTGCGCCGGTCTTGATGAAAATCTAGAGCGCCCTCACGGCGACGATCGTGTGAGCTTGCGACGGCACTCGCAGTTCCCCGCAGCGGACGTAAGCTCCGAGCCCCGAAATGGTATCGCGGACCAGCGCTTCCATGTCAGGTCCGCGGATTTCGCTGCCGAACGGCATGGCTCTGAGCAGACCGTGAACGAATGCTGTGGCATTCGCTGCGTAAATCCGCAAACGTGATGTCTCAGCCGTGACGACGCGAAATCCGCCTAGCACGATCGGAGCAATCACCTCGTGCCGATTCTGCACGGAGAACGGCCACCGCATCGCCTGGGAAAACGCCGAGCGCCCGCCACTTTCCAGCACGGCGATGAGCTTGGCGTCCAGCGGGTTCCGATCCGGTCCGCACCACACGTTCAAGGCCAGCCGGCCACCCGGGCGAAGCACTCTCGCAATCTCCAGCGCGGCTTTCACCCTGTCCGGAAAGAATTGAAAGCCCTGGTGGCAGAGCACGGCATCGACTGATACGTCGAGCAATGGGAGGTCTTCGGCGTCGCCCCGCCGCCAGCGAATGTGGGCGCCGGGAACAGGATCCAGCGAGCGGGCAACCGAAAGCATGGGAGCATTTAGATCGACACCCACGATTTCTCCGCCGGGCCCCACTCTCTGCGCGGCGATTCTGGCCGTGACGCCCGTTCCGCAGGCCAGATCCAGAACGCGACAGCCTGGAGATAGTGTAGCCCTATCTACCAGTCTCGCAGCCCAGGGCTGGAGCAGCACTGGAACAATGAATTGCTGGTAGAAGCGGGCCGCTTCGAGATCCAACTGCCATCGCCGCGCATCGTCCCGGAGAGCGGGAGCACGCCGCATCTTTGGTCCCTGTTCGCAGGCTTCGGGCATAACACTCAACAGAAAGCAGCCGCGCTTGGGCAACCTTTCGCGACCCTAGTCTTCCCGGTTCGCGCGCCGCCGAAAGTAGTTCCGCACTAACTCCTGGGCCACGGTCTCTCCGAGTTGACGTCCGGCCTCCAGCGAATGATAGTAGTGAAAGCCGGCATAAATACGCGCCCAGAAGACCTCGTCCATCAGGTCTCGAGTGTCTTTAAATGTGTGTTGATGGGCGCCGTCCGTAAACGCTTTGCTGTCCACCAACACGTTTACGCGGGTCGTACCAAAGAAACTGGCTATCAGCGGCGCCACAGCGCCGGTTACGCAGCCGTGTGCAGCGGGATACTCGGGATGAGCCGGTGTCGCGCCCAGTGGAAGCCAGGCTGGATCTGCCGTCAAATCGACGTTGCCGCCTCCGGCCGGAACGGCAGTTGCGGGCCGCCAGAAACCATATTTGTATTTGGCATTGAAGCATGCGATACCGGCGTCCGCAAACCCGGTCCACAGCATCGCCATCAGCCTTGCCGAATCGGCCGTGCCCAGATGATAACTGTCAACCAGGTAGTTGAAAGCTCGCGCGTACTGCTGCCCTGTGTGTTCGGTCCAAAAGAGTCCGATCTCGGTTTCAGCGACGGAACGAGTGGTACTGGCAACACCCCCATAGAGGCGCGTCAGATTATAGTCTCTCTTCCAGGTCTCACTGGCAAGAGATGGTGGGCCGTCCGGGAGGAAGTCGTCCGCGGCTCTCGATGTGAAAGGCCGCATCTGCCCTAACCATGGGGTCACCGCAAGGGCAAATGCAGGAGGCGTCGGAATCCACGCACCTGGGCCTGACCCGGGGACATAGGGAACATTGTTCTCCAGGCCGTCGCCGATGCGAGCGTTAATCACTGCCATGGCGGCGGCCTCGCCCACCGCAACACCCGCGTCCCTGGCGTCTGAGCCGGCAGTGATCCCCGCTAACGACGCGGAAAGCTGAGTATCCAAGGCGGTCTGTTGCGAGGGAAAGAAGTTGACCAGCACGCGGTGCGCGGCCGCGGCTGCCGCGGCCTCGACGGATGCCGCCGGCGGTCCCGCGGTCCGGTAGTAGAAGGGCCGATATTGGCCCGTGATCGCATTGACGGCGTCATATACGGCCAGGCTCGAGTAGCTAAACCAGACCGCGGAGGCCGCCGGGGATTTTCCGCCGTTCGTGATGATGGTAGTTGAGGCGATCAGGTTCCAGTCTGTGACCGCGTTAGCCGCGTTGAGCTGCAACGCGAGACAAAATGGGGCGATGAACCATATCAGTGAGCGCGCTTTCCGCGTTGTCAAACATCGATCTCCACCGATTTGCATTTAATTCTCCTCCTTTTCAAGCCAGTTCGGGCATAGCGTCTGCGTTGACCTACCCGCCGTCAGGAGCGCTATCGTTGGGTTGCCTGCATCACCTGCGCGGGTTAGAATCGAGCAGACCGTTCAGAACGATAGTAATGAGGGGAGGAGACGGAAATCCTTAGCCGGCGGCTAAATAGTTGCTAAGAATTTCCTAAGTTCGCTGGCGTTATGCATGCGCAGGGATGCGGTATCTATGAATTCGGACCGTTCCGGCTGGACCCGCTGGAACGCATGCTGTCGAAAGAGGGCCAGGTCATAGCCCTGGCTCCTAAAGGGATCGAGCTTCTCTTTGTGCTGATCCGTAACGCCGGGCGTGTCGTCGATAAGGAAGAGTTGATGCGGGCAGTCTGGCCGGACACGTTCGTCGAGGAGAATAATCTCACCGTCAACATCTCCGCGTTGCGGAAAACGCTGGGGAATGGCTCATCGGATCAACACTATATCCAAACAGTGCCGCGCAGGGGTTACCGCTTTGCCGCGAGTGTGCGCCAGTCTGTGGAATCGGTTCCACTTGTTCAGCGGCTGATAGGGGCCGCTGAAGCCGGTTCGGAACTACTTGTGGGCCGCGAACCCGAACTGGGCAAGTTGGAAGGCTTCCTGCGCGAAGCCATCGAAGGGGCCGGGCGAGTGATCTTCATCACCGGAGAGCCAGGCATCGGCAAAACGGCTCTTTCGAATGCCTTTTTGCGCCGGGTGCGGTCCGGGTTTCCCCTCGTCAGGCTCTGCCGCGGCCGCTGCCTGGAGCAGTACGGTGCGGGTGAGTCCTATCTCCCCGTTCTCGACGCCCTCTCCGGCCTCCTGTCCGGACCGGGCCACGAATTCGTTGCCGACGTGCTGCGCTCTCACGCCCCCACCTGGTGCCTGCAATTTCCGGCGGTCTTCGGTTCAAACGACTCGCTGGAGCGCTTGTACCGTGAGACCGTCGGCGCCACCAAGGAACGCATGTTGCGCGAAATGGTGGATGCACTGGGCGCCCTGGCGTCCGCCGCGCCGGTCGTCTTGCACCTCGAGGACCTTCACTGGGCGGACCCTTTGAGCATAGATCTGCTCAGGCGTCTATGTCAGGACGCCGGAAAACAGCCGCTGCTGGTGACCGGGACCTTTCGGCCCGAAGACGTCGAGCGCGGCAATCAGCCGCTCAAGAACCTCCTGCTGGAGATGCAGTCGCATAACGAATGCGAGGAGATGCCGCTCGGGCTGCTCAGCCGGGAGCATCTCGCAACCTATCTGGACACCCGTTTCGCTCCTAATCGATTCGAGCCGGAGATGGCCGCCCTGATCCATCGCAAGACCGAAGGCCAGCCGTTGTTCGCCACCAGCCTGCTTCAGTTCCTGGTCGAACGCGGGGATATCGCGAGGGTGAACGGGCACTGGGTCCTCACACGGCTCCCGTCCGAGCTGAACCTGGAGGCTCCCGTAAATGTCCGGAAAATGATCCGGAGAAAGATCGAGGCCATGGATACGGAGGACCGGCGCGCGCTCGATTACGCCAGCATCCAGGGCGAGGAGTTCACCTCCACCGTGGTGGCGGGTCTGCTGGATGTGGACGATCTGGTCTTGGAAGAACGGCTCGATCGCCTGGACAAAGTCCACCGCATCATCCAGACGATCGGAGAAGACGAACTGCCCGATGGAACACTCGCCACCCGCTATCGATTTACCCATGTGCTCTATCAGAACGCGCTTTACCAAGATCTGGTGAACAAACGCCGGGTCCTGTTGCACCGCCAGACCGGTGAACTGATGATCCGGTTTTACCGCGACCACGCACCACGGATCGCCACGCAGCTTGCCATGCACTTCGAGCGCGGCCGGGACTTCGGACGTACGGTCGAGTTCCTCATCCACGCGGGCGATCATGGCAGGCAAATCAACGCCAACGAGAAGGCCGCGGAGCATTACAGTCGCGCGCTCGGCTTCGTCGCCAGCCTACCGTCCCAACAACAGGCATCCAGGCTTCTTACGATCTATCAGAAACGCGGCGGCGCTTACCTTGCAGCGGGTCAATTCGACGAAGCCATTGAGGATTTCACCAACTTGCTCGATCAGGCGCGCGCGATCGGCGACCGCACTCGGGAGCACGGCGCCCTGAATGCCCTCGCCGAAGTCTTCTTTTATTCCCATCGTCTCGATGAGCTGGACGAGTGCGCCAGGGAAGCTCTGCGCATCGCCCAAAACCTGGGCGACGAGAGCCTGCGCGTCGAGACGATGGTGTTCATCGCGATGAAGCAAGACATCGTCGGTGAACTGGGGGAAGCCAAGGAGAATCTCGAGGAGATAATCCGAGTCGCGAGAGCGCTGGACAACAGAAGGGCGCTCCTTGGCGCATTGGCGTGGCGCGGCCAGTTGTACTTCTTCCAGTCCGAATACGAATGCGCGCGCGAGGTTCTGCTGGAGGCCCTTCACCTCGCCTCCGACCTGCGCCACGCGCCTCTGCTTCTTCAGGCGCGGTTTTTCCTCGGCCTCAGCCTGGGAAATCTGGGCAGGGTTTCGGAAGCGCTGGCCATGCTCACGGAAGCGAGCGAGATGGCCCGGCGCAACGGCGACCAGTACTGGCTGGCAAAGATTCCCAACTGCATCGCATGGATCCACCGCGAGTTGGAGGATTTCGACCAGGCATTGAAGTGCGACCTGGAAGGCTTGGAAGTCGCGCGAGCAAGCAGCGTGAGCGAGGCCGAATCCAACTCGCTCATCAGTCTGGGCTATGATCGCACCCATGCAGCCGAACCCGAAAAGGCACTAAAGTCGTTCGGCGAGGCTGAAACGATCCTCGAGTCAGACCTCTGGTGCCGCTGGCGCTTCACACTCAGGCTCTACGCCGGCTTGTCCACGCACCATCTCTCGCGGGGGGAGTTGGATAAGGCTGCCGGGTATGCGCGGCTTCTGTTGGAGTCCGCCACTCGCTACGAAGCCCGGAAGTACATCGCCGTCGCGCATCAACTGCTCGCCGAGGCCGCTATCGCGCAGGATAATCCCGCTGAAGCTGAAATGCAGTTAAACACCGCGCTCAATCGGTTGGCCGGCTATCCCGCCCCTCTCGTCGCGTGGAAGATTTATTCCATGGTTGGCCGTTTGCGTCTGCATCTCAGCGACGAGTCGGCGGCCGAAGCCTTTGAAAAAGCTTCTACTATCGTTCAGATGATCGCAGCAAACATAGAGGAGGAGAAGCTTCGCGCATCATTTCTGGGCGCTCCTGCCGTCCGGGAGGTGTTTGTACGGCGGAGACTCGCGCAGCGTTGAACTAACGGGCGCGGGGAGCGTGCCCACAAGATTGCGGCAGATAAACCGGACTTACCCGGAAACTGGCGAGGCCACTTGAACGGAGAGTCGCCGTCTTGGACTTGTTCCGGTTGCGGGCCAGATACGGCTTTCTGGCCCGCTACCCGCGCGCCACCAAATAATTCTGAGCCGTCCGGTGGAATCTTCGTAGTTGTTCCGCCTCCCACTCTTTGTCCCGGTCCAACTCAAGCCGCATCAATTCCACAACGCGCTCGGCCATCCGGATGGCAGCTTGGGCGTTCAGGAACAATGCACGCGTGCGCCGCGCCAGAACGTCCTCCAGGGTGCGCGCCATTTCATGACGCACCGCCCAGATGACTTCCGCGCCGGTGTAGGGGAGGGCGCCATCGAGCGGCTCAGCCCACGCAGGATCGCTTTCCTCCAGTTGCCGCACCAGGGGCGCGTCGGAGCCGTACATCCACAAGTGGCCGAACTTCCCGGAAGCCGGGTGGAAGCCGTGGATATTGAGATGACCGGTGACGCAAGGCCGTTCCGGCAATCGGGCAAGCGTGGCCGCCTGATTGACACAATCCTCCGCCATGCGGCGATAGGTAGTCCATTTGCCTCCACAAATCGTGACCATGCCGGAATTCTCGATGCGGATGGTGTGATCGCGCGAAAGCGCCGCGGTATTCCCGTGATCGCCGGAACGTACCAGCGGGCGAATTCCCGCGAAGACGCTGAGGATGTCGCTGCGCGCAGGCTTCTTTTCGAGATACAACGAGGCCGTCTGGAGGATGAACTCAATCTCCTGCTCCAGGGCAACCGGCTCGATCGTGGCCGCCGGAATCGGCGTGTCGGTAGTTCCCACCACGGTGTGGCCATGCCACGGAATGGCGAACATCACTCGCCCGTCGCTGGTATGCGGGACCATGATGGCGCTCTCGCCGGCCAGGAATGAGCGGTCGAACACCAGGTGGATGCCTTGGCTGGGAGCGATCATGGGCTCCACCGAGGGGTCGGCGTTACGCCGCAGGCTGTCGGCGAAGGGCCCCGTCGCGTTGATGACTACCCGGCCTCGTGCTTCACCTTCCTGCCCGGTCTCGACGTCGCGGAACTTGACGCCGTCCACGAAACCCTCGCCATCTTTGGTAAGCTCTGTGACCTGGGCGTAGTTGAGCAGAGTCGCGCCTTGTTCGCAGGCCGTCGCCACCAGGTTGATGAGCAGCCGCGAGTCGTCGAATTGGCCGTCAAAGTAGATGACCCCGCCCTTGAGCCCTTCGGTCTTGATGGTGGGCAGACGCTCCAGCGTCTCTTCCCTGGAGAGAATCCGCGAAGGTCCGAAGCCATACTTGCCGGCGAGCAGATTGTACAGCTTCAGCCCGATCCCGTAGAACGGCGCTTCCCACCAGTCGTAGCTCGGCACCACGAAGCCCAGATTGCCGACCAGGTGGGGTGCGTTTTGGAGAAGCAGGCCGCGCTCCTTAAGGGCCTCCATCACCAGCGACACGTTGCCCTGTTCCAGGTAGCGCACTCCGCCATGGACCAGCTTGGTGCTGCGGCTCGAGGTCCCCTTGCCGAAGTCGGCTTGTTCCAGCAGGAGCACATCGTAACCGCGAGTGGCGGCGTCGATCGCTACGCCAACTCCCGTGGCGCCTCCACCAGCGACGATCATGTCCCAACGCCCGGTTTGAGCGCGGAGACGGCGATACATCTCGGGCCTGTTCATGTATGAATCATGCGACAGGCCGCCCGGTCACGGGTTGCTCCTGGAAGTCACGGAGCGGCCTGCCGTCATTAGAAAATCAGCTTCAGGGCGAACTGGCCCTGCCTCGACGGGTAGGTAACGCGAATGGTGCCGAAGGCGGCACTGGTCGTTTGGGTGTTCGGTATCCCGAAATTCGTGTGGTTCAGAACGTCGAAGAACTCGGCCCGGAATTGCAGCCGGACCCTTTCCACGATCCGGAAGTTCTTGTCGACGGAAAAATCCCACTGATCGAAATTGGGAGTGCGGAACGAATTTCGGCCGACATTCCCGTACGGCGCGCTGGCGGGCGGGGTGGTGAATGTGTACCCGGCGAAGAAAGTATTCAACATGGCGGAGCGGCTCTGGCTGACGGCGCTGCCGGTCACGTTGGGGCGCAGGAACGGCTGGCCGCGATAGTCGTTGGAAAGGGAGCTGACAATATTGGCCCCGGTGGCACCGTAGACCACGTCGAGCGGCGTGCCGGTGTGAGCGGTGTTGATGGAGGTGAGTTGCCATCCGCCCAGAAACGCATCGACTACCCGATTCATGTTGGACGCATATTGGCGGCCCTTGCCGAAGGGAAGCTGATAGACCACGCTGGTGACATTATTGAGCTTCACGTCATATTCGGAAGGCCCTTTTTCCGCGGCCAGGTTGCGAATGTTTTGGGGGTTTGCCTGGAAGTAGCCCGCGTAAGACTCGAGCGCCTGCTCGGAATCACCCATGGCTTTCCCCCACGTGAACGAGTTCAGGATATACAAACCTTTGGAGAAACGGTGCTCCACGCGGGCCGAGAGACCGTTGTAGGTACCGTTGCCCGCCGGATCGAGCCACGTGATCGGCCCGAAAGTGGGTATCGGCACGCGCGCGGTGACCGGCAGGCTTTGGCCGGGCAGGTTGGGAGCCGCCTGATTGTAATCGGCAATGATGGGAAGCCGGGTACTGTGGTTTCCGTTGTAGGACAGCTCGAGTACCCAGTCTTTGGGGAGTTGCCGCTGCACCGAGAAGAACCAGTTTTGGATGCGCGGCCATTTACTGTCCGGCGGGGTGTAGACCACGTTGGAGAGGGCCGGATTGAAGGCTGCGGGGCTGGCAATGTTCGTCGTGAAGCTGTTGCCGGTGGTGAGGAAACTCGCCGGCACGGGGCCGCCGGCAGGGATCGACTGGCTGAAGACACCGAAGAGGGCCTGAGGAGCATTGATTCCCTCCTGCGCGCTGCCGGGCCGGTTGAAGAACGTGTAGCTGATCCCATATCCGGCGCGGACCACGGTCTTTGCGTCGATGCTGTACGCCGTGCCAATGCGCGGCCCAAAATCATGATAGTCGGGGTGCGTCAGGCTGCGATTGAACAGGCTTCCGCTGGTGGCTTTGATCATGGTGTTGGTGGTGGGGTCGAAATTCGAGTAGTTGTTATCGCGCTCATAGAGCGGCGACGCGAACTCCCATCGCAGCCCGACGTTCAGCGTAAGCTTCGAGGTCACGCGATAGTCGTCCTGGAAATACATGGAGTGGACGAATTGCCGGAGATTGATGATGGTATAGCTTCCCAGGTTCACCTGGTTGGGAACGCCGAACATGAAATCCGCGAGGCTGTAGCTGGTGTTGTCGGCCGGAACGGTGCAGCCGGCAGGCTGGCCCAGTTGCGCACAGGTGGGCTTGCTGAATAACCCGGTGTAGGTGTCCTGGCCATAAAGCGGATTGGTGTCCAGAATCTCGGTGCGGATGGGCAGGAATTGATAACCCACTTTGAGAGAATGCCGGCGCAGGGTCTTCGAGTAGCTGAGCTCCGGATCCCAGAGAGTAGGATTTTGGAACTGCGGGTTGCTGGTCTGGCGGCCGAAGGCGGTGAGCCCGCTGATGGTCTGGGTATTGATTCCGCCGGTGAGGCTGGGGGTGGTGGGCAGGCCTTGAAATTGGCCGGGGAACATGGAGGACATGCTGGGCCCGCCCAAATAGGGCGGCACCTTCCCGGCAACCATATGGGAGAAGCCCAGGCGGGCCTGGAAGACCGAGGTTGGCGTGATAGTCCAGGTGTAGCCGAGCGAAGCGGCCTGATCGATGGTGTGAATGTAGCCGTTGCCGTCGCCGCCGGAGGGACCCGTGAGGTCGGGCGCGTAATACTGCAAGTCCTTGCGCTGGCTGAAGCGCAGGAACGCCGACATGCGGTCGTTGATCTGGCCGTCGAGCTTGGCGTCGAACTTGTCGCCGTAATCGCGGATGAGCAGCAGGGCTTCGTCATTGTTGGAGCGTCCGGGGCCATTGGTGGGGGGCAGGCCGGCCAGGACCGTGGCCGCGAAGGAATTCAACTGCGCGACGGGGATCTGGGTGTTGGCGGGGTACACGACGCCGGTCAGCGGGTTGACCACCGCTACCGGGAGGATACCCTGGCGGTCGGTCATGGTGGGGATGGAGTCGAAATTGAGATAACGCTGGAGCTGGCGGTAGCCCTCGTAATCGCCGAAGAAGAAGAGCTTGTTTTTGACAATGGGTCCGCCGATGGTGGCGCCGAACTGGTTGCGCTGGAGGGTGGGCTTCACAAAAACGGCGGGACTGAACAGGAAGCCGGTGGCGTTCAGCGCCGTGTTGCGCAGGTACTCGTAGGCCGAGCCGTGAAACTCGTTGGTTCCGGATTTCATGACCGCGCTCACCACCGCGCCGCCCACGCGTCCGTATTCGGCGCTGTAGTTGCTGGTGATGACCTTGAATTCGGCGACCGCGTCGGGGTTCAATTGCACCAACTGGGAGGAGTAGCCCTGGTTGCTGGTCCCGAAGGAGTTGTTGTCCATGCCGTCGAGCAGAAAACTGTTGTAGGTGCTGCGCATTCCGTTTACATTGAAGGCTCCTTCGCGGGGCGTGCCGCTGGCCGAGAAGGAGATGGCGATGGGAGACTTGACGGCGTTGGTGGACAAGAGCGCCAAGTCGGCATAGTTGCGGCCGTTGAGCGGGAGTTCGGCGATGGCCGCGGTGGGGATTACCTGGCCGTGCTCGCTCGAATCCGTCTGCAGCGCGGTGGCTGCGCCGGTGACCTCGACCGATTCGGTAATGGCGCCCACCTGCATGTTGGCATCCACGCGCTGCCGGGCATTCACGTTCACCACCACACCGGTCGTGGTGAACTTCGAGAATCCGGATTGCTCCACGGTAATGGTATACCGGCCGACCTTCACGTTGAAGAAATCGTAGTTGCCATTCTCGTCGGTGGCGGTCTTGGCTTGAATTCCCGTGTCCTGGTTAGTAAGTGTTACATTCGCCTTGGCGATGGCGCCGCCCGTGGAGTCGCGCACGGTGCCCAGAACCTCGGCGGTTTCGAACTGAGCGAAAAGCGACGTGGCGATCAGGAAACACCCGAGAAACAGCGTTGTCTTGGAAAGATTGTTCACGGCCTAACCTCCAACAGATTGTTTCAAGCAAATATTGATAGACGTTTACATCGGAATTACTGCTGCGTGACAGTTGCCGAGATGCGCGCTCGCGCACCACGAAAGCGCCGGGCATTGGTTCTGCGTTTTTCATGCGGCATCCCCTTTGGAAATCGCCGCGGTTTCGGCCACCGGGTGCGGCAGGGGACCGGCTGCGCCAGGTCTCAGTCTCCACGTCAGGGACAGCAGCAGAATGCCCAGAAGCGTGGAAACCAGGATCCCGTAAATGGCGGCGTTCCATCCGTAACGCTCGGCCAGCGTGCCAATACCCTTGCCCTGGGCCGTGCGGCCGAGATAGCCGAAGAGGCCGATGAACCCCGCCGTGGTGCCCACCGCCTTCTTGGAACTGAAGTCGAGGCCCATTACCGGCAGAAGCATCACCGGAGGGTAGACGAAGAATCCGACGATCCCGAAGAGCGTCATGTCCAGCCACAACATTTCGGACGGTGTATAGAGAATGCCCATAAACGCCAGGAAAACCGGAACCATGCAGACCACGCTGATCATGCCGCGCCGTCCGCCGGCTTTGTCCGACAACCAGCCCATCAGGACGGTGCTGACCATGCCGCCGAGCTCATAGATGGCGGTGCTGAAGCCCCCCTGTTCCAGGCTGGCGTGCTTGACCTCTTTCAGGTAGGTAGGACCCCAGTCGAGCATGCTGTAGCGGGTGAGGTAGACAAAGAAGTTGGCGGCGGCGAACAGCCATATATACCGGTTCTTCAGGACGTAGGTGACCAGCAGATCGCGGGTACCCAGTTCCTTTTCGCGGTCGCGCACACCTTGTGCGGGATAGTCGTTCCGGTACTCTTCGATGGGCGGGAGACCGACGGATTGCGGTGTATCCCGAAGCCTCACCACCAGGTAAATGGCGCACAGTACGGCCAATACCCCCGGAACATAGAAGGCGGATCTCCATCCCATCCACGCCGTGCTGTATGCGGCGATGAGACCGGTCAAGCCGCCCCCGACGTTGACCGCGAGGTTCCAGAAGGCGAACACCGTTCCCCGCTCCCGCGCGCTATACCAGTGGCCCAGAGATCGGCCGCAGGGAGCCCATCCCATCCCCTGCGCCAGGCCGTTGAGCGTCCAAAGCGCAAGGTGCACGGGGAAGCTGCTGACCGCTCCGAAGGCGAAATTGCACAGCGCCGTCAGCAACAGGCCGGCGGGCATGAAATAGCGTGGATTGCTGCGGTCGCTCCAGGCGCCCAGGACGAACTTGCCGATCCCATAAGCGATCGCGGTAAGCGCGAGCAGATCGCCAATCTGGCCTTTGGAGTAATGCAGGGCCTGCCCCATCTCCTTGGAGACCACCGGTAAGTTATTGCGGACAAAGTAAAAAGTGGCGTAGCCGATGAACGTGGATTCGAGGATTCGAAAGCGGAACCTGGGGTATAAATTTTTGATTTGCTCGTCAGGAAGCCTGACAACGTGTGCAGCAGGTCGCAAACAATCGCTCAAACGCCCCACGCAACGCCCCCTAAGCTTTTTGGTTCAAGCCAATGGTATGACGAATCAGAATATCAGGTCAAGTGCTCTGAAGAATTGTTCACGTGTGTATTCAGGGTTTCGCGGCCAGGAGTTACGATAGGGCCATGCATCGCCGCCTTTTTCTTCTTCTGGTGCTCGCGCTGACTCCATTGTGGGCTTCCGGGCACGCGCTCCTGCTCATCTCCATCGACGGCCTCCGGCCCGATTCCGTTCTCCAGGCCGATGCGCATGGCCTGAAGATTCCTCATTTGCGCCGCATTCTGCGGGATGGGGCTCATGCGTCCGGCGTGCGCGGCGCGTTGCCCACGGTTACTTATCCGAGCCATACGACCATCGTGACCGGTGTCTGGCCGGCCAGGCATGGAATCTATTCCAACGTCACGTTCGATCCGCTGGGGAAGAACTTCGAAGGCTGGTATTGGTATAGCGAAGACATCGCCGTACCCACCTTGTGGGAGTCTGCGGCGAAGGCCGGGTTGATCGTGGGAAGCGTTTCCTGGCCGGTGTCTGTCGGCGCGAAGGGAATCCGCTACAACGTTCCGGAGTACTGGCGTACGCAGAAGTCGGCCGACGACCTCAAACTCCTGCGCGCGGTGAGCACGCCGGGGCTGGTTGCGGAGATCGCTCAAGAGGCGGGGTCGTATATCGTCGACCT
The DNA here is from genome assembly GCA_020073365.1 of Terriglobia bacterium. Taxonomy (GTDB): domain Bacteria; phylum Acidobacteriota; class Terriglobia; order Bryobacterales; family Bryobacteraceae; genus JAIQFL01. Next base: position 28,356 of record JAIQFL010000058.1, on the reverse strand, counting down.
GGATGACGCCATCCCCGGCGACTGGGCGCGCACACGGTACGCGGCCTGGATCCTGCGGCACGGGAAACCGCAATTGATGACCGTCCATCTGGCGGCGCTCGATCACCTGCAGCACGCCACCGGCCCGTTCAGCCCCGAATCCAATCACACGCTGGAACAGATCGACGAGATGGTCGGGCAATTGGAGGAAGCGGCCCGCACCGTTCTTCCGGACTACGCGGTTTGCATCGTTTCCGATCACGGCTTTTCCCGAATTGACCACAGTCTCAATCTGATGAGACCCTTCGCCGAGGAAGGGCTGGTCACGGTCGGACAGGGCAGCGGTTTCCGGGGAGCACCGCTGGTGACGGATTGGAAGGCGTTTCCGAAGGTGGATGGGGGCTCGGCCGCCATTCTGTTGAAAGATCCCAAGGACGAAGGGACGCGCGTCAAAGTGGAGCAACTGCTCCGGCGTCTTGCCGCCGATCCGGCGAATGGCATCGCCCGGATTCTGGACCGCAAGGCCGTCGCGGCGCTGGGTGGGAATCCGGAGGCCGCATTCTGGGTGGACATGCAAGCCAACTTCTCCGTCGTGAGCACCGTGGGAGTGCGTGTGACCGCGACCAAGGGAGGCACCCACGGCTACTCGCCGTCCGATCCCGAAATGCTCGCCTCGTTTTTCATTGCGGGGCCCGAAGTGGGGCATGATCTCACCCTCGGCGAGATGGACATGCGCAGCGTTGCTCCGACGGTTGCGGCCTATTTAGGTTTCCCATTTCCGTCGGCCGATTTGAAGCCTTTGGTATTTGTTGGCGCCTGGTGACGGTTGCGCGCCCATGAGCGGCTCCCATCTGTCGCCGGCGTCTCTTTGCAGTTCTCAAACAGCCGCTTCCCCCGGTTTTCTCAACGTATTTTCGACAACTTGTTTCTCCTGCGCCGGGCGCCGGAGGGTCAGCAAGCCAATACCCTCATGGATGTGCCACCTACGAGTGAGGAGAAAGCCTCGCGACTGGAGGAAATCGATCAATTCGTACTGCCTCCCGGCATGGTACTCTACAGCGATCTGCGCGATGCAATCTGAAACCGGCTCCGCCATCTCCAGGATGATCTCGTATTCCGTCCCTTCGCAGTCGATTTTCAAGTAATCCACCCATTGCAGGCCGTTGTCCTTGACGATCTGATCGAGCGTTGTGGTGATCACAGGTTCGCAGGCGAGGACACCATCATCAGAAAGGCTGTTGCAGGGCGAGGACGTGACGGGAAACTGCACATACTCCCCCGGCGCGCTTCCCCGCACCGCGGCTCGAAAGGGAATCACTGCGCCCGAAAGCCCGTTGACGTCGATATTCCGCCGCAGGAATTCCAGGCTTTCCTGGCACGGCTCGAATGCATATACTTTCTTGGCTCCGGCAATCTTTACGGCATAGATGCTGAACAGCCCGATATTTGCTCCCACGTCGATGACCACATCGCGGGAAGCCAAACCGGTATAGGTGGAACGAAAAAACACTGCGCACACCGTCGCCAGATCGTCCCGGTCCTGAGATAAGTACACCTTGACGCCGTTACGAAACTCGACCAACCCGGCCGTCAGCGGCTTGCGCAGGATGTAGCTGAACAAGAACGGCAGAGGCTGCCGGATCTCCAACAGGATTCTGGCACAACACACCAGAAGTTCGGGGATTTTCGGCACCGAACTCCGGATTCGGCTCAGCCTGCGGTTAAATAGTCGGCCTCGCATATCGTCGCTGCGTTCCCGCCTTAACGTTAACAGACTGCGCCTGAGGTTTACGACTGCTCTGGTGGGAATGTCAGCCATGGGGAGCCTCGGGGCGGCTCCATGTCGCTCAAATGCTGTGATCGTGATTTCCCGCACGCCGCTTTTCACTCGGCCGAAATGCGCCATCATGGTGGACCGGGTGGGGCCCGAAAGCCGGCCCGCCAGGTGCCAATCCTGGTACGCTCTACGGCCGGACGCCGGCTCGCATAACGCCGCATTTGAATTCCGACGTGTATATCTCTTATACTGTGTGTTCCTCTTCGAGCAATTAATCCGCCTCGCTCCTCTGCGGCGAGGCCGGACTGTAGAGGGACCTTGGCAATCTTAGGAGGATCTCCGTCGATGCTCGCAACTACGGACACGACTCGTGTCGGACGGCCTACCGGCCGTCGAAAAACGGCAAGCGCGCGTACCGCGCCGCTTCTGCGCGTTTGGTTCGCTCTTCTGGCATTATGGGCGCTGGCTGCGCCTCTGATGGCGCAGGAACAGGCGGGAGGCGAGGCCAACCTCATACTCCCCGATCTCAATTCCGTCAAGTTTCTCGGCGGGATCAGCGGCGGCACCCTGCTCATGGGGGGACTGTTGGTCAGCGCCCTAGGCCTGGTTTTCGGCCTGATTATCTTCGTTCGGCTGCGCAATATGCCGGTGCACTCCTCCATGCGGGAAGTCTCCGAGCTGATTTATGAAACCTGCAAAACCTACCTGGCGACCCAGGGAAAGTTCCTGCTGCTCCTGGAGGCGTTCATCGCAGTCATCATCGTCTTCTATTTCGGGATCCTGCAGGGGACGGAAGCCTACAAGGTGGCGATCATACTGCTGTTCAGCGTGGTCGGCATCTCCGGTAGTTTCCTGGTGGCGGCCTTCGGCATGCGGGTGAACACCTTCGCCAACTCGCGAACCGCTTTCGCCAGCCTGACCGGGAAGGCCTACCCCTGCTATGACATTCCGCTGCAGGCGGGCATGAGCATCGGGATGCTGCTGGTCTCGGTGGAATTGCTGATCATGCTCTTCATCCTGCTGTTTATTCCCGGTAACCTGGCCGGAAAATGCTTCATCGGTTTCGCCATCGGCGAATCGCTGGGCGCCGCGGCTCTGCGCGTGGCCGGCGGCATCTTCACCAAGATCGCCGATATCGGCTCCGACCTGATGAAGATCGTGTTCAAGATCAAGGAAGACGACGCGCGCAATCCCGGCGTCATCGCCGATTGCACGGGCGACAACGCGGGCGATTCGGTGGGCCCTTCCGCCGACGGTTTCGAAACCTACGGTGTCACCGGGGTCGCGCTCATCACGTTCATCGTGCTGGCGGTCCACGACCCCCTGGTCCAGGTGCAGCTTCTGGTCTGGATCTTCTCCATGCGCGTGATGATGGTGATTTCGTCCGCGGTCGGCTACTTCGTGAATGGTGCCATCGCCAAGAGGCGGTTCGGCAATGCGGCCAAGTTCAACTTCGAGACGCCGCTCACCACGTTGGTCTGGCTCACGTCCATTCTCTCCATCGTCCTCACCTACGTGATCAGCTCGTTCATGATCCCGGACCTCGGCGGCGACGCCTCCATGTGGTGGAAACTGGCCACCGTGATCAGTTGCGGCACCCTGGCCGGCGCCCTGATCCCCGAGTTCGTCAAGGTGTTCACGTCCACCAATTCGCGCCACGTTCGCGAAATCGTCACCAGCTCGCGCGAGGGCGGGGCTTCACTCAATATCCTCTCGGGATTCGTGGCCGGTAACTTCAGCGCCTACTGGCTGGGCTTCACCATGCTGGCCCTCATGAGCATGGGCTACTTCATGAGCACCATGTTCCCGGGGACGCTTATGTTGGCCCCGGCGGTCTTCGCCTTCGGCCTGGTGGCCTTCGGTTTCCTCGGCATGGGGCCTGTTACCATCGCGGTGGATAGCTATGGCCCGGTCACGGACAACGCCCAGTCGATCTACGAGCTTTCCACGATCGAGACCCTTCCCAACATCTCCCAGGACATTGAGAAGAATTTCGGTTTCAAGCCGCAGTTTGAGAAGGCCAAGGAAAACCTGGAAGAGAACGATGGAGCCGGCAACACCTTTAAGGCGACCTCGAAGCCGGTGTTGATCGGCACCGCAGTAGTAGGTGCAACCACCATGATCTTCGCCACCATCGTAGCGCTGACGAAGGAACTGACCGTCAACCTGGACAAGCTCTCCCTGTTGCACGCGCCCTTCCTACTGGGATTGATTGCCGGCGGCGCCGTGATCTACTGGTTCACGGGCGCGAGCGCCATGGCCGTCACGACCGGCGCCTACCGGGCGGTGGAATTCATCAAGGCCAACATCAAGCTCGAGAGTGCCGAAAAGGCCTCCGTGTCGGATTCCAAGAAGGTCGTCGAAATCTGCACGAAGTACGCCCAGAAGGGCATGTTGAATATCTTCCTGGTGGTCTTCTTTGCGACCCTGGCTTTCGCGTTTCTAGAGCCGTTCTTCTTTGTGGGCTACCTGATCTCGATCGCGCTGTTCGGTCTGTACCAGGCCATCTTCATGGCCAACGCCGGCGGCGCGTGGGATAACGCGAAGAAGGTGGTGGAGACCGAACTGAAGGCCAAAGGCACGCCGCTGCACGACGCGTGTGTGGTGGGCGATACGGTGGGCGATCCCTTCAAGGACACCAGTTCGGTGGCGCTGAACCCGATCATCAAGTTCACGACGCTATTCGGCCTGTTGGCCGTCTCCCTGGCGGTGAACCTGACGGGCAAGCAGGGCGCCGCCTTCACGACGATCCTGTCAGCGGTATTCTTCGTGGTTTCGGCCGTTTTCGTCTATCGCAGTTTCTACGGGATGCGCATCGAGAGCGGCAAGGACTGAGCACTGTGGGGCAGGCCCTTTCGCCTGGCGCTTTCGCCTGCCAAGCAGACACTTGCCACCGTCTGTAGTCTGTACATCTCCGTCCGGGTTGATGAAGCATCTGGTCTGGGTGGGACAGGCGGTTTCGCCTGTCAGGACGCAACTCGACCCCAGCGGCGGCGTTGCCGCTCGAAGACAGGCCAAACGGCCATCCCACCAGGCCGATAGGGCCGATCACCCCCTCTTCAGGCTCATCTTGCATGAGACAAGACGATCACTCCTTTGGCAATCATCCGCCGTTGTACAATCTGAAGTCATGCATGTGCCGCTGAGTCCGATCCGCTGCCTGTACCGGGGAGTGGATCTCTACGGAAAAAAGACCGGGGTGGTGTCCGGCGGGTGCCGCTTTACCTACGCCCAATTTGGCGAGCGCTGCGAGCGCCTCGCCGCCGGGCTCCTCGCCGGAGGCGTCCAACCCGGCGACCGCGTCGCCTACCTCAGCTTCAACAACCACCAGCTCCTGGAAGGTTACTTCGGCGTTCCCCTGGCAGAGGCCGTCGTCATGCCGCTCAACGTGCGGCTTACGCCCTTCGAGCTGACGTCGATCCTCAACCACGCCGAGCCCCGCATGGTGATTTTCGAAGCCGACTTCGCACCCATGGTGCAGCAGCTTCGCGAAGCGTGCCCTAAAGTCGAGGGCTGGATCGCAATGGGCCAACCGTACGAAGAGTTGCTCGCGCACGGGCGCATCGAACGGCCCGACGTCTTCTCGCTCGACGAAAACGCCATCGGCGAGCTGTTCTATACGTCGGGCTCCACCGGCACCCCCAAGGGCGTCATGCTCTCGCACCGCACTCTTTACCTCCATGCGCTGGCCTGCGCCGCCACTTTCGCCCAGAGCGAGAACGCCGTCGAGCTGCATACGATTCCACTGTTCCACGCCAATGGTTGGGGACGCGCACACTCCTCCACGATGAACGGTCTGTTGCAGGTGATGGTGCGGCGGTTCGATCCGCCGCAGGTGCTGCGCCTGATCCAGGAAGAGCGAGCCACCGGCATGGCGCTGGTCCCCACCATGGCCAACGCACTGCTGAATTGCCCCGAAGCCGGCAGCTTCGACGTCTCCAGCCTGGAGCGCATTATGGTGGGCGGCGCGGCGGCCTCGCCCGAGCTGGTCGAGCGCATGGAACAGATGTTTCATTGCCGCGTGGAATCCGGCTACGGCCTGACGGAGAGCGGCCCCGTAGCCACCGGCGCGCGCGCCAAGAGCACCGTCACCTATGCCGACGAGGACGACCGCCTGCGACACATGGCGATGGCCGGCTGGCCGCTGATCGGCTGTGAGGTCCGTGTAGTGGACCTCCACATGAACGACGTGCCGCGCGACATGGAATCCATCGGCGAGGTCGTGATGCGCGGCGACAACATCATGGATGGCTACTACAAGGAGCCGCGGGCCACCGAGGCGGTCATGTCGAATGGCTGGCTCCGCACCGGGGACATGGGCGTCTGGGATGAGGAGAACTACATCCACATCGTGGACCGCAAGAAGGACATCATTATAAGCGGCGGCGAGAATATTTCTTCCATCGAAGTGGAGCGCGCCATATTCGCGCACCCGGCGGTGCTGGAATGCGCCGTGGTATCGGCCCCCGACTCGCAATGGGGCGAGGTGCCCGCGGCTTTTATCGTGCTCAAACCGGGGCAGCAGCTTGCGGAACAACAGCTCTCGGAGTTTCTCGAATGCCGCATCGCGAAGTTCAAGATGCCGCGACGCTTCCAGTTTTCGGAGAACCCGCTTCCTAAGACCGGCACGGGAAAGATCATCAAGCGCGAGCTCCGCGAGACCTTCTGGCGCGAGAAGGAACGGCGCGTCCAAGGATAACCTGCGACCATGTGGCAACAAAACTACTTCCCCGTCGCGGGCAGCCTGCCGCTATCGACGCTGGTTGCGGCCATCCCGATTTTTGCGTTGCTGGTGCTGCTCGGCGTGCTCCGCAAACCTGCCTGGATGGCGTCCCTGGTGGGCCTGGCCACGGCCGCCCTAGTGGCTGCCGGAGTCTACGGCATGCCATTGGGCCGTCTGGCGGGCGCCATCACCTACGGTGCCGCCTTCGGCCTGTTCCCCATCGGATGGGTAGTGTTCTCCGCCATCCTGCTCTACCGGATCACGCTCGAGACCGGCAAGTTCGAGATGCTGAAGGATTCCATCGGGCACCTGACCGGCGATCCGCGCCTGCAGGCCCTGCTGATCGCTTTCGCGTTCGGCGCATTCGTGGAAGGGGCGGCCGGATTCGGGACTCCGGTGGCGGTGGCCTCCGCGATGCTCGTGGGCCTGGGCTTCGAGCCATTCAAAGCCGCGGCCATCTGCCTGCTGGCCAATACGGCGCCGGTGGCTTTTGGGTCGATCGCGATTCCCATCACGACGCTGGCGGTGACTACCGGCCTGCCGTTCGACCGCTTGAGCGCAGGTGTGGGTCGTATCTGCGCGCCGGTCTCGCTGATCGTGCCGGCTTACCTCATGCTGGTAATGTCGGGATGGAAAGGCTTGCGCGCAGTCCTTCCCGCCGCGACGGTCTGCGGCATCGCCTTTGCCGGAACCCAGTTCGTGGTTTCGAATTTCCTCAACGGCCTTCTTACCGATATCCTGTCGTCGCTCGCCGCCATCGGCGCACTGATTGTTCTGATCCACTTCACCGGAGGGGCTCGCCCACAGTCGAAACACACGGGGCGCGAGATTGCCGTGGCTTGGGCGCCGTACGTGTTGCTCGTGGTATTTGTCCTGGTCTGGAGCTACCCACCGATTAAGGCGCACCTGGACAGCTTTAACGTGCCCGTCAAATGGCCGTTCCTGCACAACACCATCCAGCGCATGCCGCCGGTGGTGCCCAAGCCCTCGGGCTACGGCGCGGTCTACATTTTCACCTGGCTCTCGGCATCGGGCACCGCCTGTCTGTTCGCAGCCATCCTGGCGGCGATTGTGGCCGGGTTGAAGCCGCGCCAGTTTGCCGGTGTGTTGGCGCACACGGCGAAACAACTGGCGCTGGCGGAACTTACGCTGGCGGTCGTGCTGGCGCTGGCCATGCTCATGAACTATTCGGGCGCGACCGCTACTCTGGGGCTGGCTTTTGCGGCGACCGGCGCGATGTTCCCATTCTTCAGCTCGCTGCTCGGCTGGCTGGGAGTCTTCCTCACCGGCAGCGACACATCCGCCAACGCCTTGTTCGGCACCCTGCAAGTGGTGACCGCCAACAAGCTGGGGATGAATCCGGTCCTGATGGCCTCCGCCAATTCGGCCGGCGGTGTGATGGGGAAGATGATCAGCCTGACCAGCATCGCGGTGGCCGCCGCCGCGACGTCTATGAAGCGCGAAGACGAAGCGCTGCTCTTCCGTTTTACGCTGAAGCATAGCGTGCTGCTGGCCAGCGTGATCGGGCTGATCGTGGTGTTCTATGCGTACGTGGCGCCCTCCTGGGCGCCGTGATCGTGGGGCAGGCGCTTTCGACTGCCAATGGCCGGCTGAGAGTCGGCCAGCGGCGGCAACGCCGCAGCAAGACAGGCGAAAGCGCCTGTCCCACCACACACAGACTCCAGAAGGAGTCGGACAGGCCACAAGAAACGATGGACTGTCCCACCACACACACAAACTCCAGAAGGAGTCGGACAGGCCAAAAGAAACGATGGACTGTCGCACTGGGCTGAAACGTTGCTCGAACGCCGCGCTAAAGACGAAGGCAGAATTCGCCTCCACTCGCGTTTCCCCTCCCGCTATCTTTCCACGCCGCGGGATGTCGTAGTGTACCTTCCGCCCGGTTACGACTCTGGAAGCGAGAGGTATCCGGTGCTGTACCTGCAGGATGGTCAGAACCTGTTCGACCCCGCCACCGCCTATCTGGGGCAGGACCGGCAGGCTGACATGACTGCCGATCGCCTGATTCTCAGCGGCGCCATCGAACCGTGATTCTCGTACGCCGAGCCACTCTTTCCGCTTTGTCGCCATTCACGGTGAAATCCAACCACTCACAGGAATTCGCTCGCCGGCTGGTGTGAATTCGACCTAACATGAACTTTCGAGAGCGAACCGCAATGCTGAACACTCCGATCAAGGCCGCGTTCCTGTGGCTCCTGGCCGCCGGCGCCGGCTTCGCCCAGAACAGCGATCTGGCTGTTCTGGTGGGGGTCTCCGGGCCGAATTCCGAAGTGGTGGGCGGGACGAATCCCCACGTGTCGAGCAACTCGGGGAGCGCCAGCGTGCAGTTCAACTACGCGTTCCAGGTGCGCAACACGCCAGGCAGCTATGTCTACGTCGAGCTGCCCTTGTTTATCACGGGGAGCAGTTTCGAAGACGTGAGCCGCACGATCGTATCGGCGCACCGGCGCGTAGTTTTCCTGACGCCGGGCGTGCGGTTTTCCCTCTTTCTGCATAATCGGATCTCGGTCTACGGCGCGCTCGGCGGAGGCGTCGGGTGGGTCGATAACAAGGAGGAAATCGTTGGTCCCGGCATGGTTTCGAGCATCAACGGCTGGAGCGCCGGCCCGGCCCTGGATTTCGGAGGCGGCCTCGATTTCCGCCTCACACGCCTGTTAAGCTTGCGCGGCGAAGCCCGCGATTTTGTGACCCGCACTGGATACGGAACCTCCACCGGGCACAACAGCTTGTTTTTCACCTTTGGGATCGGCTTCCACTTCTAGGCTGCGGAAAAACCGGGGACAGACGGATCTGTCCACTGCACGGCTCCGTATCCTACTGATTCGAGATTCGCGGTGGGGGACAGATTCGCCTGTCCCCGGTTTTTCCGCAGCCCGTCCCAATTTGCCCCGCAACCGCGGGGGCTGAACGCACTGAGGAGCACCATGAAAGCCACACTTCTGTTCATGACCGCAGCACTGTATCTCGCCTCCACGCCTTCAAGCGCATGGGCGCAAACGCCCACACCCAAGCTCACATGTCCGCCGTCCGGCCCCGCCGGAGGTGGCCGTGTCAGCTTTTGCCGGATGGTGGAGTTCTCGGCGCCTTTTATCGGGTCCCTGGGAGTCTCCACCGGCAACGGCAGTGAGTCGATCCAGGGATGGGACAGCGCCGATGTCCTGATCCGCGCGGAGATCCAAACCGCCGCATTGAACGTCGCCGAAGCCGAAGCCCTGGCGCTTCAAGTGAGCGTCGACGATGTCGAAGGACAGGTGCGGGCCACCGGTCCCAAGTCAAACCGGCTGCAGACCTGGTCCGTCAGCTATGAGATCTATCTCCCGCGGCAGGCCGACCTGACGGCCACGGCGGGCAATGGCGCCATCTCGATTGAGGACGTCCAGGGGCACATCCGGGCCACCACCGGAAACGGCTCGCTCTCGCTGGCCCGCGTCGGCGGAGAGGTGAACGCCGTCAGCGGCAACGGCGCCATCTCGATTCAAGATTCGCAGGGTCATCTCCGGTTCAGCTCGGGCAACGGCTCGGTCTCGCTGGTCCGTCTCGCGGGAGATGTGGAAGGAGCAGCCGGCAACGGAAGCCTTGCCATTACGCTGGGCGGGGATCACTGGGACGGCCAGAAACTCGATGTCCGTACCGGAATGGGCGTCATCGAGATGAATGTTCCCCACGACTACTCCGCACACATCGAAGCCAGCACCACCTTCGGGGCGATCACCACCAACTTTCCTGCAACGGTCGAGAAGACCCATGGGTTTGGGGAGAATGTATCATTCGACGACGGCGCCGGCGGCGCGCTGATCCGGGCCACTACGGCGTTCGGAAGCATCCGTATCCAACACCTGGATTAGGGGGTTCGCAGTTGTTTCCCCCGGCTTTCCGCCGACGGATGTCTGAAACCGGCGCCGATGGCCGTTCGCTGACAATCCTTTACAAAGAAATTCCGGAACCTTTACAAAGCCATGAGTCCCGCCGCTGGGTCCTGCGTCCAAAGCAGTGGAGGGCGACTCAGATGGCTGGCTTAAAGATGTTGTTGGACCCCACCAGGATGGGGCGGGAAGCGGAGACACTCGAGGCCGACTTGCACCAGCGGATTGTCGGACAGGACAGCGCGATCCAACAGATCACGGGCCTCTACCAGACTTTCGTGGCTGGGATGTCCAGTCCCGGCAGACCGATCGGGAGCCTTCTTTTTCTCGGGCCGACCGGCTCGGGCAAGACCAGAACCGTGGAAGCCGTGGCCGAGAGCCTGACGGGCAACCCACGCGCGGTTATCAAGATCGACTGTGCCGAGTTTCAGCATAGCCACGAAATCGCCAAGCTGATCGGCTCGCCTCCGGGATACCTGGGGCATCGCGAGACGCACCCCCTGCTCAGCCAGGAGGTGCTGGACCAGCACCACACCCCAACCGTCAAACTAAGCTTCGTGCTGTTCGATGAGATCGAGAAGGCCAGCGACGCCCTGTGGAACCTGCTGCTGGGCATTCTGGACAAGGCCACCCTGACGCTCGGCGACAACCGGCGCGTGGACTTTTCACGGGCCCTGATCTTTATGACCAGCAATCTGGGCGCAACGGAAATGAACGCCATACTCCGGCCGAATCTGGGGTTCGCGGCTCATGAGTCCGAACGCGCGCAACTCGACGACAAGACGGCAGATCGGGTCTCCCGCGCGGGAGTGGCTGCCGCACGGCGCCAGTTTACGCCTGAGTTCCTCAATCGGATCGACCGCACGGTGGTCTTCAACTCTCTGGGGGCGTCAGAGCTGCGCCAGATCGTGGACTTGGAGCTAAAGTCGGTACAGGATCGCATCTGCCTGGCGACCGGTGCCAACACCATCCAGTTCACGGTCAATGACGAAGCCAAGGATTTCCTGCTGAAGGAGGGTACCGACGTGCGGTACGGAGCACGGCACCTGAAACGCGCCTTGGAGCGGAGCCTGGTGCAACCCATGTCGAACCTTATCTCGACCGGCCAGGTGCAAGGCGGCGATCAGTTGACCGTGGACTTCGATTCAGAGCGGTCGCGCCTGGTCTTTCTGAAGGAGTCCAGAGACGCCGCGCCGCAGGCGGTAAATCCGGCGGAGAAGTCGGCGGCGGCGTAGAGGGACGACAGACGACGGAAGGCGATCGTCTGTCCTACGACCAAAAGGTCAGATACGGCCCCTTTTCGATCACACGGAGCAGGTACAATCCTACTTCGCGCGCGTGATAATCGCCCCACATGCAGGATTCGCCGGCCCCCGCGCACCAACCGTTGGGCCGATGATACACGGAGTGCAAGATCAGGCCCTGGTGCCCGCTATCGGTGCTGAGATACGGCTCGCCGAAGAGGGTATCGCACACCGCCAGCCCCGCCTGCCAATACCGCTGGTCCCCCAACCGCTTGCCCAGGCGCAGCAAACCCTGCGCCGCGATGGCCGCCGCCGAGCTATCCACGGGCTCGTGCGGATTCAGCGGATCGGCCGGTTGGCTGCGCCAGTCGCCCAGTTGCGCCAGCCCCGGGGCACCGGTGTCCCAATAAGGGATGCCGTCGGGCGGCGTGTTCTCGATGTAGAAATCGCACGTTGCGCGGGCGGCCTTCTCAAATTCCAATAGGCTCGGAGAGAGCCCCGCCCCGCCGTCGAAGAATTCCAGCAGCTCGGCGAATCCGCACATGGCCCACGCCAGGCCGCGGGTCCACGTGCTGAATGGCGAGTACCCCTGCTGCGAGTTGGGACAGCGGTAGTTACCGTCGTTGGGGTTGAAGACGCTCTCGTGCGCCACACGGCCCCGGACGTCGTAGGTATCGCGCCCCTCACCGTAGTACACCGCATACCGGGCAGTGGCGCGGGCGTGATCGATGGCACGGTCCAGCAGCGAGATCTTCCGATCGTTTTCGCCCATCAGCACGTGGCCCAGCCGATGGCTCACCAGCAGCGAACGCAGCGTCCGGATGGTATCGACAAACAGGGAGTGCGGTCCGTTGAAGGAATAAATGTACCCGCCGCCATCGGCCGTCCGCGACCACCGCAGGGCTTGCACCGCTCCCGAGCACTTCAGGGCCAGCTCGTAATACCGCCGCTCCCAGCCATTCTCGGGGATGCGTCCCTCGGCCATCAGACGGAGCAGGTTGCCGTAGGTGCTGACGTTGTTGAAGCCGTGATCGTGAACGCCGGTATGCGTGAGGTGCGGCGCCATAAGCGAGACGGTCCGCTCGCGGCCGATCTGGAGGAACTCGCGCTCCCCGGTGGCGTCGAACTGCAGAATCGCCGAACCGAACTGAAAGCCCTGCGTCCATTCGGTCCAGCCGCGGCTGGTGTAATGCCCCTGGTGGGTGAAGACCGGCGCCCCCTGAGAGGGCTCCCAGGACTGCTCGAGCGAGCGGATCTTGGCGGCCGACAATTCGAACAGCCGGCGGACCTTCGGCTCGAGTTTCTCGGGGGTGAGATCGGTGCGGCTGCGAATCATTCTTTCCGATCTTACTCCTCGACTGCGCGGAGGATGCGTTCCGCCAACGTCTTGAACTGGCTGTAGCAGTCCCGAACGGCTGCCACATGAGCGCCGATGGCCCCGTCCGCCGGCTTTAAGGAGAACATCGGCTTCCGAGCCTCCTTGGCCATGGACATCAGACTGCCATAATGCATAAGACCGGCGAGACAATGTGGATCGTGGACTGTGTCCAGATCTTCATTGCCAGCGACACCCAATATGGATGCCTGATACTCGGTCGGAATTCTCCCCGCCCAACGATGCCATGCTCTGAGGGCGGGGCGAGTATCGACCTGCATGAGGAGGTAACCGGCGGGTCGCATGTTCCCGTCCGGTAATGGAAATTCCCGATCAGGCGTCCTCCGGCGCAGCTCTTTCCACTCATTCCTCCACGCGTGGAGCGCTGGACCCAGACTCCGAAGGCCTTGCAGAGAAAAAAGGTCGAGACCTAGAGGAATGACGACATGTTGGGAGGCTATCAGGGCAGACCGATTGATCGCTCCCAGATTCGAGGCAACGTCGATCATAACGACATCGGCCTCACCCTGCTCGGCCGCCACCAGCACCGCTCTGTAGAGTGCTGTCGTTACCCGGAAAGCAGCCTCGTCTTGAGTACGGCACCTCTGCCAGGCCTCCGATAACTTATCTTCGAAGGCTGACAATCCAAGGTCGCCCACGATTAATCCAATTCGACGGTTGATAGGCTCCACGTGCGGTATCTGGATATCACTAATTCCTCTCATATCGCTTTCGATAGCCCCTAGAATTGTGACGGGGTGTTTGACATCCGACCACAGCTCAATCAGACGGTCCTCTTCGAGAAACATACCGGACAAATTGGACTGCGGGTCCAGATCTGCAGCTACGACGCTGAGGCCCATGTCCGCAAACATCCAAGCGAGGTGGTAAACCAGTGTCGTCTTTCCTACCCCGCCCTTGCTGTTGAAGAAGGCAATCGTCTTCATGGGACTTTCCGAAGCGTAGCCAACACGTAGTGATGATCGAATTGGAACTCGGCCGGCGGGTTGCCATTCCTTTGAAGAGCTTCCTGAGCCCGAAGCACGCCACGGCCAAATCGGTTCACAAACCCGAGAGTCTTCATCGCCTCAGCCAGTACCGGGTTTCGGTAGCTGTTCTGGTAGGGAAAGTTCTCTGGAGACGCCTCGCCGTATAAGCCTCCCGGACTCTGGATCTCCACGCGGTCTGTAAACCAATAGACACGAATCGGAGCTGTGGATTCGTACGAGCGATGCAAGACGGCATTCATCAGCAACTCACGCAAGGCGACCATGGGGTAATCTGTCACGAGCTTTTCCTGCAGTGCCGACCTGGGAACAGGGCGCTCTGCGATGTGCACTTCAACTAGCGATTCGAGTTCGCGCAGTACTGTCAAGAGATCGCCGGAGAGGCTCTTCTCCATCAGAACATCGCCGGTCAGGGTGGTTCCTTCCAATCGAAGGAATTGAATGTAGGCGCCAGGCAGCCACTCTAGCGGGTTCTTCCCGAAGAGCAGGATGCCTACATTGGTCGGGCATCGCCTGCTCGAATCAAAGAACCGCAGCGATGCCAACTGCGTGACCAGGTCGCGATTGTTTTCAGCCAGAATTTCTGGCGCAATCGCATGATTCAGGTAATTGATCTGAAATATGTCGGTGGCAAGCGCGTCCAACGAACTCCCCAGACACGGCAACGCGTCAAAGCTCCTGGCGTGGGCAATCCGCCTCTCCGTGAGGATTCGCTCCTCCTGCTCGGACGCGATGCCTTTTCGGGGTCCGATGCGAATCCAGACCTGTCCTTTGTATCGAACTGGCGGCAAATCCGATGGCAGCACTTCCACAACGGCCACGTCACCACCGGCCAGCGCAAACTTCACTACACTAATTGCGGGTAGTGGTTGAATGTTGCCATCCGACCGCAGGCTCGCCAGATTCCTGAGCAACTCATCGGTCACACTTAAGCCGCTGAGGCTCCCATCGTCGTTGGCGCCAACGACCAGATAGCCGGGAAGCTGGTGGTTGGCTATGTCATTCGCGAAGGCCGTCACGGCTTCCGCGAATTTCTCAGTGTTCTTCGTCGATATAGTTCGCTCAATTCGATCGGCTTCCGCTTCCGCTAGGAGCTTGCGCAACTCGTCTTCTGTGATCATGGCCGGTGCGTTACCTCATTCTCGCACCCCTGCCGGCCTGATCCCGCGCCGGTCAAAGCCGGTCCAGAATGACCGCGGTCGAATCGAAGTCGCCGCGCAGGTTCACGTTGATGCCGGCGCGCATCAAATACGCGCCGCTCAACTGGGGCTGCCGGTCGAGCAGCTTTCCATCCACGGCCTCCACACGATACAGCGCGCGTTCGTCGAGCCCACGCAGGTAAATCACGGGGGCGGCCGTATTGTATTCCTGCGAGTGCCGGAACGCGAAAAGCACCGACTGCTTGCCGTCCGGCGAAACGTATTGGTTGACTGTGACATCATTCGTCCGCGGGGACGACAGGCGGTACAGGTCGCCCGTCTGCACTGTCGCCCGAATCCGTTTATACAGCGCGATCATGCGTGTGGCGACATCGGAATCCTGCTGCGTCCAGCGATTGAGGTTTGCCCCGATCCCCAGCGCCCCCTGCATGGCCGTCAGGAACCGGAAGACCAGCGGCGTGCTGCGGCCGTTCATGTTCGGAACGTCGGTCACCCATGCCGACATGATCTTCGGCGCATAGGCCTGCGTAAAACCTTCCTGAATCCGCAGGCGGTCGAAGGCCTCGGTGTTGTCCGACGGCCAGACCTCGTCCACGCGCTGGAGAATGCCCAGGTCGACGCGTCCGCCGCCGCCCGAGCACGACTCGATCTCGAGCTGGGGATGCCGCGCGCGCAAACGGTCCACGATCTCGTAGAGATTGCGGACGTAGTCCACCCACAGCTTACGCTGCTCCGTGGCCGCCAGCTCCGGCCAGCCGGGCTCGGAAACGGCGCGGTTCATGTCCCATTTGAAATAGCGGATGTGGTACTCGCCGGCCAGCTTGTCCAGCACGCCGAAGATGTACTCCTTGACATCGGCGCGCGCCAGGTTCAGAACCATCTGGTTGCGCAGCTCGCTGCGCGGCCGGTCCGGGAAGCGGATCACCCAGTCGGGGTGCTGGCGATACAGATCGCTGTCGGCGTTCACCATCTCGGGTTCCACCCACAGCCCGAAATCCATCTTGAGCCCGTTTACATGATCGATGAGGCCCTTCAGGCCCTGCGGAAACTTCTGCGGATTGACGAACCAGTCGCCCAGGCCGGCGCGATCGTTGTTGCGCTTGCCGAACCAGCCATCGTCCATCACAAAGAGCTCGACGCCCAGCCTGGCGGCCTTTTCCGCCAGCTCTTTCTGCCCCGCCTCGTTCACATTGAAAGTAGTGGCTTCCCAGGAATTGTAGAGCACCGGGCGCAGCCGCGATTCCTTGCCGCCCGGCAGGACCTCCTCGCGCTCGAACCGGTGCAGCGTGCGAGAAGCCCCGCCGAATCCGCTCTCGGAGAACCCCGCGTAGAATAGCGGCGTATCCAGAGTCTCGCCGGGCTTCAGCGGATAGGCGAAGTCAAAGGTATTGAACCCTCCCGTCACCCGCACCTGTCGATAGGCCGTCCGCTCCACCGTGATCCGCCAGTTCCCGCTCCAGGCCAGCGCGCCAAACCATACGCGGCCGTTCTCTTCCCCGGCGTCGCCTCGATCGATGGCGAACCAGGGATTGAAGTTGTGACTGGTGTGGCCCTTGCGGCTCTCCAGGACCTTCATGCCCTCGTGGATCGGCTCTCGATTGAGCTGCGTTTCGGCGGCCCACCTGCCAGTCAGATACGTAAGCTGGTATCCGTCTCCCGGCGGCAAATACCAGGCTGCCGACTGGGCGCTCTCGATGGTCAGCGGATGCGCCGTTCCGTTGCGAATGGTAGCGTTCCGGCGCAGGATGCCGTGCTCCGGGTACACGGTGTAGTGCAAGGTCACCTGGATGTCATCGCGAATGTCCTTGAGCGCGATATCCAGATCGTTCCCCTGAATGCGATGCGACGCGTACTTGAGCACCAGGTCGCGGTCGCCATTTTCGCGGGTGACCTTCAGCGCCGGCTCGTAATAGCGCGGGCCGCCCCAGCCCGGAAACTCCTCGTTCTCGAGCATCTGGCGCGGATCGAAGGAGGAGAGGTCGCGTCGCGCGGCCGCCGGCGGCAGATCGTCCATGCGCCATAGCGGCGCGCCCCAATAGAGGTGGCGAACGGCGCCATCGGCAGCGATCCCCACCGCATAAGAGCTCTGGCGCGTAGTCAGAAGCCAGACTCTGCTGCTTTCCGAGTATTGAATGGCTTGTGCCGAAAGCGCCAACGGGATCAGAAACAAAGCAGCATTGCGACGCATAAGCACGAGTATATCGCGCGGTTGTCAGTGCATCATGATAGCAAGACACGTGATGCTATGATGCTTTTATGAGGACCACGGTCACATTGGAACCGGATGTGGAGCGCGCATTGCAAGCGGCGATGCGGGAGCGAGGCGTTTCCTTCAAACAGGCGCTCAACGAAGCCGTGCGGGCCGGTTTGGCAGGGCCGGGGCGCCGTCCGAAAGCCCGCTTCGTGCAAAAGACCTATTCGCTGGGCGCCGAGCAGAGCTTTCGCTGGGACAAAGCATTAGCGGCCGCCGAGGCGTTGGAAGACGAAGAACAGGTCCGCAAACTCTCGCTTCGCAAATGATCATCCTCGATGCCAATCTGTTGCTGTACGCGGTCAACAAGGACGCTTTTCAACATTCAAAAGCCAAGGTATGGTTGGAGGGTATCCTCTCGGGAACCGAGGTAGTGGGGTTCTCCTGGAACGTAATCCTGGCCGTACTGCGGCTAACCACACGGCCGGGGGTGTTTCGGCATCCGCTGCGGATCGAGCGGGCTTTTGAGCTCGTCACCGAGTGGTTGGACCAACCGGCCGCCCAAGTGGTACATCCGGGAACCCGTCATCTGACCATTCTTCGCGGCTTACTCGCACCGCTTGGAACGGGTGGCAATCTCACATCAGACGCCCATCTCGCCGCATTGGCCATTGAACAAAACGCCGAACTTTGCTCCTGCGACAGCGATTTCGGCCGCTTTGCGGGGCTGGATTGGCGGAACCCTCTGGTGTAGCACGAATGTCCGCGGGACGACCGCATCAAAATTAAGGACGCCATCTGTTCACATGCTGGACCGGGCGCTGGCAAATTCCGCTACTCTTATCTTTTCGATCACATTCCGAAGGAGGGCAATACCTTGTCGAATATCGGTTTTATCGGTTTGGGCATCATGGGCGCTCCCATGTCCCGGAATCTCCTCAAGGCCGGGCACAGCCTGGTGGTTTTTGACATCGTGCCGGATCTGGTCGCGCCTATCGTGGCGGCGGGCGCGGCGCCGGCAAAATCCTGCGCCGATGCCGCCGCGCGCTCCGAAATGATCATCACCATGCTTCCCGACGGTCCCCAGGTGGAGCAGGCCGTGCTGGGTACGGGCGGCGTTCTGGAAGGCGTCCGCAAGGGATCCACGCTGGTCGACATGAGTTCCATCAGCCCACTGGTGGCCCAGAAGGTGGGCGCCGCCTGCGCCGCCAAAGGCGTAGAGTTCCTCGATGCTCCGGTGAGCGGCGGCGAGCCCAAAGCCATCGACGCCACGCTGGCCATCATGGTGGGCGGCGACGCGGCGGTGTTTCAGAAGATGCAGCCCATCCTGCAGACCATGGGATCCACCGTCACCCTCACGGGAGCGGTGGGCGCCGGCAACGTCACCAAGTTGGCCAACCAGATCATGGTGGCGTGCAACATCGCTGCCATGGGCGAAGCCCTGGTGCTGGCCACGCGTGCCGGCCTCGATCCCGAGGTGGTCTTCAACGCCGTCAAGGGCGGCCTCGCCGGCAGCACGGTTCTAAACGCCAAAGCGCCCATGGTGATCGCGCGCAACTTCAAGCCGGGATTCCGCATCAAGCTCCATCAGAAGGACCTGCGCAACGCGCTGCTGGCGGCTGAAGACATGAAGGTCTCGCTGCCCCTCACCAGCCTGGTGCAGCAAATGCTGATGGCCCTGATGAACGAAGGCAAAGGCGACCTGGACCACTCCGCCATTGTCACCTTCATCGAAGAAATGGCCCGCACGGAGGTGAAGAAGGCCGCCGCCCCGGCGCACACAGCATGACCCGCCAGTTCCCGCACTGTCCCGCGCCGCTGGGCTACTCGTACCTGAGGGCCACCACCGGGTCCAGCCGCGCCGCGCGCCCCGCCGGCCAGATGCCGAAGAACAGGCCCACCCCCACCGAGACCAGGACGCTGGAAACCGCCGTCCATAGTGGCACGGTGGTGGGCAGGTTGGGGAAGATGAGCCCGGCGGCGCGTGAAATGAGCCATCCCAGGATCAGCCCGAAGATGCCGCCCAGCATGGTCAGCACTACCGCTTCGGTCAGAAACTGCACGATGATGTCGCTCTTGCGGGCGCCCACGGCCTTGCGGATGCCGAT
This sequence comes from Terriglobia bacterium, assembly GCA_020073365.1. Lineage (GTDB taxonomy): Bacteria > Acidobacteriota > Terriglobia > Bryobacterales > Bryobacteraceae > JAIQFL01. The sequence continues at coordinate 8,908 of JAIQFL010000058.1, read as the reverse complement.
TTCGCGCGTCCGCTCGGTGACGCTCACCAGCATGATGTTCATGACGCCGATGCCGCCCACCAGCAGGCCGATCGAGCTGAGCACCACCATCACCAGCGCCACCACGCCGGTCACCTGGCGGAATCGTTCGATCATCGATTGGGAGGTCGAGATGGAGAAGGTATCGGGAGAGCTGTACGGTACGCGGCGCTCGATTCGCAGGACCGCGCGGACCTGGTCCACGGCCTGATCGATCATGCCGGGGTAGGCTACGATTACCAGCATATGCTCCTTGAGGTTGGGAAACATCTTGCGCATGGTGAAATATGGAACGAGCACGCGCAGATCCTGCTGGCCCGGCATGGAAGCAGCCGGTGGATCCATGACGCCGATGACCTGCATCGAGTGGCCGTCCACCTGGATCCACTTGTTGATCGGATCGGCGGTCTCTAACAACTGCCTGGCCACGTCCGCGCCGATGACCGCTACTGGCACGTGGTGGGCGCTTTCCTGGTCGGTGAAGAAACGGCCGGCCTTCATGGTGGTGCCGCCGGCGGCGTAGCCTTCTTCGGTGCCGCCGAGATCGACGTTGTAGAGATCGTTCCCCTTATAGCGCGCCTTGTGGATTTCAAACACGGTCATGGCCCACGCCGCCAGGTAGGGGCTGACATGCTCGACCGCGGGACAGCGCTCCTGGATAGCGCGCGCGTTCTCCAGTGTGAGCGGCTTGCGGCGCAGGATCTCCGGCGTCCAGTCCGCCATGACAGGGCCTTTGAGCGCGATGATGGTGTTGGGACCGAAGCTGCGCAGGATGTTGGAAATGGCGCCGTCGAGGCCCGCTATGATGGAACCCACGCCGATCACCGCGCCGGTGCCGATAATCACTCCCAGCACGGTAAGGAACGAACGCATCTTGTGGGCGCGCGTGGTGGCCAGCGCCAGCCGGATTCCGGCGTTTACCGAGGCCAGTGTCATTTCTCCGCCCTCAGCGCTTCAATGGGGTCCAGCTTCGCGGCGCGCTGTGCCGGATAGATCCCAAAAAACAGGCCAACCACGGCGGAGAGCGTCACGCCCACTACCACCGCGGCTATCGGTACGGACGTGGGCACAGGCGTCACCGTGCGAACCAGTACGGCGACCAGCCACGCCAGGGCGACGCCAATCAGCCCTCCGAACGCCGCGAGCATGGACGATTCCACCAGGAACTGGTTGAGGATGTCGCTATTGCGCGCGCCCACCGATTTGCGAACGCCGATTTCGTGAGTGCGCTCCGTCACCACCGCCAGCATGATGTTCATAATGACCACGCCGCCTACCACCATGAAGACGGATACCACAGCGATGGCCGTGGCCGCTATCGCGCCGGTTAACTGATTCCAGAAATCGAGCAGCGAGCCCGAAGTCAGGATGGCGAAGTTGTCCTGGTCCTTGGGACCCAGGTGGCGGTAGATGCGCATCAACGTGCGAAGCTCTTCCTGCGCCTCATCCAAGTGGTCGTGATCGATTGCGAGACCGGCGTAGCCCATGCCGCTGCGCGACCCCCAGATCTTGAAATACGTCTCGACGGGAATGATGACGAACTTGTCCTGGGAGTGCCCGAAGACCGAGCCCTTGGCCTTGGCTACGCCCACGATTTCGAAGGGAATTCCCTCGATCGCGATGTTTCGTCCCACGGCGATCGAGTTGGGAAAGAGCTGTTCCTTGACGTCCTTGCCGATGAATGCGGCGTCGAGGCCCCGGTCGTTCTCGGTGTCCGAGAGGAACCGCCCTTCCACCGCCTCGAAGCTGTTGATCAGGGCGATGTTGGGGGAGGCGCCCTGAAGTTCGACGCTCTGAATCCTCTCTCTGCCAGCGTGCACCGAGGCGCCGCGGCCCGTGGACATGCCGAGTTCTCTGGTAAGCCTGAGATGCTCGCGCAGGAACGCGAACTCATCCTTGGTCAACTTCGGGTTGCGCCGCAGCGCCTCCAGCAGCTTCTTGGTATCGAACTCCGCCATGGGCTCGCGCTGCACGGCGTACCCGTCGGCCCCCATGTCCGAGACCTGGGTGGCGATGTAGGCGTTCATGCCCGAGATCACCGACATGACCGCGACGAGGGTGGTGGTCGCGAGGATGATGCCCAGCAGGGTCAGGAAACTCCTCAGCTTGCTTCCGCGAAGTGATTGGGCGGCGCCGATCACCGCTTCCCAGAAAGACGCATGCGACGTCATTGCACAGCCGTACAAGTCAATCGGAGGCTTTGTTCGTTTTCTCCGATTGCACTTCTCACTATCGCATGATTGCGGCGGGCGTGCTCGGGCTGCTCGAAGTCCTCAAAGTCCTGACGCGCGGGCCGGTGAGTGCCGCACAAACGGCCAAGGCGCCGGCGTTACTGCTCCCGCGGCACCGTCACCGGATCCACGCGCGTCGCCCGGCGAGCCGGCAGCACGCACGCCGTAAGGCCGACCGCCGCCAGCGTAATGATCACCGCGGCGCTGGCCAAAACCCAACCGGTGAGCCCCCGCCTGCTTCGGCGCGTGCTCTGCGGTAGGCACGGCGGCACGCACCTCACCGCCACGGAAATGCACAGGCGCCTCGCTCCATGCCAGCGACATCCGGTCGTTTCCGGACACGAAAAGGGGCACGCGGCACAGCCGGCACTTTAGATACACTGTTAAATCGCCGAGTTGAAATGCGAGAGAACCAAAGAGGACTGGCCGCATGGCAAAGGAAGCAGCAGCCGCACCGTTAGACAAGCTCGAGTTGTACGCAAAGCTGGTGGCCACCAATCCGAATGTCAAACGGAAGGGCGCGACTGTGCCTTACACGTCGCTGAATGGTCATATGTTCAGCTATCTTAGCAAGGAGGGGAAGCTGGCGCTCCGGCTGCCCGCTGGAGAACGGGAGGCGTTTCTTAAGAAGTACAAGGCCAAGTTGTGCGAGGCATATGGAAAGGTTCAGCCCGAGTACGTCGAGGTTCCCGACTCGCTGCTTGCCTCGACACGGGAATTGAAGAAGTTCTTCGACTGCAGTTACGAGTACGTAGGCTCTCTCAAACCGAAGCCCAGCAGCAGATAAATGCGCCGCGAGATCGGGGAAACCGCCTGCCCCACTTGTGTTGTTGTGGTGGCCTGTCAACAGCCAGCGTGAATCGCGAATGGAGCGCCGCACGGGCGTGGTTGTTTTGGCAGACGCATCGCGGCCGGCCGTCACTCCATGCGTAAAGCCCGGAGCGGGTCGGTGCGCATGGCGCGTCGCGCCGGCAGCCAGCACGAGAGCAGGGCGGTTGCCAGCAGCAGCACGGCCACCACGCTGTACGTAGCAACATCAAAGGGCTTCACACCGTAGAGCATTGTAGTGAGATAGCCCGACAGCCAGAAGGCGCCGACGGCGCCGATGGCCACTCCCAGAAACGCCGGACGCATGCCTTGGCCGATGGCCATGCCCAGGATGCTCCGAGCGCTGGCGCCCAGCGCGACGCGCAATCCGATTTCCGATGTGCGCCGGCTCATGGTGTACGACAGGACGCCGTAGATACCCGTAGTGGCAAGCAGCAAGGCGAGTCCGCTGAAGATCCCCAGAAGGATAGTGTTGAATCGCTGCGAAGAGACCGAGCGGCTGACCACTTCTTCGAACGAGCGAACGTCCGAGATGGGGAGAGTCGGATCCAGACCGGCGGCAATCGACCGGACCGCAGATACCACGTTGAGCGGGTTTCCAGCGGTCTGGAGAACGAATTCCGTGGGAAGAGACTGGGGACCCCAGGGAAGATAGACGGCCAGAGTGGGATTGGAATCCAGGCCGCGTTCCCGCATGTCTCCCACGACGCCAATCACTTCGGCGTCCAGATTGCCCTGCCCTCTCCACAGGAGGACGTGTTTGCCGGCCGGATCTTCATTGGGAAAAAGCAGGTTCGCCAGGCGCTGGCTAATGATCACGCACCGCGGAGCAAAGGTTGGGTTTTGGTCACGCTCGGTGAAGGGTCTCCCCTTGAACACTGGCAGCCCCATGGCACGGAAGTAGCCCGGCGTGACGATGCGCCAACCGGCCCATGGGATATCGCGTCCCGACAAATTCTGTTTGGAACTGGAGACGATGCCCATGCCGGGATCCCCTCCGGCCACCGGCCGCTGGCTCACGGCGCCGGCCGATACCACTTGAGGAACCTGAGCGAGTCGTTCCAGGAAGCGGTCGGTGAAGTGCAGGCCTCCTTCCTTTTCCCAATAAGATCCCGGCATGCTGACCGAAAACAGGAGCCGGTTTTCGGTCTGGAATCCGCGGTCGACGCTGAGCAACCGGGTAAAGCTGCGAATCAGCAGGCCTGCTCCCACCAGCAGCAGAAAGGACAGGGCCACCTCGCTGGTAACCAGCGCGGCCCGCAGCCGGCCATGGCCGCGACTTCCGGCCTGGCTCCGGTCGCAGTCGCGAAGAGCCGAAGCGATCCCGCTGGAGGGTGCCTGGAGAGCCGGAGCGAGACCCGAAAGCACGCCCGTGGCCACTCCGATAAGACCAGTGAAGGCCAGCACCCACGGATTCAGGCTGGCGTCCGCCAGTCTCGGAACGCCGCCAATCTCGAATGACTTGATCAGGTCCAGCGTTCCACCGGCCAGCAGGAGCCCCAGGGCGCCGCCGAAGATGCTGAGCAGAATCGATTCCATCAGCACGAATCGCACGAGCCGTCCGCGGCCGGCTCCCAGAGCGGTTCGAATGGCGACTTCGCGCCGCCGGCTCAAACCGCGCGCCAGCAGAAGATTGGCGATGTTCAGGCAGGCGATGAGCAACAGAAACGCGACCGCTCCCAGCAGAACCCAGAGAGCGCGCCGCGTGGAATCGCTGGCCACCCAGGTACTGGATGGCTCCAGGTGAAATCCCATGCCGGCATCGTTCCTGGGGTACGAGCGGGCGAGCCCATCGGCAACGCGCTGGAGGTCCGCGCGCGCGGCATCCGCGGAAACACTGCGGGCCAGGCGGCCAATTACGTCAAACTCGAAGCTGCCGCGGTCGGCGTCGGGCCGATAGACCAGCGGGATATAGGTTTGATCGTCGACCCAGGGCTCGCCCGGGGGAAGCACGCCCACCACCACGTACGGTCTGTCGTTGAGGCGCAGCACCTTGCCGAGAATCTGCGGATCGGCGCTCAGGCGATTCTTCCAGAACCGGTTCCCCACGATGGCCACCTGGTTGTCGTGACCGGGCCGGTCTTCCTCATAGGAAAAGTCGCGGCCGAGGATCGGGGACACTCCCAAAGTGCGGAAGAAGCCCGCGCTGACCGAGATGTTCGTAACCTTTTCGGGGGAGCCGTTGCCGGTGAGATTGGCTTCGTCGAAGTGGTAGACGGCGGTTTCTTCGAAGGCGCGGGCATGCGCGCGAAGATCCCAGAAATTGGCCTCCGTGAAGGAGGCGCGGGACCAGCCACGGTCGAGCCGCGTCTCCCAAAGTTGCACCAGGCGTCCCGGCTCGCGAAAGGGGAGCGGCTGGACCAGCGCCGCATAAAAGACGCTGAAGACAACGGTGGTGGCGCCCATGCCCAAAGCGAGCATGGCCATTGCGGTGGCAGTGAGGCCGGGATTGCGCGCGAGCGACCGGAGCGACTGCCGAATCTCGGCCCGGATATTCTGGAGCATGCTGCCGGCGCGCACGTCGCGCACCTGTTCCTGGACCTGGGCGACGCCGCCGAGTTCGAGAAGGGCCTCGCGGCGGGCCAGGCGCGGGTCAAGACCGGATCGGGTCTTCTCGTCTTCGAGCATTTGGCGGTAGGAGTGGATTTCGTCGGCGAGATCCTGTTCGACTCGCTGCTCGCGGACAATATTGCGCCCGAGCATGTAAATTCGGCGCCAAAAGGGCATGGTGCGGGTCCTCGTGCAGACATTCTATATGAAGTCCTGCAAATGGTCAAGAAAGCGCAAAGCAGAGCCTCAAAACCTCGAAATCCCATTGGTGGGGCAGGCCTTTTGGACCTGCCAAGCTTTCCCCTTACGATTTATTTCGTTGACTTACGGTTTTTATCGTCGTACCCTTGTTTCAGATGACTTCTCCACGCCGCAACCGACAGTCCGTGGCCCTTCCAACCGCCGCCGAACTCGACATTCTTGCCGTCCTCTGGAGGCTGGGAATGGCGACCGTCAGGGAAGTTCACGACGAGCTCGCCAAGGACAACGGCTACACCACCACGCTGAAGCAGATGCAATTGATGACGGAAAAGGGCCTGCTCATCCGCGGCGAGCGCTTCGGATCGCACGTTTACGAGGCCAGTGTCCCCAAAGAGCAAACGCAGCGACAGATCGCGGGCGACGTGCTGAAACGCGCATTCGGCGGTTCAGCCAAGAGTCTGGTGATGGGGGCGCTCGCGGCACAGCCGGCCTCGCGCGAAGAACTGGATGAAATCCGCGGCATGCTGGAGACCTTCGCTAAAGAGAAAGGACGCTCGTCATGAACGCCATGCAAATCCTCGCTTCCGAGGCGTGGGTGGAACGCCTCGGCTGGACGCTGGTCCACTTCCTCTGGCAGGGCTTATCGATTGCGGCTCTGTATGCGGCCGCACGCCGAGCGGTGGCGCGCACGTCGAGCCCGAACGCCCGATACCTGCTCGCCTGCGCGGCACTGGCAGCCATGATGGCCGCTCCGCTGGTGACTTGGGGGCTGATGCGGCCATCGGACGCCAGTCCGGAGGCCGCCTATCGCATCCGAAATGCTCCGTCGGCCGCTTCCACGGCCGATATCGCAGCCACCACCACCGCCACGTTGCCCGCCTCCGTCCGCGCCACGGTGTCCAGCATGCAGCCGGCGCAGTTCCTGCTTTGGGTGGTGATGGTCTGGCTCGCCGGTGCGGTGGTGTTTTGGGCGCGGCTGGCGGGAGGCTGGGTGGTGGCCGCGCGCATGCGATCGGTGCTGGTCCGGCGCGCGCCGCCGGAATGGCAGGAGATGCTCGGGAAACTCGGCGCGCGGATTGGTCTCTCCCGGCCTGTGCAGTTGCTGGTCTCGGCGTTGGTGCAGGTGCCGACGGTGGTCGACAGCGGTAACAAAATTTGAACAGATGGGCGCAAAAATTCACCGCGTAACGGTGCCATCGCTTGATTATAGTGCTGCAGCCTATTTTATTTTAAGTCGTGCAGAAGCGGCATCAAATTTGGCACGATTTGATGGGGTACGCTATGGTTTTAGAAATAAACAAGCAACTACCTTACGTGATATGTATGAAACAACACGGCATGATGGCTTTGGTACTGAAGTAAGAAAACGAATCATGGTGGGAAACTATGTACTTTCGGCAGGACATGCGGGTGAATTTTATGAGAGTGCTCAAAAAGTACAGGGATTAATTCGAAGCCAATTGAGAGAAGTATTTAAAGAAGTTGATTTGCTCGTGATTCCATCGCAATCAACACCGGCATTTAAAATGGGAGCATTTGATCTTGATCCACTGCAGATGGATTTACAAGATTATTTTACCTGTCCAATGAATTTAGCGGGTGTGCCAAGTATCTCAATTCCGTGTGGTATGAGTAAGGAAAAGTTGCCAATCGGCATGCAGCTGGTGGGTGCGCATGGCGCTGAAGAACGTATATTTCAGGCGTCCTATGCGTATGAACAAGCAACATCATGGCATACGATGCATCCGGCAGGATATTAGAGTAGAAAATAATTTTTCCGTTCATACCCTTCGACATGCTCCCGACTTCGCCAAGGCTTCGACGGACAGGCAGGGCGAACGGAAAAATATTCGTCTCACTTGTAAGTAAGTAATGCACAGAAACCGTTCGTGGTGAGCTTGTCGAACCATACGAACAAATTATTAAAAACTCATTAATATATTGATTTTTTGTTATAAAATTTTCTATTGTTAATTGCATAAGGATGGCCATTCTTCTTTTCTAGGGGGAGGGGAATGAATGTAAAGCAATTAATAAAGTTTCTCATTGTATTTGGCTTTTGTATGCCGGTTTCATCGCTGATCGCCGCGGGAATATGGCCCAAAGAGATCAATAGAAATTGGTACAATCGGGTGGCATCAGAGCCGGATGATATTGAAGTGGTGAATGACGTGGAAGAACCATCAATATTTGATGGTATTCCTCCTGAATATACAACCCGGAAGCGACGGCGCCAAAATCACGGATATGTAGGCCAAGCAATTGGTGAAGCGATTACGAGTGCATTTAGAGATATTCTCGTGCTCAATAAAAATCTTTTCACGTGGAATACCTTCAAAATAATCAGTGCTACTTTTCCGATTTTCGTTGCTGCGCGTATGATTGATGAAAAATTACAGCGATGTTTTTATGATGGTTCATGCCATAAGAATGTCAATCAGATGCCTTCATGGTGTCATGAAGTTGCCAAGGCAAGTATTGGATTGCCTATTGTGCTCCTTGGTGTTGATGCGTTCTTTTCTCGTAATGATGACCGACGATGGACGGCCCAAATTTTACTCCTCGGTATGCCCTTTGTTATTTGGACGAAAACATTGATAAAGCAAATTAAATTTGATGCCTGCTTACGGCCGTGGAATGAAAAGTTTAGTTGTGAGCAGCGAGCCTTTGGCGGTTTTCCTTCAGGGCATATGGCACAAGCATTGTATATGGCTGTGTTATATGGTACGCGATATGGCCCCCATTTTGCGATTCAACTCGGATTACTTGCAGGCTTTATTGGGGTAACGTTTGTGAGTTGCAATCGCCATTATATATCACAGGTTATTGCAGGTGCTGCATTTGGCTCTATTTATGCACTTGCTGCAAGTAAGCTCGTGGATGATAAATTGGCGAACCGAGTCAAGTTCGGTATTGGCATGGATGGAAACGGTCGTCCGAATTTTTCCGTCGGTGTTTCCTGGTAAAAACCTATTTTTTTTGTACACTCGTTCGTATCCTTCGACGAGCTCAGGACGAACGGGGGACGGATTTAATTTGATTTTTTTATTTTTAAAGATCATAAATAATAAAATTTTTAT
>JAIQFL010000461.1 GCA_020073365.1 Terriglobia bacterium | reverse complement strand
ACGGACTTCCACCAGTTCATGCTCTACACGCCCGTGCCCGGCACGCCGCTGTTCCGCGAGATGACCGAGCAGGGGCGCATGCTCGAGGACGTCAACCTGGCCGATATCCACGGTCAGCACCAGTTCAACTTCCGCCACGCGGCCATCTCGCGCGAGGATTCCAAGCGGCTGCTGGATGGGGCGTTTCGCCGCGATTTCGAGCGCAATGGGCCCAGCATCTATCGCATCTGCCGAACCACGCTGGACGGATGGCGCCGCTACAAGGACGACGCGGATCTGCGCGTGCGCGCCCGCTTCGCCCGGGAAGCCCGCTCCTTGCGCGACGGCTATGGGGCGGCACTGTGGGCCATGGAAAGGCACCTCCGTCCGACCAACCTCGCGGTCAGTGAAAAGATCCGCGAGTTGCGGAAAGAAGTGGGGCGCGAGTTCGGGCTGCTCAGCCGCATGGTGAGCCGCGCGTTGGGCCCGGTGATGTTATGGTCCACCCGGCGCGAAGAGCGGCGGCTGGCGCACGGCCAGACTTACGAACCGCGCACCATCGTCGAGCGCCGCAACTGGAGCTGGCCCGCGCCCCTGGCCGGTGCCACTCCCGTCCTCACGGCCCTCAGTAGTCAAACAGAATCTTCAGGTACCTGATCCCGCTGCGGACCTCTACCGTCTGACTGGCCTGCTTCCCGTCCTTTTCCACCGTGATCTTGTAGGTCCCTGGCGCGAGCCGGATCTGCGCGGGGGTGACTTGCGCCGTGCGCTTTCCGTCCACCAGCACGGCCGCGCCCGAAGGCGTGCTGGTCAGCAACAGCGTTCCACCCTCGGCCCGCAACACCACGGCGGGTATTTCCTGGGGACTCGAACCCACAAACACTTCCTGGCGCTCGAGATGGTACCCTGGCATGGAGATCACAAGGGTGTGCCGTCCTGGTGCGGCCACGATCGTGCAGGGAGTAGTGCAGGCGGTTTCCGAATCTCCATCCATGGTTGCCTTCGCGCCTCCCGGGCTGCTGATAATAGTGACCGGCTGCGGCGCGGCGGGCGGCCGCTCGGGTGGCGAGCGCTTCGGAACCGGCTTGGGCTCCGCCGCCGCAGGTTTGGCGGCGAGCGCGGGCTCGGCGGGCGGCATCGGGCTCGGCTTCGCATCGGCGGCGTTCGCATCGGGCGGTTTGCCATCAGCGGGTTTCGCCTCGCCGGTTTTCGCATTGGAAGGAGCCGCCTGGGCCGATTTCGCCTCGCTCGCATTCGGAGAGCTTGCCGGCGCTGATCCAGCAGCGGCCGGCTGACCCGCGGGCGCCGCGGCGGGGGCTGCCGTTTCGCTATCGGGGTTGGGAGCAGCCGGCTTCAAGAGCCACGGAGCCGCCTGCCATCCGATGAGCGCCAGCAGCCCCGCCACCACCAGCATCGCCAGCAGAAACGTCAGGAAACCCGATTTGCGTTGGGCCTGGCGCTCCGCGGTACCGGTGGCTTCCATGCGGCGCCGCGCCGGCGGCAGAGAGATGGCGGGCTTCGGCGCCTCGGCCAGGGTCGGCTCGCTCAAGCTCCCGCCTCGCGGCATGGTCTTCCACCCATTGGTGGCCTCACAGGCTTTTTCCAGCGTCTCGGTGAATTCCTGGCAGGTGCGATAGCGGCCGTCGGGCTTCTTGGCCAGCCCCTTGCGCATGGCGACCTCGATCGCCGCACCCAGGGTCGGGTTCAGCCGGTGGGGAGGCGCCGGCTCCTCGGCCACGATCTTATAGACCACGGTGGTCAGGTGCTCGCCGGTGTACGGCTTCTCTCCCGTGAGCATTTCGTAGGCGATCACGGCCAGCGAGAACTGGTCCGAGCGGCCGTCGACCGATTGGCCCTGCACCTGTTCGGGCGACATGTAGTGCGGCGTCCCCACGATCGCACCGGTCATGGTGAACTGCTCCGACGCCGTGACCTTGGCAATGCCGAAATCCGTGATCTTGACCGTGCCGGCGCACCCGCTGGTGGGCCCGGCGATCATGATGTTGGCCGGCTTGATGTCGCGATGTACGATACCCTTCTGATGTGCGTAGTCGAGCGCCACGGCCGTCTGTCCCAGAATGCTGAACATCTGCTCGGGCGTGACGGCCTCCTGCTCCGACAGCAGTTGGTCCAGCGTCGGGCCATCGACGAACTCCATCGCGATGTACGCCAGATCGCCCTGCTGCTCCACGTCGTAAATCGTGACGATCCCCGGGTGCGAGAGGATTCCCGCGGAACGGGCCTCGCGGAACAGGCGTTCGCGGAGGCGGTCCTGCTCCTCAGGGGTGCGGTTTTGCCCCAACTGGATCGTCTTGATGGCCACCGGGCGGCCGATATTCGGGTCGATGGCATGGTAGACCACGCCCATGGCCCCACGTCCCAGTTCCCTGACGATCTTGTAGCGCCCGATGCGATCCATCCAGTTCTAGTGATAACACGCCCAAGAAGGGGCCGGGGGCCAGGGGCCAGGGGCCGGGAAAGACCGCGCTCCGCAGGGCCTGCTCCTGCCGTGCGCTCATGCCTCCATTCCGAAGGAGTCCCCCGCGCGAAGCGCCGTGCTACCCTGGCCCCCGGCCCCTGGCCCCTGGCCCCCGCCTGGTACCAGCTCATCCACGCGGCGCAGGGCTGGGAACAGCCAGGCCCACAAAGCCACGACCGCTAGGGTGCCCAGTCCGCCCGCGATCACCGCGGGGACGGTCCCGAACCACTGCGCGGTGAGTCCCGATTCAAACTGGCCCACCTCGTTGGACGCGCCGATAAACACCATGTTGACGGCGCTGACGCGCCCGCGCATCTCGTCCGGCGTCCCCAGTTGCACCAGGGTGTGGCGCACAATGACGCTCACCATATCGCACCCACCCACCATCACCAGCGCCGCCAGCGACAGGGCCACGTTGCGGGAGACCCCGAAGACCACGATGAAGATGCCGAAGCCGAAGACGCACCAGAGCATGGTGGCGCCCACCTTCCGGCGGAGCGGCCAATGCGCCACCAGGATGGCCGTGAGGACGGCGCCGGCCCCGGGCGCGCTGCGCAGCACACCGAGGCCGATCGCGCCCACCTGCAAGATCTCTTTGGCGTATACCGGGAGCAGCGCGACGGCGCCACCCAGCAGCACGGCAAACAGGTCCAGGCTGATGGCGCCCAGAATCAGTTTGTTTTGCCAGATGTATCGCAAACCTCCCATAACCATATCCAGCGAAGCCGAGCCGCGCGGGCGTTGTCCCGCCTCGAGGCGGATCATCGAGATCAGCACCAGGGCGGCCAGGTACGCAATCGCGGCGCATCCGTAGACCGGGATCGGGCTTCCCGTGAGGCCGTATAGCAAACCGCCCACCATCGGCCCGATTACCATGGCGGCCTGAACGACGGATGAGCCCCAGGTCACCGCGTTGGGGAAGTGCTCCTCCGTCACCAGCAGCGGAAGGAACGCCTGGCTCGCGGGCCCGTTGAATGCACGAACCACTCCGTTCAGCAGCAACACGGCATAGATGGGGTAGACCGAGGAGAGGCCGCGCATGGCAAACGCCAGCAGCAACAGCGAGCAGAGTGAGAATGCCGCGAAGCAGGTCTGCAGGATGCGCTGCCGCGAGACGCGGTCCGCCGTGTGGCCCGTGATTAGAAACAGAACGACACCGGGCAGGAACTGCGCCAGTCCCACCAGCCCCAGGTCGAGCGGGCGATGGGTGATTCCGAAGATCTGCCAGGCTACAGCCACGGCCTGCATCTCCGACGACGTAGTCGCCAGGAACCGGGCCGTCATGTAATCGCGGAAGTTCGGATAGCGAAAAGCGGCGCGGGCCGCGTTGGACGAGCTAATGCCGATAAGCCACTCCGCGCTTCATCGTTCTTCATTGTACGCGCACGACGTGCAATGGATGAAGATCCGGCTTTGGCGTCCCCAGGGGGATTCGAACCCCCGTTACCGCCGTGAAAGGGCGATGTCCTAGGCCGGGCTAGACGATGGGGACTATTGCTTGCGGATGCAGATTGACAGTTCTACTCTAGCTTTTATAACACCCGACCGTCAACCTGGGCCTTATGGAACGCCGGTCCTGGAACTGCCCCACTCACAACGTCTCGCCGCGAATCAGATCTTCATACGTTTCGCGCGAGCGAATCACGCGATAGCCGGCGCCTTCCACCAGCACCTCGGGCGCCCGCGGACGGGAGTTGTAATTGGATGACTGCACGAAGCCGTAGGCGCCGGCAGCGCACACCGCCAGGAAATCGCCGGGCATGACGTTGGCCATGTGGCGCTCGCGTGCCAGGAAATCGCCGCTTTCGCAGACAGGGCCCACCACGTCCGCGGTCACCGGCGGCAGCAGGTTCTTGCGCAGTGGAATGATCTCGTGGTGCGCGTGGTAGAGTGCCGGCCGGATCAGGTCGTTCATGGCCGCGTCCACGATCACGAATTCCTTGGGGCCGTTCTTCTTGCGATACAGCACGCGGGTCAGCAGCACGCCAGCGGGACCGACGATCGAGCGTCCCGGCTCCACCATGATGTGAAGCCCGCTATCCCGCAGCCGGTGTTGCAGGCTTTCGATGAACGCGCGGATCGGCGGCGCGTGTTCGCCCGGAAGGTACGCGATGCCCAGGCCGCCTCCCAAATCCAGATGATGGATGGGGTACCCTTGCGCGCGCAGTGAGGCGGCCAGATCGAGCACCTTGTCGACCGCTTCCAGGATGGGGCTCGGATCGAGAATCTGCGAGCCGATATGGCAGCTCACGCCCTCGGCCAGAAGGTTGGGAAAACTCCGCGCGTGGTCATAGACCGCGGCGGCTTCCGCGATCGCAATTCCGAACTTGTGGCGGCTGAGCCCTGTGGAGATGTACGGGTGCGTGGAGGCGTCCACATCGGGGTTCACGCGGATGGCGAAGCCGGCCTTCACCCCGCGGCGCGCCGCCATGGCGTCGATGAGCGCCAGTTCCGCTGCGGACTCGCAGTTGAAGCTGTGAATGCCGTTGGCCAGTGCGAATTCCACCTCCGCCGCGGTCTTGCCAACTCCGGAGAAGACCACCTTGGAGGGGTCGCCCGAGGCCCGCATCACGCGGAACAGCTCTCCTCCGGAAACGATGTCGAAGCCCGCCCCGGCCTTCGCCAGCAGGCCGAGTATGGCCAGGGACGAATTGGCTTTCACCGCATAGCAAACCGAATGCGGCAGGTCGCCGAAGGCTTCGTCATACGCGCGATAGTTGGCAAGGATCGAGCGGCTGGAGTACACGTAGGCCGGAGTGCCGGTGCGGCGCGCGAGGTCGGCGAGCGGGACCTCCTCGCAATAGAGATCGTTCTGGGAGTAGGAGAACATCGCGAAATGGGAGTCGAGACTGCCAGTATGGCATGAATGCATGGGGCAACCGCGACGGCCCGCAACCAAGGTGCGCGAACCGCCGGTAGGGCCGGTGCGGTCACTCCGCTTTCCGTTCTGCTGCCTGATACGCGGGGCCGCGAAGGGGCACACTTACTGTGCAGTTCGGGGACTCCGGTCGGGGACCGTCCCGGCTGCCCCACTCAGCTTGTCCAGGGCGTCCAGCGTCTGTTGCCACTCTTTGGGATCCTTCCTGGTGGCAAAGGGCAGGCTCCGGTCGCTGTAGAACGCCTGGATATTCTCGCGCAGCTTCGGATCGATGGATGCGGGGTCGCGCTCCGAGAGTTTGACGGCCAGCTTGGCATAGGCGTTATCGGCCAGCCGGTATTCGGCGGGCCGGGTCAGCTCGCCGGTGTCGAAATCGCGATTCGCCAACTGAAGTTGGGCGAGGTCCGCTCCGCCCAGCAGGCTGCGGTACAGGTCCAACGTCCGATCGAAGCTGGCCTCGAAGAGCCTGTCCGTCTGCGGCGTGGGAGGCTTGAACGACAGCACCTTCAGTGGCCCGATCTTGGGCAGGATGCGGATCAGGAAAGCCAGCATGCGGGTACCGATGCCCGGCGTTTTATACTGCTTGTTCCACTCTTTCCGGTAGCTCGCTTTGGAAAGGTTGTAGATGAATTTGCGGCGCGTGAGCCCTGGCTGCGCCTTCTTCAGATCGTCCTGCCTGAGATGCCATGCGACCCGGGTCATTTCGGGAATGATGGCGCTCACGGTGTGCCGGTAGGTGCCTAATGCCAGGTCCAGATCGCCGAAGATATCCTTCAAGTCCAGACAGTACGTATCGCGGAAGGCGCGCTCCAGAACCGGCTGGGCCACCTTGAACCCGATGAAATCGTGGTACGACTGCGGGGCGTAGTTGCCGCGAGCCACCTGGAGCACATCGAAGCTGAATTCCACGCGGATGTGCGCCACCGGATTTTGGGCGTAGGTGACCACCGGCCCGTACTTGCGTTTCAGCCTGGGATACTCGAGGGCCACGGAGCGGTTGACCGCAACCGAGTGGCCCTGGGTATCGGCTGCGTAATGGGCCAGAGATCCCAGCGCGAAAGCATATTCGTTAAGATCCTGCGACTCGCGGATCAGGTTGACGACGAAATCGCCGCTGCGAACGTAGTGCACCAGATCGCTGAAAAACCTGCTGCCGAACGGGTAATAGCCCATGTCCTGCAGAATGCAGCCGGCGTAGGTGTAACCGTGGGCTGCCACCAAATCTTTCGCGGTCGCCTGGGGGAATCTTCGGAGGAGGAGCGGTTTGATGTTGCCGTCCCAGGCCGTATCGATGATCGCCTCGTGGGTTAGAACGGAGTAGCCTTGCACACGGGGGGGCAGGAACAATAGGGCGGCTAGGCCAGCAACGGCGCGGTACACAGCCAAACGATTCAGCAATCGGAAGGCCACGCGGAAGAGAATCGTGTTCCCCCTGGCAGGTGCTCAGTCCGGGAGAACACGATTGGTTATCTTCGCTAACCTGCCGCGAAAGTTGATAATTGCGCTTCCAGGTCCGCTAAGGCCTTGCTCAATACGGCCTTGTAACGCGGATTCTGCGCGGTTTGCAATTCCCGGATCACCCTGGTGCGGGAGAGAGCGATAGTTTCCCTCTTGCGGATCAACTCTAGCTTTTCAGGAGGGGTGGTTTTTTCCAGGACGGCGCTTCTGCGATATCCGGCCTCGTCGATCTGCGCCTCGACCGACTTACTTTCCCAACCTCTGGCCATACCTCCATTCTACGCTTGTAGAGCGGAAATTGGAAGTCCCCGTACAAATTTGAACAAATTTGACGATTTCTCGTGGTCCTGAGGAACAGGAGTCCCGGTTTTCGGGCAGACCGCGAAAGCCTGCTCCACGCAGTTCATGCACGCAGCCCGCATCATTGTTGAGCGCGGGTGCGCCTTCGCAAGCGAAGCCGCCCCACTCGGTTCCGGCACGGAGCGGGTAACCACCAACCTGGGTGAAAGCGTCTCTGGTTTGATATAGTCAACAGCTAAAGCCTATGCCACGAAAAACTTCTTTGACCGTAGTTGTGCTTCTACTCGCTCCACTGCTCGTGTTGGCGCAGCAGCAGGAGAAGGTGGATCTGAATGTAATCCACAAGATCAAGACCGCCGAATTGGGCGGAGGGGGTGGCTTCGGCGGGGGTGGCGGCGGCGGCCGCGGAGGCTCCCAGGTGATGAACCTCATGTACAACCTGACC
>JAIQFL010000460.1 GCA_020073365.1 Terriglobia bacterium | reverse complement strand
AATGCGTTGCCCGGACCATGGCGAAACTCCTTCCGCCAGCGGTGCAGCACATTCGGGTTGATTTCAAAGGCCCGAGCCACCTCCGCGGCTGACGACCCTGCTTCGAGCTGCTGAACCGCAGCCAGTTTCACATCCCGTGAGAACTTCCGTCGAAATTTCATGAGCCAAAATCTCCATTTAATGAATTTTGACTCTTAACTGTTTGTCTCAAAATGGGGGACAAGTCCACGCATCCTCTTACAAGCTCACGCGAATTGGGTCATTGACGAGTTCTGGGACTTAAGCGCCGGAGCGGTGGGCGCTCGGAAACATACAGATACTCACTGTTTCCATTTGGGCGTCGTTAACACGAGCACTCGCCCCGCAGGCGACTACTATAGGAGTTCTGAGGCTGGTACCGGTTTCTGCTGGCTGATTTCCCGCGATTTGGACCTCACCCTCCGGGTGAGCCTGAACGACCTCTTCTTCATTGTTCATGTTGAACAATGGTAACTGTTTCTCTATTCAAGGCACGAGGCCTACTGCCGTTCTTAGGTTTAAGGGCATTCCCTACGGCGCGCCGACCGGAGGCAAAAATCGCTACATGCCGCCGCAGAAACCCGCGTCCTGGAGCGGCGTGCGCGAGTGCTTCGGTCACGGGCAGATCAGCCCGCAGACCCCGGCCGATCTCCGCAGCGATTACGGCATGATGATCCAGTGGGACGTCCAGCCGGGTGGTATGGGGGAGGACTGCCTGGTGCTGAACGTCTGGACCCCAGGCGTCAACGACGGCCAGAAGCGCGCGGTGATGGTTTCCTTCCACGGCGGTGGCTTCGCCACGGGCTCGGGCAATGCACCCGGATATGACGGCGCGCAATTGGCGAAGTTCGGCGATGTGGTGGTGGTGACTGTGAACCATCGGCTGGCGAGCCTGGGGTACCTCCATCTGGCAGACCTGGGTGCGCCGCCTGAATTTGCCCAAGCCGGTGTCGCCGGGATCATGGACCTGGTTGCCTCTCTGCGGTGGGTACGCGACAACATCGAGAAGTTTGGTGGCGATCCGGGCAAGGTGATGATCTTCGGGCAGTCCGGCGGCGGCGCGAAAACTTCAGCCGTGCTCGCCATGCCGTCCGCCGAAGGGCTCTTCCATTTGGCGGGAGTCCAGAGCGGCTCAGCGTTGCGCCTCGCCACGCGCGAGCAGGCCACCAAGTCCGCCGAAGCGCTGTTGGCCAAGCTCGGCATCGCCAAGAGCAACATTGCGGATATCCAAAAGGTCTCCTGGCAGCAGATCCTGGAAGCGCAGACCTCACTCGGCCCCGGGCTCGGTTTCTCGCCGGTGGTGGAGGGTTCGGTCCTGCCCCATCATCCTTTCGATCCAGTCGCGCCGCCGGAATCCGCCGGTGTGCCTGTGGTCATCTCGACCACTCTCGAGGATGCCGCCCTCTCTCTCACGAACTTCGATCTTGACGACGCCGGACTGAAGAATATGCTGAACCAGAGATTCAGTGGCAAGGCCGGCGAAATCTACGCCTTGCATCGCAAATCGAGCTGGAACGCGCAGAAGTCGCCTTACCTTATCCAGGCGCAAATTCTGACCGACAGCGGCTTCCGGCGCAGCGCCATCACCCAGGCCGAACGCAAGGCCGCGCTCGGCAAAGCTTCCGCATACATGTATCTGTGGGCTTACGAGAGCCCGGGCTTTGGCGGAAAGTTCGGGGCCGTTCACGGCACCGACGTCTCGGCGTCATTCCACAACTACCAGAATGGGATCGGCGGTTCCGGCTCGCCCGAACAACGGGCGCTTTGGGCGCGGTTCGCATCCGCGTGGGTCGCCCTTGCCAAGACCGGCAATCCCAACTGTCCCAGGATTCCGAATTGGCCGGCATACGATTCCACCAAGCGCGCCACCATGCTGTTCGACGCCGAGACGCGTGTCGAGAACGATCCGCGCACCGAGATCCGGCAGCTCTGGGCTCAAATGCCTCCAGCGGCGGGCCCCATGGGCTGATCCCGGAAAAACCCAGCCTTGTACGATCCGACAACGCCATCGACAAGTTTAGGGACGACTGGACGCCGGCAAGATCGGTCCGGCCAAGCCCGATTCCGACAGCTTACCCAATAAGCCGTAAGATCTGCTCATCAAGATGCGACCAGAGCGGCCGCCGTTACTCGGGCTGAATCAACCGGCAGAGACCTTCGAGTTAAGGGCACGTTAAAGAGACCCACGCTCCGTATCGAGACCCAGCCCTGGAGGCACCGGCTTCGAGCTTGAGACCGGTTGCCACCGCGTTGGTCGCTAATCCTGCTCTTTGCGGACCGTACGTTTCAGAGCTGATTCAAGATTCTGGCCGGCAGATTCTGCTTCCCGAAGCAAAGCGTTCCAATTGTCCGGCGGGTTGCCTTCTTGCAGACGCTTCGTGAACACCGCGTAAGGATCGGTCTGAGCGCCGGCCTTTCGGAGTGTGGTTTCATCCTTTACCCATGCGTAGACAATGGCGTTGTGGGTGCTGCTGAACCGAAAGAAGAGTCGGAAACGGGCGAGAAATCTCGCGCGACGCCAGTGGCGATACGCCGGCCCCAGAGTATTGCCAAGTTGAAATTCCAGGGCGTTCGGATCGCGTGGAACTTCAACCAGTATCAGGTCGAGGACGCGTTTCAGAAGTTTTGTCTTAGGGTGAGAGCGATAGGTTTGGGGCTGCTGCTTTTCAAGCGCTTCGACAGTCAGAATCAACGATTCTAATGCTCGACTGAATGCCGGGTGAGCATATAGTTTCCACCCGTTCCTCTCGGTTAAAGGCGCTGGGCGCATTATGGAGTTAGAAGGCGATGTCCTCCGGTAGGCGCTCCTCGTCCGTTACCTTCACTCCCTTGGTCAACCGGCTACCGCGAGCGATGGCTCGCTTAGAGAGGCTGGCGATGCGTTCGGGGCGCGTCTTCATGTCCTTCTCGAGAAACGCGAGGAAGGCGGTGACCACCGGGTCCTCGTCCTGCAGCTCCGGGATGCCCTCCTCGACAACGGAAATCAGGGCGTGGCCGGGAGCGATCACTTGTGCACGCACTTTGGCCTTCTGCCGGAACTCTGGATGGAGGCGAAATAAGGCTTTGTCCAGCCGAATGGCCTCTGATTTTCCGGTGGTTGTGATGGAGCCAGTAAACGTGGGCATGAACTTACTCCTGATACGTATTATGATACGTATCCTGCCTACGGTCAAGAGTGTTTGCTGAGAGGGCGCGAGCAGGGGTGATCAGCAAGTCGGACTCATCCTGCCACCAAAAGGCCACCAAACAGGGCCTGTCCACCAATGTCCGCCAACAGGCCAACCAGGCTCTTGCCACCGGCCCAAACCGGGCATACAATGGGTCAGTTTCTTTCATTCTTGCTCGGGACCGGCGGCTTCCCTATACGTTCTGCCGCAGATCCCCCGCTGGGTACGGTCGCGCGGCTCTATCAGCCGCCGGTCGCAAGGCCTTGGCATCATGACCACGGTTACATCGTGGCTTGTTGGGAGGGGACTGGGAATGAAGCATACCTTCGCGGTATCCATTGGGGGCGCCGCGGGACAGGGAGTCGCCACTCCGGGCAACATCTTCGCCCGGATTTTTGCGCGGCGCGGCCTGCACCTGAACGCCTACAATGCCTATCAATCTATCATCCGGGGCGGACATACTTTTTTGACGATCCGCACCGGTCCGGAGCGAGTTACCAGCTTCGGCGACAAAATCGACCTGCTGATTCCGCTGAATCAGGACACCATGGATCGCCACCTGGGACTACTGGGTCCCGGTGCGGCGGTCGTATACAACGGAGACACCGTCAAGCCCGGCACACCCGCCGACGGGGTCCAGCTCTGTCCCCTGCCCGTTTCCGAACTGACCCACAACAGCCGCAACAAGGTGGAGCAGAACACTTTGGCAGTCGGCGCGGGGCTGAGCATGATGGGCATCGGGTTCCAGCCTCTGGCGGAAGTCCTCACCCACCAGTTCAAGAAGAAAGGCGATGCGGTGGTGGCCGAGAATGTCGAGGTGGCCCGTAGTGCCTATGACTACGCCACCCGTCACTTCCAGCCCTTCAACCGGCCGCTGCCCATGAGCGAGAACCGTACCGCCGTGCTGACCGGAAACATGGCCTTAGCCATGGGAGGCGCCGCCGCCGGCGTCAAGTTTTATTGCGCCTATCCCATGAGCCCCTCCACCGGCGTGCTTCACTGGATGGCCACCCACGCCCGCAAGGCGGGCATCATGGTGCGGCAAGTGGAGGATGAAATCGGAGTCGTCAACATGGCCATTGGCGCCGCCCACGCCGGCGTGCGGGCCATGTGTGCTACTTCTGGGGGCGGCTTCGCCCTCATGACCGAGGGCCTCGGCATGTCCGCCATGATCGAAACGCCGGTCGTCGTCATTGACGTCCAGCGCGCCGGCCCTTCCACGGGGGTGCCTACCAAGACGGAGCAAGGGGACCTCTGGCAGATGTTGGGCGCCGGCCACGGCGACTATCCGCGGATCATCGCGGCGCCTGTCGACATCCTGGATTGCTTCAAGCTCATTCCCGAGATGCACAATCTTGCGGATCGCTTCCAATGCCCCGGCATTGTCCTCACCGACCTGCTGCTGTCCGAGGGCACTGCGAGCGTCGATCCCGCTGACCTGGATTTCAACGTCGAGATCGACCGTGGCGAACTGATCACGTCCTCCGCCACGAACGGCGCGAACGGCTACAAGCGGTATCTGTTCACCGAAAGCGGAGTTTCTCCCCGTGCCATCCCCGGGGTGCCAGGCCACAGCCACACCGTCGCCACGGATGACCACATGGAGGACGGCGTGCTCATCAGCGACGAGTTCACCAACCCCATCAAGCGCCGCGCCATGATGGAAAAGCGCCAGCGGAAGGTGGCAGGCATCGAGGCCGCGGTCCAGCCGCCGGCTTTGACCGGGCCTGCCGACGCGGATGTGACCCTCATCGGCTGGGGGTCCACCGAGGGCGTCATCCAGGAGGCCCGGGAGATTCTGGCGGAAGAGGGCATCAACGCCAATCAGCTTCAGATCCGCTGGATCGTGCCGCTGCACGGCGACGCCATCGTGGAGATCCTCCAGCGTTCCCGCCACACCATTCTCATCGAGAACAACTACAGCGGCCAATTTGCGCGCTACCTGCGCAGCGAGACCAGCTTCGTCCCCGACGGCTATATCCGGAAGTATGACGGAGAGCCATTCATGCCGCACCACATCGTGGACGCGGTGAAAGAACAACTGGCCGGCAGAGTCACGTTGTCGGTCCCCATCCACGAAATCACGGTCTAAGAGGAGCAAATATGGCAACAACCGCCCCATTGTTCAAGCAAGTGACCCTGCCCGATCTCAAAGGAAAAGTGGATCCGGACTGGTGCCCCGGATGCGGCGATTTCGGCGTTCTGGCCGCATTCCAGAAAGCGCTCGTGGATCTGCAAATCCAGCCGCATAACGTGGTGACGATCAGCGGCATCGGCTGCTCCTCCAACCTGCCGGGGTACGTGAGTACCTACGGCATGCACACGCTTCATGGCCGGGCCCTGGCGGTCGCCACGGGCGTCAAACTCGCCAATCACGAGCTCACCGTGGCTGTCACCGGCGGTGACGGCGACGGCTTCGGTATTGGCGGCAACCACTTTATACACACCATGCGCCGCAACGTGGATCTGCTGTACCTCGCCATGGACAACCAGATCTACGGACTGACCACGGGTCAGACTTCGCCCACCAGCCGGGTGGGCATGAAGACCAAGAGCGCGCCCTTCGGAAATGTCGAGCCTCCCATTAACCCCATCGCGCTCGCCATCGCCGCCGGCTGCACCTTCGTGGCCCGCGGCTTCAGCGGGGAGCAGCGTCATTTAACCGAGCTGATTAAGCAGGGCCTGCAACACAAGGGCTTCGCCTTCATCGACGTGTTCAGCCCCTGCGTGACATACAACCACGACAACACCTACCCGTGGTTCAAGCAGCGGGTAAAGAAACTGGAGGACGACTCCTCTTACGATCCCGCAGACTGGGTGATGGCCATGGAGAAGTCGCAAGTCTGGGGGGACGTGATTCCGATCGGCAAATTCTTTCAGCGCACGGACCAGCCTTCGCTCGATCAATGCGAGCCGGTGCTGGACGAGGGTGGCCCGCTGGCACACCGCGATCTGCGTATACCGGCGAACACCGTGAAGGAATTCATCGCAGAGCTGATGTAAGCGCCCGGACCTTGTAAGCGGCGCGCGGAAATAGCGGCGTATCCGCTTCCGCGCGCCGGCAATTGCACGCGGGGCTTCGGCGGCCGACCACGTATGAGCGTGTCCGAGGCCTTGCCAGCCAGGAAAACATTTGTGGGCTGCTTTCCGGGGGGGCGCTTGAGCTTCGAACATGCCGCCGCAATCCTGAAGCTGCCGCCGACAGTGGCCAGCCAGAATGGGGGCGCCAATGAATCACCTTGATGACCTCGCGCAGATAGCCGAGGAGTTGCAGAAGGCCGGCGTCGATGCATGCCATGAGTTCCTATATGGCCCTCGCGGGTGCCAGGAAGGATTGGATGTTGGGGACGATTTCTTTCCCCTCTGGGAATTAATCCTTCCTGAGAACCAGGAGGCATTCGAGAGACACGATTTCGCGGCCATTAAGGCCCGTCGCGGCCCCAACTGGTCACTCGTGCCGCGAGCGCAGGGAGGGTGAAAGTTCGGCAGCGGCGGGAACCTGCAGTTTAACGCGGCGGCCGGATGGCTGGTTTTGCCTCGCTGACCGCCGAATCGGAACAAAACGGATCTCGACTCGCTGATTCAACGCGCCCGCGATCCTGCGCAGCATTGCCAGGGAATGGCCTTCGTAATCCGCGTCCTCAAGGCGGCAAATGACCGATGCAGTGGTGCCGATGAGCTTGGCAAGCTGAGTTTGAGTGAGGGCCGCTGCCATCCTCAACTTGCGGATGTTGCGGGCGATCTCCTCATTCGCTCGCGCCTCTTCCAGGCTCTTCAGGCGGGCTGGTTTGCTTTCATAGAAGCGGCGGTGAAGGATCTCCACTGCATCGATTGCGGGCTTCGTTCTCTTGGCCATGTCAAGCCTCCTCGTAAGTGTGCCTCCGCGGATTCGCCTCGAAGCGCCTCTTGCGCTCTAAGGCTCGATCGATCTCCTGAAGTGGAACCACTCGCTGTTTCACCAAGCCGTGCGAGACGACTGCCGCGATCGCTCCGTGGAAGAAGCACAAGATCCGGTGTTGAACTCCTCGAAGGCTGACACGCAGCTCATAAATCCCGTCGCGCAGGAAGTCCGCTTCAGGCCGCCGCAGTTCGTGACCCATCTCGCGCAAACGCTCCAAACGAAGGTAGCACTTGTCCTGTACTGTCGCCGGCAATTCATCGAACCACTCCACGAACGGACTGATCCGTCCTCCTCCCGGTAGAGGACGACTCTGGTCTTTGGGGTTGTCCCCTCGAGTGAGACAAACAGTTAAGAGACTGTTTACCGCTCGATGATAAATCATTCCGTTCGATGCGGCAATAGTTTTATGCTGATGATGTCGGTGAAGCGGAGATGGGCAATGCTGGCGAGCAACCCATCGAGGAATAG
>JAIQFL010000459.1 GCA_020073365.1 Terriglobia bacterium | reverse complement strand
GCCTGGAAACGCCACTGGCGCGCGCCACCAGCGATATGCCTCCCCGCCCGTGGGCCACGCTTTCCGCAGCCGCCCACAACCGTCGCGTACGCTCATCCAGCCAAGCCTCCAACTGAGAGAAGCGCTGCTTGATCTCACCTTCGTCGGCCACAAGAACATTCTAGGCCGGAAATGGTTTAATTGCTACACTTATTTTCTTACAGATGCTAAGTACTCCACTTCATAAATACACCGACGTATTCTTAAGACGACGTTGAGGAGGTTCAATTGGCGTCCGGCTGGTCGAGTTTGCCGAAGTTCCTTAAGATCTTGACGTGTGAACTTCCACTCGAAGGCCTGCGCGGTGGATTCCCAGTGGTACTGAAAATCGAGAATGCGCTCGGCTAGAGCATCCAGATCCTGGAAGTCGTTGGGCGTGAGGACCTTTCGTTGCAAGATCGAAAAAGTAGATCTCGACCTGGTTAAGCCAACTGGAGTGCGTAGGGGCGTGAACCAGTTGTAGTCGCGGATGCTGAGGGTATTGGCTGTCCAAGCGCTCCACGGCCGCCTTCCCGCGGTGTGATGAGCAGTTGTCCACAATCCAAAAGACGCGGCGAGCATCATTATAGGGTGGTCGTGTCATGCTCTTGTTCCACCAAACGATCAAACGGCGCGATGCCATTGGCGGCTTCGCATCGACCAAAGACCCGAGCGTGGTGGACATCCAAAGCACTGAGGTAAACCCAAGCCCCGCCGCGTTTGTATCGATTCTCGACGCGGCTCGCACGACCTGGCTTGTAGGGCTCCGTTGGGTGGAGGCGACGACGAGCTTGAATGCTCGTCTTCTCATCAGCGGAGATGACGAATTCATCGGCTTTCAAAGGCTTTCCTTCCCATCCGCGGGCATCCAAATCCAACAGGCGGCCGGCCTTCTCGGCAAAATGGCTCACTACTCCACAATCGCAAAGGCAGGTCCTCTGCCGCACCAAATAATACGTCGGTGTATTTATGAAATGGAGTACTAAGCTAGGCAGACGGCGAAAACCGATCGTCTGCCCCACCGCCCATCAATTAATCTTGCCGCGATTGCGCTCGAAGGCGGCTTCCCAGTTCTGGATCACCACGATTTCGGATTTTTCGGGCGACGTGACGATGGGGACCAGGAGGCGCTGTCCATCGGCGGATACATCAAAGCCCAGCAAAGAGTGCCATGCCGCTCGCGCCTCCAGACTGATGCTGAACAGGGGAGCGGCCTCGCCGATCTTCAGCTTCGGAGACAGCGTGATGGGGACCCCATAGATCCGTCCGTCCCCAGCCAGGTAGAACAACTCTTTGCCATCTCGCGCCCATCGCAGAGCGGTCGCTCCGTGCCGGGAGACGAGATGGCGTTCGCCTGTGAGACGCGGCGATTCGCCCGCCTCGAACGCCTGCACGTACATTTCCGGGTGGCCCGACTCATCGGATGTGAAAGCGAGCCACCGGCCGTCCGGAGAGAACGCGGGGTTAGCTTCGTGAAACGGTGTGCGGATCAGGTGAATAACCTTTCGGCCCCGGGCCATGTCGATCAACCACACGTCGCCATTTAATTCGTTGTTGACGGCAAAGCCGGTATTGGTGTACGCGATAAAACGGCCGTCGTGCGACCAGTCGCTCACCACCTGGAAGTAGTCCGGGGGTAGGGGTTCGTCCGCGTCATTTTCGCCGAGGCCTCGCACGATCAGCTTGGGTGGCGTGTCGTACGCGCGGTGGAATGCTAATTTACTCGAATCCGGCGACCATACCGGGCTGTCCACCAGACCGGGTCCCGCTAAAGCCCGCCGTGCGGCCCCTGATTCCGCATCGATGATCCACATATCGTTGACCCCGCGGTTGACGTCGAAGATCGGGGCGGCGATCTTGCTGCCGTCCGGAGAGAGACGCGCCTGCTTGAGATTCACGTTAGCCGGACCAATGGGGCTCACCACCTCGCCCCGGCGATTGACCCACGCGAGTTGCGACCGGGCCTGGTAGCGCCTGTATGCGATCATGCCGTTGTTCGACACCGAAAAATCGGCCGCTCCTGAGGGTAGGAACGAATAAGTTCGCGACACGACTGCGAACGGCTCGCCCTGAAGACTGAGAGACCGCGGGTCAAAGGGCTGGGCCAGGATGTTGCCGGCTCGTACATACACGAGGTAGCCGGTTCCAGGCTTGAGAACCGAAGGGGCGTACTCGGTGCGCGAGTCGGTTTCCACGAGATCTCTGACTGTGGCCGGGTCACCATATCTTACGACGCGCGCGCGGCGGTGCCCCGATCGCGAATCGAATACGCTGTAGAGGAGGTGCTTCCCATCGGGCAGGACCTGGGGCCATGGGTACAGTTCTTTAGTGGCCTGCGGCGTGCCGCCGGACGCCGGGACCACGAAGTTTGTCTCGCGCCCGGAGATCAGGAGATTGGGTCCCAGCAACGCGCCCGTGAGCATGATGGGGGGAGTGTCGCAGACCACCTGGTAGGAGTCGCCATCGAGAGCGCTGCGCCGCAAGCTGCCTCGCACGGTTAAGAAAAGAGAGCGTCCGTCCGGGGCCCAAAATACGTGATACGATCCGACGCTGTTGGGCAGCGGCCGCGGCTCGATCCCATCCAGATCGCGGATGAACGTCTGAAACACCCCACTCGCATCCATGGCCGTAAATGCCAGACGGGCGCCGTCCGGCGACAGCGCGAACGTCTGACGGCTGCTGCCCGCTTCCATGGCAAAGCCGTTTGGCGGGAAGATGCTGAAGCGGACCGGCTGCGCGCCCGAACTCGCCTGCGGCCGGTGGGCTGCCAGATATCCACCCGCCAGGCCGGCGACAACACCAGCCGCCGCCATCCACAGGGGCCAGATCTTCCGCCGTTTTTGGACGATCGCCGGCTGTACAGGAGCCGCGGGTTCGACCTCCGGTGCGGGCGGCGCCGGCGCCATCACCAGCACCGGTTTCGTAACTGTGTTCTGAACGGCCGCAACGAAACGGTAACCACGCCCCGGCAGCGTTTCAATGTAGCGCGGCTGGTCGGCGGAGTCCCCAAGGACTTGACGAAGCCGGTTCATCGCCGCGTTCAATCCGTGATCGAAATCGACGAACGTGCCACCTTTCCAAAGCTGCTGCTGAAACTCATCTCTCGTGACCACTTGCCCGGGCTGCCTGACAAGCGCCGACAGGATTTGCAGAGGTTGTCCCTCGAGCCGCACACGAACTCCGTGCTTGTGCAGCTCTCCCGAGGCTTCATCGAACGCAAAAGGGCCGAATACCATCTGCCGCGGAGGACCGGTGGTGGGCTGGCTGCTCATGAGGCTCCAGAGGGTACCAAGGTAGCAGATATGAGGTGGGCCCACAACATCTGTGGAGTCAACCACTTCCGGCGCGATGTGATTTGCAGGCAGGTTTGAGCCTCCTGGCATTGTTCGCTGAACCGGAGTGCCCTAATGTGAGGCGCATGGGGCCTGAGCACTCCGGGTCACCCACAGAAAAAGGAGATACGAAAATGAGATTCTATGTTTTGTTAGGCGCCCTGGTTTCGCTGGCTCACATGCCGGCGCATGCCCAGGGCACACCCTGCGGCGGCCTAGGCAGCCTCGGTATCGCCCCCACCCCCGCCTGTACCATCAGCACCAACGGCCAGTCAATCCAAGGGACTTGGATTTCCCAGGTTGCTGACGCCACGGGCAACATTGCCCTATTCGAAGTGGGAACCTTCTCCGCTGACGGCGGGTACTCCGGCGCTAACGTCAATCCGTCACATACCACCCACAAGGGAGTCTGGGTGCGCACTGGTGACCGGCAGTTCCTGTTGACGGTCATGTTTTTCACCCACGACGACAAAGGGGTGTTCAACGGGATCGTCA
Source organism: Terriglobia bacterium (assembly GCA_020073365.1). Taxonomy (GTDB): domain Bacteria; phylum Acidobacteriota; class Terriglobia; order Bryobacterales; family Bryobacteraceae; genus JAIQFL01. The sequence goes on along the minus strand of JAIQFL010000459.1, from coordinate 3,721 downwards.
AAGCGCGGATCTACTTGACCCTCGCCGAGGACCTGAAGTCCTACGACTCCGTCGCGGAGCGAGTCGTGATGGATACCGCAGGAAGGGAGCTGCAGGTGACACCCGGCATCAAGGGGCACGCCGTCCGGATGGACGTGGAGTTGCCAAAGACCCCACAGTAAGTGCGGCGCAGTGAGCCTGCGAATCCAAACCAGACGGAGGCCGAATCGGGAGAACGGCCTCCTCGCCGCTCCCTGTCTCGGAGACCTATAATTTCTCGGGAGACCCTATAATAGGGTCCTGGCATGCGCGTCTCCGCACACTTCCGTGTTCTCGAACTCGCGGTGCTCGCGACCTGCTGGTCCCTCCACGGCGCGCAGCTTCCGCTCCGCCGTTACTCTACCGCCGATGGCCTGGCGAACAACGCCGTTTACAGCATTGCGTCGGATTCGCGCGGATTCCTCTGGTTCGGTACCGCGGAGGGGCTCTCGCGTTTTGACGGCTACGGGTTTGCGAATCAGACGGTGAGCACGGGCTTACCGCTCGGCTCTGTCGGACGAGTGCTGATCGGCCGGCACGGCAATTACTGGCTCGCTACACCTGCTGGTCTCGTACGGTTCCGGCCAGACCTTCTGCGATCGAGTGGGGATCGGATAATCGTCATCCGGGCGGAAGGCAAACCCGAGGATCACATTAATACGCTTCTGGAAGACCGGCGCGGCACGCTCTGGTGCGGGACTGAGACTGGTCTGTATGCAGTCGACGACAGGTCCAGCCGGACACCACGGCTCTCCGAAGTAAGAATCGGGCTGCCGGGGGCGGCCTGGGGCGATTCGGACGTGCGTGGCTTGGCGGAAGATGCGGAGGGCGCATTGTGGATCGGAGTCCTCGATGGAACCCTATACCGCCGCCTGCCTGACCGGCGCGTCGAGCGCTACCCCTCAACGGAAGGACTGCCTCGCGACGAGATTACGCACCTTCTCGCGGACCGAAAAGGGCGGATATGGTTGGGGAGGGAAAACGGCCTCTACCGGTCCGCTCCCGCGCCACACCCTGGCGCGAATGGATTCGAACGTCTGTCCGGACGTGAAGGACTGCCGGGAGTTCGCGTCTACGACATATTCGAATCGCGGGAAGGCGACGTCTGGGTAGGCATGTATCAGTATCTGGCCCAGTTTCCCGCGGACGGAGCGTCAGCCCGCGTGTGGACCAAGGACAACGGGCTTCCCAGCCGGGGAGCACTGGCACTGGGGCAGGATCGGGACGGCAACCTGTGGCTGGGAACGGATGACCTGGGCGTGTTCAAACTGGCAGCGGGCGGCATCCTGACTTATTCGACTGAGGATGGGATCGGGATGGACGCGGTGATCTCGATCGCGGAGACCCTCCGCGGCGAATTATACATTGGAGGCCGTAAAGAGTTGCGGAGAAGCTTTCGCATCGGGTTTCGCTCAGGTGATGGTTTTCACGCCATAGCTCCCCGCGTTCCCAAGAAAATCAATTACTTAGGCTGGTGGGCGGGACGAGTCATCCTACAGGACCACGCCGGAGAATGGTGGCTGGCGAGCTATCAAGGTCTATGCCGGTATCCCCGTTTGGAGAGCCCGTCGCAGCTTGCCCAAACCGGGCCCAAGGCGGTCTACACCACGCGCGATGGCTTGCCCAGCGATCAGGTGGTCCTGCTCTATGAGGACCGCGGCGGGAATATCTGGGTAAGCGCCGGCACGGGGAAATTCGCCTACTACTGGAGCAGGAGCGAGCAGAAGATCATCGGGATTGCGGCCGATGGGGTCCTCGGCTCTCCTTCCGCTTTTGGCGAAGACAACGCCGGGCACGTGTGGATCGGTGAGTGGGGCCGGTTGTGGCGGGTGAATGACGGGCGGGCCTCGCGGGTGGCCAGCCCGGCCACGAGAGCGTGGATTACCGGTTTTCTGTTGGACCACGCCGGACGTCTCTGGGTGGCCACACGCGGCCAGGGACTACTGTGCTTCGACCAGCCGGCGGAGCCGGACCCCCAATTCCGGCAATACGGCTACTCAGACGGGCTTTCCAGCCTCGACCTGCACAGCCTCTCCGAGGACCGTAACGGCTCCATCTATATCGGATCCGGAGGCGGAGTGGACCGCCTGGATCCGGATCTGGCGCACATCCAACACTATTCTTCCGCCGATGGCATCGCTCCAGGACAAGTGATTGCGGCGTTTTGCGACCGCGCCGGCGCCATCTGGTTCGGAACCCAGCACGGGCTCACGCGCTTGGTCCCGCAGAGCGGCCCCACGAGAGCCCCGCCGCCGGTGTGGATCACGGGCGTGTCCATTGCGGGGCGCGCTGCGCCGGTGTCCGAGGCTGGCGAGTCAAACATCCGCGAAGTTGCGGTGCAGCCTGGACAGGAGCACCTTCAATTTGATTTCGTCGGGCTGAGTTACTCTCCGGGAAACGTCCTGCGCTATCAGTATCGCCTGGGGAACGACGCGTGGAGCGCGCCCATAGATTCGCGCTCGGTTCACTACGGCGCGCTGGCGCCTGGACGGTACCAGTTCGCGGTGCGGGCCATCAACTCGGACGGCGATGCCAGCCCGGCGCCAGCCACTGTGGAATTCCGGGTGGTGCCGCCCGTCTGGCAGCGCGCGTGGTTTCAGGGCGTTCTCATGGTCGTGGCGATGGCCGGCGCCGTCTGGGTGCATCGCGCCCGCGTGGCCAGGCTGGTCGAAATCGAGCGCGTCCGCTCCAACATCGCCCTCGACCTGCATGACGATATTGCCTCGAACCTGTCGCAGATCACCATCTTCAGCGAAATCGCCATGCGCGAGGCGGGGCCGGATTCCCGCGCCGCTGCGCCCCTGGCCCGCATCGCCGAGACCGCCCGGGATACGGTGGAATCCATCGGCGACATCGTCTGGAGTATCCGGCCGCAGAAGGAAGGCGACCTCTCGCAGCGTATCCGCCGATTCGGGAGCGATGCACTCACCTCACGCCAGATCGGCGTGGCCTTCCGAATTTCGGAAGAGATTCAGCATCTCAGGCTGGAGCCCAATGCGCGCCGGCAGGTGTACCTGATTTACAAAGAAGCGGTCCACAATACTGTCCGCCACGCCAAGGCAACGGCCGTCGAGATCTCCATGAGCGTGGTAAAAGGCGAACTGGTACTGAAGATCGGGGACAACGGAAAAGGGATGGCGAGCCTGGAGGAAGGCAACGGCCTCCCGGGAATGCGAGGGCGCGCCCTATCTCTGGGAGGGCGGCTCGAGATTCACTCCTCGGTGGGTGAGGGCACGGAAGTCGAACTCCGGGCGCCGTTGAAGCGGAAATGGCGCAGCAGGATCCTACCTCGATAAGTAGGGTCCATGTGCGCTGAAGCTGGTACGGTTGACTATCGGGTCGCTGTATTCTACATGCCGGAACCTGTCATTCGGATCGTCATCATTGAGGACCGCCGCGAAATTCGCGAGGGCCTCAGGACTCTGATCGCCTACACCGCCGGCTACGAATGCGTGGCAGCTTATCGATCAATGGAGGAGGCCCTGCCCGAAATCGAGCGCACGCGGGCGGATGTGGCACTGGTGGATATCGGGCTTCCCGGCATGTCCGGGATCGAGGGCATCCAACGTCCACGCGATAATCCCAGTCATAGTCCACGTCGCCGTAGCGCCGCCGCCGCTGCTCGGGTGTGGACTCGCGCACAAATCCCCACAGCGCCGCCACCAGCCGCCGCAGCGTCCGCGCCCACCCCTCGCGCGCCAAT
>JAIQFL010000057.1 GCA_020073365.1 Terriglobia bacterium | reverse complement strand
ATGGGCTGATGAGGTTCCTGAAGGTGGAGCACGCCGTGGCGGCACCGGGCGCACTGATCGGTGCCAGCAACTTCTTCGAGCTGGCCGTGGCTACCGCGATTGCGCTGTTCGGGCCGGAGTCCGGGGCCGCGCTGGCCACCGTGGTCGGGGTGTTGGTGGAAGTTCCGGTGATGCTCTCGGTGTGTGCGGCATGCAACCGAACCCGGCACTGGTTTTCATTTCAAACCGCGGGGTAAAGACGATGGCAAAGAGAAAGGTGCTGGTACTGTGTACCGGGAATTCCGCGCGCAGCCAGATGGCGGAAGGGCTGTTGCGGCACGAAGCCGGCGATCGGTTCGAAGTGTTCTCCGCCGGCACAAGACCGAGTCAGGTTCGCCCCGAAGCGATTGCCGTGATGGCTGAACTTGGCATCGACATCTCGCGCCAGCGGTCCAAGTCTGTGGATGAATTCGTGGGCCAGGACCTGGATTTCGCGATTACGGTCTGCGACCATGCCAAGGAAGGTTGTCCGATCTTTCCCGGCGAACCCAAGCGGCTGCATTGGCCGTTTGACGACCCGGCCGCTGTCGAAGGCAGCGATGTTGTGAAACGGGCTGCCTTCCGCCGCATCCGGGATCAGATTCATGGCCGGATCATGGTCTTCCTTGACGGGAACCATAGCGCGTAGGACCCCGTCTCAGGGATGCATGGGACCCCGCGCAGGCGCGGGCTCGATCGGTAACACTCCATCGCGCGTCAGCCCCAAAACGAAAATCGTTGGCGCTGACTCGTCCTCAAACTGAACATCCGTGTCCTCCGACCTGGCACGCGCCACCAAACGCCACCGGGCGCACACCGCGGCGATGGCGAGAACCAACAGCATCCTGAGATAGGTGGCGGGGTCTCCGAGCGCGCGCCGTTCAAATCCGACGCCCGCGACGATGACCATCATGAGCGCCAGGCCCGGCAAGACAAGCAGGTGAACATAGGTTTTTCCCGGCAGGTAGGAGCAGGTGAAGGGAATCTTCTGAAAACCGTACAGGCAGCCATCGGCAAGAAGCAAACCCACAAGCCCCAGAACCAGAAGGTGGCCGGCCACCGGCCGCCAGGGACAGATCGAGAGAAACAGCAAAGCCGAACCCGCCCAAACCGGCGCCACGGCGAGCAGTAGCAGCGACCGGCGGCTCGCCGCCAGACAATCCGGCCCTCCGCGAACCGCTGTGATGCGGAAGATCCAGTTGGCCCGGAGATCCAGCGGCATCGAGAACACGATGCGAGTTCCCACCACGGCAGCACACAGCATCACGACGCTGGAAATCAGCAGCGGCACGTTCACCTGACCTCCCAGGATGCCTCCGGAGGCAGCCAGGGCTTGCTCCTGGGCAGGGGAACCTTTCGCCAGGAGAATCATGATTGCGAACCCGATTCCCAGGTAGAACGCGAGGATGAGACGATGCTGGCGGCTGCGCAGCAATGTTCGTACGCTGAACAGAACGACCGCCGTTTGTGGCAGACTGCCAAAACGCGGCCACCAGTTCACGCCACGAGAGCCGGGTGCGATGTCCGGTTCCTCGACAATCTTTCGGAGCGTACGGAAATAGGAGAGCAGGAAAGCCGAGGCGGCTCCGATGCCTGCGATCAGCAGACCCGCGCAGGCGCGCCGCGCTAACGGGGCTAGCGCCGGGTGCATGGATCCATTCAACGCCTGGAACAGGCCCAGGAACCAGTATGAGGGGAGCCAGGCGAGCGATCGTTGATTCCGGGCGGCGATGAGGGCCTGGGGCGTCGTCAATGACGGTTGAAGAAAGTACACGGTCACGAACAGACACAAGGCGGCCATTTGCAGAAATGCCGAGGCGCGCAGGAAGAGCCGCCGCGGCAGTTGCGCCGCCAGACCTTGCACTCCCAACACAGAGCAGAAGATGAACGCGCCGGACGCCAGCATGGTGATCCAATAGGCCAGGAACGACCGAATCAGGCCCAGGACACCAGAACCTGCGGGGAACAACGCCAGGGGCCAGAGGAGGCCCGTACAAGAGTTCAGGGTAGCCACCGTTACACTCAGCGCCGACGCCAGGGCTGCCACCTTGGCCACAAACAACGTGCGCGCCCGCACGGGCAGAGGAGCCAGCACCAGAACGTCGCGTCGATCCGGGAACGCGGAATCCCAGCTCAGCACCGCGAACAGGCCAACCACAAACATGGTGGTCGCAAACAGTGTGTGCTCCATACTCCACAAAGCGATCAAGAGCTTTTGGGGCGGTTTCCGGCTGTCAAAGCCTAACGCGCCGAGCGAGAGGATGGTACTCAGGGAGATCAGCAATGCCGCGAACTGTCCAAATAGCTTGCTCATGTCGCCCATGGCATGGGCCGACAGCAGTTCGAGATCGACCATGATCCCGGTTTCGTCTCAGGCCCAGGCAGGCCAGGGCGAGCCTATCGCAGCGTTGGTCCTGAGCCTCGCGGCGTGGCGCAGATATTTCAATGGCGATGCTCAAATTGTGGGACGCGTCCTCGAGGTCGCGGAGCAACCAGCGCTGGTCACCGGGGTTATCTCCGAGGATGCCTGGCGGCTTCCGGGCAGGGTGGATGCCTGGCTTCTCGAGGACCAGCAGCACATGGCCAAACTACCCTCGCACTCCAAGGGATTGGTGCTTGCCCATCTGGGAACATCCGCACTGCACGCTCAAACCAATGGGCTATGGCTCATGTCTCTGCCGAACCACGAGGGAGGTTCGAGCGGCTTCGACTGCGTGTCGCTGGCGCAGCGAGATCATAGGCCCTTCGCCGCCTTCCTTCTGATGATCCTCATCGCCTGGCTGGTCTTACCGGCGACTACGTCCCTGTCGCTGGGAGAGTACCCAGCCACCAGCCATTCGCCTGGTTGGGCAGCCAGACTTCGCCGGTGGATCTTTCTGGCAACCAAGATTGCGCTCATCTTACCCATTGTGTATTGCGCGTCGCTCGACCTGGCGTGTCTCATCGCGTCGGCCGGTTCCGTTCAAAGCCAGCCTCACGCCTTGCTGGTGGGCTGGATCCTGGCGTTTCGATGGGTCCTGCGGGATCAGCGGCAGCGCTGCCCGGTGTGCCTCCGGTTGCTTGCGAACCCCATCGGAATCGGACAGGCCTCGCAGACTTTCCTGGGGTGGTACGGCACAGAGCTCATGTGCGTCAAAGGCCACGGATTGTTGCACGTTCCGGACATCCCCACGAGCTCGTTCCGCACGCAACGCTGGCTCCCCCTGGATGCTTCCTGGAGCGAGCTCTTTTCCTAATCCAGAGTCGACTTAGCTTGCCGGCGGGCGGAAAATGTAACCTCGTCTTTCTCCCCGGCAGATTGAAAGTTGCATCACTACCGCTTGGCCTGTCGCAGAAGCGGCTCAGTGCTGGATCGGAATCACTAACGGACCTGGCGGCGAGGAGTTGATACTCGCCGGCGACGTAACCCCGTTGATGGAAATCGAGATGGGGTATAAGCCTGGCGGCATCGAGGCAAAACTCTGCGGCACTGTGAAGTTGATTTGGAATTCTCCAACCGCCACAAGCGCGGCGCCGCTCGCCGGAATCGTGACGGTGCCAATCGTCACCGTCACGCCGCTCAACAACGTCGTCGAGACCACTGTTCCCGCAGGCGATGGAACTAAGCCGGTGGCGAAAAGTTGCACCGTATCGCCGGGGACAGCCTTGCGGAACGCCGGGCCATTCGACGGGTCGGCGGCGATCTTGCCATCCAGGAACACCGCCGTCGCGTAGTTCGTGCTACCCAGGATGATCGGAAAAATGCCGGGCGAGTTGGTTGCGGCCGCGGCCGTCACGAAGTTGCTCGCGACGCCATTGGCGACTACCTCCACCGAAGCGGTTCCGGTAACACCGGCAGCCACCTGGAAACTTACCTGCGTGGGGCTGATGTAATACAAGGCTGCGGGTTGGTGGTTGACGTTCACCTGAACGCCGCTCAGATTGGTGGGCAGGCTACTACCGAGGCCCGTGAAATCGGATGCCGCCCAGAGGCGCGTGGTGGTGCTGAGGTTCGTGCCCTTAACCTGCGCCCAGGACCCCGGCACCAGCCCTCCGGCAATATACGTCGCGCCATTAGCCAGAGTGCCGGGTTCGAGGGTCGGCAAGGCGCTCGGTGCCGGAGGGCTGGTCCAGTAGAGTCCCGAACCATAGGTGCCCCCGACTAGAATTGGGGCGGTATCCCGGCTGATCGCCAGCGAATACAGCATTGGATAGAATAAGCCGGCACTGTAGTCAGTCCAAGTCGCTCCACCGTCTCTCGACTGCAGCACACCGGACCCTTCCGTAGCGGCATAAAGCCAGTCCGGATTCCTGGGGTCAAAGACAATGCGATAGACGGTCCCGATGTTGGAGAGTTTCATCTGCCAGCTATCGCCGCTATCAATTGACCTATACAAGGAATTGCCGACTAAACTACCAATTCCTGCAAAGATTACCTTGCTGTTATCGGGCCTTACCGCGATGGCATCCACCTCGCCCTTTTGAGTCAGCCCTTTGACTGCCCAGTTGTCTCCACCATCGATCGACTTAGCAATGCCCCCCCACGAGGTTCCCGCCCACACGGTCTGAGGCTGATTTGGATCGATGGCCAACGAAGCGACGTGATTTGGTGGAAGGCCTTGAGTCTTTTGCACCCACGTCAATCCGCCGTCAGAGCTTTTGAAAACAACACCGTTGCCAAACAGGTCCCCAAGATAGATCGCACCTGAAGCGCCAGGACTGATGGCCATGCAGTCGGGCCAGTCAACTTTCCGGTCCGTCATCACCGTGAAGGTCTGTCCCTGATCGACAGATTTATAGACGCCCTCGTCACTCGCTATATAAATAGTCTTCGAATTCAAGGGATCTACAACGATATCGGTGACCTCAAAACCAAACTCATAGTGTTTTTGGTCGGAAACATAATAACCCCGACTCCATGTTATGCCGCCATCCTTTGTGCCCCAGAAAAATCCCTCTCCGGTTCCCGCATACATGAACTTGGAGTTCTGAGGGTCGATGGCAACACTTCGGATCGTAGTAGCGGTAATTCCCTGGGACGCGAGCGCCCAGGTTTGCCCTTGATCGGCGGATTTGTATACCCCACCGAAGTAATCAGAGGCGGGGCTGGTAGCAGCATAGATGGTATTGGGAGACGACGGAGGAAAAACTATCTCGCCGACAGTCCCTGAGTATGTCAGAGCCCCCCAGCCCAGGTAACGAGTCCAATTAGGACCACCATCCGCGCTCTTGGAAAAGGTACTCCCGGAACTGTAAATAGCGAGAGGATCAGTGGGATGAAAGTATAGGAAGTCCCTGTCAATGCCGCCGTTGTAGAAATGGTTCTTACTAGTTAGCTGCCACTGATTGTTTAGATAGGCATAGTACTGGCCGTCGATGATCGCGCCCAGGCGATTCGAATGGTGCGTGTCTACTGCCAGGGCATTGACAGACTCAAGGTAGATTCCACTCAAGACCGGTAGGTTATTGTTGATTGCGATCCAGTTTCCTCCTCCGTCAGCGGATTCGAAGGCTCCGTCATAAGTGGTGCCGGCATAAAGGAGCAAGGGATCAGTGGGATCGATTGCCAACGAGATTATTCCGACCGTATACGCGGAGCCTTCGTAGTGGGGTATCCCACTGTTCCTTTTCTCCCAACTTGCGCCACCGTCCTTCGATTCATAGATATCTCCGACAACGAGGCCTACACCGCCTGCCAGGCCGGCATAGAGTGTGCTGGGATTAAGCGGATTAATCACAAGTTGAAAGACAATTAATCCGTCGTCAAGCCCGCTGCTCGATTTGAACCAGTTGTCGCCGCCGTCGATTGATTTCCATATGCCGTCAAAATCGGTTCCTGCATAGAGTGTCTTGGGGTCTTGGGGGCTGACTCGCAGGCTTCGGATCGGATAAAACGTCAGGTCGTTCCGGGCAGGCTGCCAGGATTGGCCACCATTGGTGGTCTTGAAGACTCCCGCGACGCGTGTGCCGACGTATACCGTTTGTGAGTTGGTGGGGTCCATGGCGATTGACGTTATCTCACCGCCGCCGAAGAGGGGGTAGGAGGACCAGATGGATTCAGGTAATCCCGCACCACGAGCAGTCCGTGCCGATAACCCGGAGAACGGGGCCGCCCCCTGCTTATCAACCAAGGAGGACCGCCTGTTCTTGGGAAAACCGAAAAGGCGTAGTGGACCGAAGGCCGAGGGGTCGTCAGGGCTAATCGGTGAGGATCGTGTTTTGTGTCGAGGCGACGTTACGCCCCCGCTGGAGGTAGTGCCATCCAGGTTGCCCTGCGCGTCCCGCAATAAACCAGCCTCGGGATATTTCCCGTCTGGCGAGCCCCTAAGCGAATGTACCCTCTCAGTGTAAGTCTGCGCTTGTGCCGATCCGGTCGCGAGGACTGCCAGTACAAGCATGATCGCCAAAGCCAGCGCGGCGTCTGCCACTCGCCGGCTTATTCCAAGCATGCAACTCCGACATTGCGTTGGGTTTTTCACGACTCCGCTCCTTTCCTCGGTGGCGGGAACGGGGTTGTCTAACCGATTCACCAACCGGTTGCCCACAAGCGAACCAGCGATGCACGGGCCATAGCGTGGTTCGGGTCCGAGTCCCGCGATTTGGGAATAGACCCAGCAGGCCAGCGATACGGCGAGAGGACTGTCGGCAAGGCGGAGACAACCAAACGACGCGTCGTGCTCCGTCTCAAGGATACTATAGGTCCATCCGTTTTGCCAGACTTTATATGTCACCGGCTTCGGCGCCACCTCTCCGCCGTCCCCGCCTGATTCCGGGGTGACAGACAAAAACATCCGGAGGCCCACCGTGATAGCTCTGGTTCGACACACCAAGGCACGATTCCCTAAGCCGTGACATCGCTGGCGAAGCCGCGACCGTAAGTGCCTGCCAAGTCAAATTCTCGCCGAAATCGGCAGAATCCTCTCGCGCCATCGGCGAGGTTTTCTCTGCGTTCTCTGCTACCTCCGTGCCCTCAGCTTTTGACTTTTGTTTTCTCCGCGTTCTTCTCCGCGCCCTCCGCGTCTCCGCGGTGAGCTTGGTTTTTCCCTGTTTGGTTCCCGCCTATCCCCGGTCCAGTGAACGGTTGGCACGGTTATTTCCTGACGATCCCTATATTGCCCGGAAGCGTACCTCGGAACCCCCGTTCCGTTTCCGGACATCGGGTTGCGGCAGCGGACGCCGTCCGGTTGTGGCAAAACTGACGGACAAGGACTTATCACGGCACGCCGCTTGCTTTTGACCGCTGGGATGAAGCCTCTGGCCGAAGATCTGCGGTACGCCTGCCGGGTCCTGCGCAGGAGCCCGGGCTTCACGGTTGTGGCGACACTTACCCTGGCTTTGGCTATCGGGGCGACCGGCACCATTTTCAGCGCCGTCAACGCCGTGCTCCTGCGAGGGCTGCCCTATCCCGATCCGAACCGCCTGGTGTTGATCTGGGGCGAGGAGCGGCAACGGGGCATCGAGCGCGGGCAGGTGAGTTATCCCGACGTGGCCGATTGGCTCCAGCAGAACCAGGTGTTCGAGGATGTGGCGGCCTACACCGGCGCCTGGACACCGGCCCTCTCGGGGCCCTCCGGCGTGGAACAGTTGGCCGGCGTGCGCGTCTCCGACCGGTTCTTTCGCGTGATGGAGGCCCAGGCGCTGCTGGGCCGGACGTTCCTGCCAGGGGAGCAGTTCGAGAACGGAGGGAATATTGCCGTGCTCAGCTACGGGCTGTGGGAGCGGGGCTTCGGCAAAGATCCATCCATCGTGGGCCGCAAAATCGTGCTGGACGGAAAGCCGTACTCGGTGGTGGGGGTCCTGCCGCAGAGCTTCCGTTCACTTCCGGTGAGGCTGATCGATCAGGCGGCTGAAATCTATCGCCCCCTCTCCAGGGACTTCTCCGACGAGATCCGCGATGGACGGCACCTGCGCTCGATCGCGCGTCTGAAGCCGGGTGTGACCCTGGAACAGGCGCAGCAGGAGATGCAGGTCATCGCGCGGCGCCTCGAACTGGCCTATCCCGACGAGAACTTGGGACACGGCGTTCGCTTGGTCGGCATGCGTGAAGACCTGGTAGAGAACATTCGCCCCTCGTTGCTGATCCTGCAGGTCTCGGTGCTGATGACGGTGCTGATTGCCTGCGCCAACGTGGCCAACCTGCTGCTCGTGCAGTCGGCCGCACGCCGCAAGGAGGTAGCCATTCGCCAGGCGATGGGCGCCAACCGGGGGCGGCTGATCCGCCAGAAGCTGACCGAGAGTCTGCTTCTGGGAGCGGCGGGTGGCGCGGCGGGGTTGCTGGTGGCATTCTGGTGCGTGCCGGTGATCCAGAGCCTCGGCGCCAAAGCCATTCCGGAGCTCGCTCAGGTGAATATCGACTGGCGGGTGGTGAGCTTTTGCGCGGCGCTCTCGCTGGTGACCGGAGTTCTCTTCGGCCTGGCACCGGCCTTCGAGACCTACGGCGGCAACCCCGCGGCGATTCTGAACGAGCGCGGCCGCGGTTCGGGCGCAGCCGCGGCGGGACGTCGCCGCCGCAATCTGCTGGTGGTGTTGGAGACGGCGGTCGCGGTGACGCTGCTGATCTGCGCGGGGCTGCTGGTGAACAGTTTCGTCAGGCTGCGGCATGTCAACCCGGGCTTCGATCCGCGAAACACCCTGGCCGTCGATCTCCCCCTGCCCGCGGCGCGCTATCCCGATGGCCCTACGCGCGCGGCGTTGGTGGAGGATCTGCTCGAGCAGGTCCAGCGCCTGCCGGGAGTGGCGTCGGCGAGTATCGTCAGCGTGCTCCCGGAATCGTCCAACTTCAACCGCATGTTCATGGAGATCGAGGGCCGGGCTTACGAGCGTGCCAGTAAGCCGGCCCCGGATCAATACGAAGTCACGCCGGAGTATTTTCGTACACTGTCCATTCCGCTGGTGCGCGGCCGGCTGTTCACCGCCGAGGACGACGCCAACCACGCGCAGGTGGCGTTGTTGAACCAGACGGCGGCGCGGCGCTTGTGGCCGGGGGAGGATCCCATCGGCCGCAAGGTTCGAACGGGCGGGTCGAGCGGGGCGTGGCGAACCGTAGTGGGGATTGTGGGCGATGTGTACCAGTATGGTCTGGACTCGCAGAAGACTATGCAAATCTACGTGCCCTACCTGCAGAACCGGGTGTCCAGTGTGACGCTGCTGGTGCGTGGCGTCCAAGAGGCCAGGCCCCTGGTGCCCGGAATCCGGGCGGCGGTGGCATCCATCGATCGCGAGCTTCCTTTGGCCGGTGTTTCGACCATGGATGAAGTGTTGTCGGATTCGGTATCCGGAAGGCGCTTCTCGATGGTCCTGCTGGCGGCGCTGGGGGCGTGCGCGATGATGCTGGCGACGATTGGAATTTACGGAGTGACGGCTTACTCGGTGGCCCAGCGCTTGACGGAATTTGGCATACGGATGGCGTTAGGCGCACAGGCGGGAAGCGTGATCCTGCTGGTGATGCGGCAGAACCTGGCATTGATTGGGATCGGCACCGCCCTCGGACTGGGGGAGGCCGCCACCCTCACGCGTTTCCTGTCCAGCCTGCTATTCGGCGTAAGCCCGTACGACCCGGCGACCTTCGCGGCAGCCTCGGCGACCCTGGCGTTCGTGGCGCTGGCGGCATCGTATGTTCCCGCCCGCCGTGCCACCGAGGTGGACCCCATGGCCGCGCTGCGAAGGGCGTAGGACGGACCTAAAGGGCAGAGCATCCGCTCGACCTTCAGTATAGGCCGCTAATCATGGCCGCGTTCAAACCTGCGTCTGTTATCCGGTAGGCAATCGTGGTGTCCAACGGCAGTGTTTCCTTCTCGTACTGAACTACGAGAACATCGTCAGGTTCTACCGTCATCTCTGTCTTGTGGTCTTGGAGTGAGTCCCGTACCGCATCCTCGACCTGCTTGCTCTCGTGGTTGAGCGTTGCGACTTCATCGTCAGTGAAACTCGTGAGGTCGGCGATCTCACCCAAGACCATGAAGAGGTCATTGTCATTGTCATACTTGTGCCTGATGCCGCACTTGCAAGCTACGTCATCACGGAAGCGCGCCAGCAGGCGGGTACCCGTGAAATCACCGTTCCGGTGCGGCCACCCAATAACGGTTACGCGGTTCGAGGCCCACTGAACCTGGAAGGAACGTTCGTAGGGCGACCGGCCGAAGCTGTCGAATTGGGTGAACACCTTAGGGAACCCGCCGAACTGGAAAGCCAGCGGGAAGTGCTGCCGCACGATCCCGAAAAGAGGCCCGAAGTTCATCAGCACCCTCTGGTAGTTGGATTTAGCCCACTGGTTCGCGTTGTAATGATCTGAGTAGCCGACTAGTTTTTCCATGCCGACCAAGGTCCCGTGAATTTGCTCAAGGCGGTAGGGACGGAACACCCTTCGCAGGGGTGAAGTGGCAATAATGTCGGTGCAGCGTTGGGCGAATTCAGCCAGTTCCTTCCGCTTCTGACCATAGAGGGAGACCAGAGTGACCTGCTTCATTCCCCTCAATTCCTCCTTCCTCGGCCTACTGGAATTAGACCACATCGGAACCGCCCCGGCTGCGCCAATCATCGCTGTTCATAACATCGCACCAGCTATTCAGGTCTCTCCCGTCAACGGGGCTTACTTTAACGCCCTTGCCCTGATCCATACGGGTCCCCTGGAGCCGCTGGTCGCTCAGAGGATTATTAGGTCCATGCGATCCCCGGAAGGCCAGCGAGGGCGCACCCCCTGGAGCGCCGGCGAGGGCTCTTCGCTGAGGGGACCCCGCGGGGTCCATCCAGTCCGGGGATTCCCAGAATCGAACACGCGGCCGACACTTCCGCCCCGGAAACCGCTGTTTTCGCGCCCAGTGACGAATGGAAGCCGGCTTGCACACGAGAACCGCCATGTGGAGAGACTTCCAATATGGATGGCGGCTGCTGCGCCGCAGTCCGGGGTTTACGGCGGTGGCGGTTCTGACGCTGGCCCTGGGGATTGGCGCCAACACCGCCATGTTCAGCGTGCTTGAGGCGGTTCTGCTGAGGCCGCCGGCCTACTCCGATCCTGGCCGCCTGGTGGTGCTCCAACGCTACTACCTGCAGCAACGGAAAACGGCAGAGCAACTTTCCGCACCCGACTTCAAGGACTTCGCCGAGCGCAACCGCTCGCTCGAATCGCTGGCCGTCTACGCGTCCGACATGGTCACTCTGACCGGCGGCGATGAGCCGCAGAGTCTGCTGTCGACGGCCATCTCCGCGAACCTCGCCGCCACCCTGGGCGCAGCCCCTTTGCTTGGGCGCGGCTTTCAAACCGAGGATGTACAACCCGGCGCGCCATTTACCGTGCTGTTGAGCGAGAGTCTCTGGCGGCGCCAGTTCGCGTCGGATCCCGCCGTGCTGGGACGGCGTATCACGCTGGACGGCGCGCCAGTTCGGATCGTGGGTGTGATGCCGGCCTCCTTTGCCTTTCCGGAACCGTCGACCGCCATCTGGCTGCCGCTTCGAATCAGCCCGCGAGATTTGACGCGCCGCAACGTGTACTGGCTGCGCACGGTGGGACGCCTGAAGTCCGGCGTATCGCTGGCGGCGGCGGCCAAGGATCTAGATTCGGTGGCGGCCCAGTTGGCCGCGGACTATCCCAAGACCAACCGGGGCGAGGGAGTGTCGGTAGTGACTCTGCAACATTACCTGGCCGGCGACTCGCGGCGGATGCTGCTGGTGCTGGGCGGGGCCGTCGGATTCGTTCTGTTGATGGTGTGCGCCAACCTGGCGAGCCTACTGTTGGCGCGGGCATCGGCGCGCACCTCCGAATTTGCCGTTCGATCTGCACTGGGCGCCGCGCGCCGGCAACTGCTCGGCCAGTTGCTGGCTGAGGGGATTCTGCTGAGCGCCATTGGAGGAATCGCCGGCATCCTCGTGGCCGCCTGGGGCGTTGCCGGATTGCGGGCCGTGGCGATGGAACAGTTCAGCCGCGCGTCGGAGATCCTCATGGATAGCGGCGTCCTGACGTTTGCCCTGGGAGCTTCCTTGTTATGCGGAATCGTGTTCGGCCTGGCGCCGGCATGGACCGCCACACGGGATACGCTGGCGCGCAGTTCGGCACGAACTACGGCGGGCGGCGGATCGGCGCGGGCCGTGCTGGTCACTGCGGAGGTGGCTATGGCCTTCGTGCTGCTGGCGGGGGCAGGCCTGTTGACACAGAGTCTGTGGAGGTTGCGGCACGTGAACCCGGGATTCGTGGCGGACCATGTGCAGACGTTCCAAATCGCTCCCCAGCGCGCCCGTTTCAAGACCAACAACCAGGTGGGCGCGTTTTACGAAGAGCTTCTGTCGCACATCCGCGCGATCCCCGGAGTGAAGGCCGCCGGCGCGGTAGGCAACATCCCGTTAAGCGGCGAGCGCTCGGGGACGGGAATCGTGGTCGAAAACCGGACCTCGGCGCCGGGCGAAAACCTGGAGGCGAATTACCAACTGGCAGGCCCCGGATACTTTAGCGCGATGGGAATCCCCCTGTTGGCCGGACGCGATTTCAACCCACACGATGTGGAGGGCGCCCCGGAGGTGGTGGTGGTCAATCGAGCGCTGGCGGAGTTGTGCTGGCCGGGCCAGGATGCCATCGGAAGGCGGATCCGGCTCGGGCCGAATCCCAAGCAGCCTTGGTCCATGGTAGTGGGCGTGATCGGAGATGTACGGCACGACCAGTTGGCGCTGCCTCCGCGTCCGGAGGCCTACGAAGACTACTTTCAGCACAACTGGGGCTTGATGAGTTTGATGGTGCGGTACGAACCCGCGGCGGCGGGAGTCCAAGCCGCGATCCGGGCGCAAATCAAGCTGGCGGACAAGAATATCCCCATCCCCCCGGCGCTGTCTATGGACGACGTGATCTCCACATCGTTGCGCGACCGGCGGTTCCTCATGTGGATGCTGGTGGGCTTCGCCGCCTGCGCGACGCTCCTGGCGGCCATTGGCATCTACGGCGTGATCGCCTATTCGGTGACCGCGCGCACGCGGGAGATCGGCATCCGTGTCGCGCTCGGGGCGGAGCGGCGAGATGTAACGCGGCTGGTGCTCGCGAGCGGCATGCGCATGGCAGCGGCGGGCGTGGCGTTCGGTGGCCTGGCCGCGCTGGGCCTCATGCGGTTGCTGCGCAGCATGCTGTTCGAGGTCAGCCCAGGCGACCCGGCCACGCTGGCGCTCGCCGCCAGTGTCCTGGTGGTAGTGGCCCTGCTTGGATGCACGATACCGGCCCTGCGGGCTACGCGCGTGGAGGCGTCGGTGGCTCTGCGACACGAATAGGCCGCTTTCCCGGCGCGCTGCACATTCCTGATATCGAGACCCGTTACGGTTGAAAGCCTGGCTGCATTCGGTTACCATTCTTCTGGGACACGGAAATCGCTGACCGCCTTCGACGCGCCAGGCCGACCCTGGTCTTCGTTGCCCAAACCGGATCTGAGGTGACCCTTTGACGCCAAATCCCCTTCTCGGAGTGTTCTTTCACTGGCTTGGCGGCTTCGCCTCAGGCAGTTTTTACGTCGCCTATCGCGGCGTCCGGAGTTGGGCGTGGGAAACCTACTGGCTTGCCGGAGGCATGTTCAGTTGGGTCATCGCTCCCTGGATCCTGGCCTTCACGATCACCAACGATCTCCCAGGAGTGCTTCGGGAAGCGCCCTCCGGCAGCATGTTTTGGGCTTACGCGTTTGGGCTTTTGTGGGGCTTGGGTGGGCTTACGTTCGGCCTGACCATGCGCTATCTCGGCATGTCCCTTGGAATGGCGGTGGCGCTGGGATACACGGCTTCGTTTGGTACCCTGATACCTCCCATATTCCGCGGACAGTTCGCTACCCAGGTCTGGGGAACCCATTCGGGCCAGGTGATTCTCTTCGGTGTCGCAGTGTGTCTGGCAGGCATCGCCTGCGCCGGGTCCGCGGGAGTGTCCAAGGAACGGGAGCTGTCGGAAGAGCAGAAGCGCAACTCGATTCGCGAGTTCAATCTCAAACGCGGACTTCTGGTGGCCACCTTCTCCGGCATCATGAGCGCCTGTTTCGCCTTCGGGTTAGCGGCGGGCGATCCTATCAAAGAGATCACGGTGCGCCACGGTACGCCGCCCCTGTTGCAGGGGCTTCCGGTTCTCGTGGTGGTCTTGGCAGGCGGATTTACCTCCAATTTCATCTGGTGCCTCATTTTGAATATCCGGAACCGCACCGCGTATCAGTATTTCCAGTCGGAGATCCGCCCCACGGCCCCCGCCCGCGAGGACGGCGGCGAAAATGGCCTGTCCCGCGCGGCGACCGCAGTGGCCGTCGCGACCGAACCGGTGGTGAGGGCCCCGATGCTGTCCAACTACCTCTTCTGCGCGCTCGCCGGAACCACCTGGTACATGCAGTTTTTCTTCTACAGTATGGGCGAGACGCAGATGGGCCGCTACAAGTTCTCCAGTTGGACGCTGCACATGGCCAGTATCATCATCTTCAGCACGCTGTGGGGCATCGGGCTCAAAGAGTGGAGCGGCACCAGCCGCCGCACCAGGATCCTGGTCGGACTCAGCCTGCTGGTCCTGGTGAGTTCGACCGTCATCGTGGGCTATGGCAACAAAATCGCAGCCGTGACCGGGAAGTGAGGCCCGTGTGAGGTTCCACCAGAAAGGCCCAGGGCCACCCGCCGTCACTACCGGAGTGAGGCGGGTGGCGTTCCGGTTCTTCAAACCGTGAGGCAGACCTGACCGGCATACTGAGCGGCCATTTCGGAGAGCGGGATGGGCTGATAATCTCCCGCGTGACCGGCCTGGCCGAATTGCACCATGCGCTGCGCCACCACCTTCTTCATGGCTTCGCGAGCGGGCTTCATGTAACTGCGCGGGTCGAACTCTTCGGGCTTTTCCATGAAGACCTTGCGGATGGCGCCGGTGATGGCCAGGCGATTGTCGGTATCGACGTTGATCTTGCGTACGCCGTTCCGGATGCCGAGCTGGATCTCCTCAACCGGCACGCCCCACGTGGGCTTCAGCTTTCCGCCGTACTGGTTGATGATGTCCTGCAGTTCCTTGGGCACGCTGGAGGAGCCGTGCATCACCAGGTGAACGTTGGGCAGGCGCTTGTGGATCTCGATCAGGCGCGCCATCTTGAGGGTCTCGCCCGTGGGCTTCGAAGAGAACTTGTAGGCGCCATGGCTGGTGCCGATGGCGATCGCCAAAGCGTCCAGGCCCGTCAGCTTAACGAATTCCTCGGCTTGGGCCGGATCGGTGAGGTGGCTCAGGCCGTCGAGGCCAGCGCCATGACCATCCTCAATACCGCCCAGACAGCCGATTTCGCCTTCCACGGTGATGCCCTTGGCATGCGCCATCTCCACCACCTGGCGGGTGGCATTGACGTTGTACTCGAAACTGGAGGGCGTCTTCCCATCCGGCATGAGCGAGCCATCCATCATCACGCTGGTGAAGCCCATCTCGATGGCGCTCTTGCACGTTTCCACGCTGTTCCCGTGGTCGAGGTGCAGAACCGTGGGGATCTCGGGGTAGAGCTCCGTCGCGGCCAACATCAGATGATACAGGAACCGGTCCTGCGAGTAGGCGCGCGCGCCGCGGCTGGCCTGAATGATGACCGGCGACCGGGTTTCGCGCGCCGCCTCCATGATCGCCTGGATCTGTTCCATATTGTTGACGTTGAACGCGCCAACACCGTACCCGCCCTTGGCCGCCTCGTCGAGGAGCTGGCGCATCGAAACTAGTGGCATGGTTTGATTTCTCCTTAGAATTTTTGCGTTGAATAATACCCAAAAGTCTTTAATTCTGACGGTAACACGATTCCGGGGAACGCGGCAATGCGCGGCGTGGAGCAGTGTTCAAACGACGTCTTCGGGAGGCGGTTCGGCGGCGGCTTGGGCGTCTAATTCCTCGTCGGAAACGCGCGAATCCAGGATCGCGCGGGCCCGCTCGGCATCGGCCGCCGGGACCGACAGCTTGTATCCGCCGAGGACGTTGGTAAGGAACCAATCCACGTCCAGAGTCCGCTCGTTGCCCATGTAACAGGGAATGCCTTCGGCTTCCAACTCGGCTCGGGCGAACTTCGCATCATTCGGAAAAGCGAAAGTGGCAATCTGTACCAGTTCCTCGTCCGGATGCTTCTCATGGTCTGGTGCGACTGGCGGGGATTCGGGCTGGGCCTCGATCTTGAGACCCCGGCCGGCTACCTCCGCATCGTATACTTGCCGGGCAGTGTCGCTGAGTTGCTCGCGGTTGACGGAGAGAAGGCCGGCATCGGAAAGCTCTGCGTAATGACGCCGGAAATCGTCTGTCGTAACGTCCACAATGGACCTCCTCCAGGCTCGTTGCCGAGCCGTAAGTCCGATTTCATGATACTTCGATTTGCATCGTTACTGCACCCGGCACACGAGACAGAAACCGGCGTCTCTCGATACGCTTATGCGCAGGGTGCTCGTTCGCCGCCTCGGAAACGACGGCGCCGAAGGCCCTGGAGATATGTGGCGCGTCGCCGTCAATCCGCGGTCGAGGGCCGTTCCTCGCCGAATTGATTAATAAGTACTGCGCCTTCGGGAAAGACCGCTCGGATTTCGAGGTGTCCGCCCATGGCTTCGATGAAAGAGGAAAGGGTGCTCACGTAGACATCGGCTCGGCGCTCCATCCGGGAGATTGCAGACTGCTTTACACCCATGATCTTCGCCAGGTGCTCTTGCGTGAGATTCCGAGCTGCCCGCAACTCATCGAGCGGAAGTTCCCGCATCATCCTCTCGGCTTCTGCCTCGTTCTGTTTACGCTGTTCCGGTGACATTTTGGACTGCAGCTCGCTGAATTTCTTGTAATGCTTAGCCATCTTCTTTCTCGCTCTCCGTGTCCTTTAGGAACTTCTCGTATAACGCATCCGCCAACGGCACGAAAATCTGATACCAACGGGCATCCCCACTCTTCTCGCCACCTATCAACAACACCGCTTGCCTCCTTGGATCAAAGGCATAAAGAACTCGATAGGGCCGCCCACGATGCTGAATCCAAGCTCCCGCATGTGGGAGTATCGGCTGCCTTTGATACCCGAGCTGTATGGGTGGCGCAGTGTAGGTCCAAAGGCAGCCAGGAGCCTTACGATACGCTCGACTGATTGCTGTTCAGTAGCGTCGAGACCATCCCACCATTGTTCAAACTCATCGGTTACGATGATCTCATATTCCACAGATGTAATATACCATGGGAGGTATGTCCGCTGGGGCGATCTCCCCAAGCATTCCCCATGCCTTCCCCAAAATTTCCGCACTGAACGGGGTGCCCGTCCTTCTGCCCCGCCGGTCCCAGCAGCGCCCCCGGCCAGTGGTAAGTTGGATTTGCATGGCACTCCATCCACTTGCGGGCCAACCGCCCACTCCCTCGATGCTGGTGAATGTACCTCGTCTCATCACGGCCTATTACACGGAGCGGCCGGATGCCGGCGAGCCGTCGCAGAAGGTGAGCTTCGGCACGTCGGGGCACCGCGGGTCTTCGTTCCATTGCTCCTTCAATGAAGGCCACATTCTGGCGATCACCCAGGCCATCTGCCAGTACCGGCGGGAGAACGGCGTTGGTGGGCCGCTGTTCCTCGCCAAGGACACACACGCGCTTTCGGAACCTGCGTTTGCCAGCGCGCTCGAAGTGCTCGTGGCGAACGGGGTGGAGGTGATGGTCGACATGGATCTGGGCTATACGCCGACGCCGGCCCTCTCGCACGCGATCCTCACTTACAATCGCAACCGGAAAACCGAGCTCGCCGATGGTATCGTCATCACGCCCTCCCACAATCCGCCCGAGGATGGCGGCTTCAAGTACAACCCGCCCAACGGCGGGCCAGCGGATACTGGCGCCACGAAATGGATTGAGAATCGCGCGAATGAGATTCTGGCCGGCGGCCTGCCGGAGGTGCGCCGCCAGGCGTACGCGCGCGCGCTGGCCGCCGCCACCACCCACCGGCACGACTACATTTCAAGCTATGTGAACGACCTGGCCTCGGCCTTGGATCTGGCCGCCGTGCGCGATGCGAGGCTCTCGATCGGCGCGGATCCGCTAGGGGGCGCGGGTATCGCCTATTGGGAACGGATTGCCCAGCGGTACGGGCTCTCGATGACCATCGCGCATAACCATGCCGACCCGACATTTCGCTTCATGAGCGTGGATTGGGACGGCAAGATCCGCATGGACTGCTCGTCGCCCTACGCCATGGCGGGGCTGATTGCCATGAAAGACAAATTCGACATTGCCTTCGCCTGCGACACGGACCACGACCGCCATGGCGTGGTGACGCGCAGCGCCGGACTGCTGAACCCCAACCACTATCTTTCAGCGGCGATCTCGTACCTTTTCCCCAACCGTCCGGGCTGGCGCGCGGATGCCGGGGTAGGGAAGACTCTGGTGTCGAGCAGCATGATCGACCGCGTAGCGGCAAGCCTGGGCCGGCACCTGGTAGAAGTCCCCGTGGGCTTCAAGTGGTTCGTGGACGGCCTGCTCGATGGCTCACTGGGCTTCGGCGGCGAAGAGAGCGCGGGAGCGTCGCTCCTGCGCCGCGACGGAACCGTGTGGACCACCGACAAGGACGGCATCGTCATGGCGCTGCTGGCGGCCGAGATGCTTGCGCATACGGGAAAGGACCCGGGCGAGATCTACCGCTCCCTGACGGAGCGGTTCGGGGCGCCGGTGTATGAACGCGTCGATGCGCCGGCAACCCCCGAGCAGAAAGCCATCCTGCAGCGCCTGTCACCAGAGCAGGTGACCGCGAGCGAGTTGGCGGGCGACCCGATTGAAGCCATGCTCACGAAGGCGCCGGGAAACGGCGCGCCCATCGGCGGGCTGAAAGTGGTGACCAAGCGCGGATGGTTTGCGGCGCGTCCCTCGGGGACGGAAAACGTCTACAAGATGTATGCGGAGAGCTTCGATGGAGAGGAGCACCTGCGGCGCATCCAGCAGGAGGCACGGGAACTGATCTCGCGGACGTTCGCGGGGACGGCGGCCTAGCTGGACGATTCGATGAACGGCTTCCCTCTCGCTTCGGCGGCGTTTCCCGTGGTTCTCGTTCTTCAAGCCGCTGCCCGCTACTTGCCGAAATCGGCTTCGAAGGCGGCGATCTTCCCCAAGCGGCGGCGGTGGCGCTCGGCGCCGGAGAATTGCGCGCCGACGTAGTGGCGCACCAGGTCCACGGCCAGCTCGGGACCGATCACGCGGGCGCCGAGGCAGAGAATGTTAACGTCGTCGTCTTCCACGCATTGGCGCGCGGAGAAGCTGTCGTGACAGGTGGCGGCGCGGATCCCCCGGAATTTGTTGGCGGCTACGCAGGCGCCGGCGCCGCTGCCGCAAATGAGCACGGCCCGCTCGGCGCGGCCCTGTAGCACGGCTTCGGCAACGGCCTGCGCGTAGTCGGGGTAATCCACGGGGTCTGTGGAGTTGGTGCCCAGATCGGTCACCTGGTGCCCCAACTTGCGAAGTTCCGCGGCTACCCGCGCTTTCAGCAGAAAGCCGGCGTGGTCGGATGCTAAAGCCAGGTTCATTGCCATACATGATACCAGCGGGGCTGGCCTTGCAGGCTCGGTAACAGAAGTGGTACGTACTCAATAGTGCGGATCTATTTTGGTCTTATCGGGCTGGGGGCCTGGTTGTTCCAGGCGGCCCAGGCGCCACCGCCCGCGCTCATCCAGGAATTGACGCATTTCAGCCAGGTGATGGGCGGAACGCGGACGTACCAGGTATTGCTGCCCCCGTTCTACGCCACATCGCAGAAACGCTACCCGGTGATCTATTGGTTCCACGGCTACGAGCAATCCAACCCACAGCGCGACCGAGAGACGGCGAGTTACGTGGCCACGCACGACCTGATTGTCGTGAATCTGGGTCCGCTGGAGACTGAGGGCTCCTATCCGCTCTACTTTCCGGAGCTGGTGGACCACATCGATAAGACTCTGCGAACCATTCCCGACCGCGACCACCGCGCCGTGACGGGGTTCTCCCTGGGCGGTTTTATGGCGTTCTGGCTGGCGGGCAAATATCCCGACCTGGTGTCGAGCGCTTCGAGCTTCCTCGGCATTCCGGAAGCCTCAGTAGGACCACGGGGTTTCGAAGTCGAATACAACCACGACGACCTGTACGACAACTACGATGGCCTGCGCACGCGCATGATCACGGGGACGCGCGATTCCCTCCAGTTCTATCACCGTCGGATGAATGTCCTCTGGCTCTACGCGCGAACGGGCCACGAGACCGAGAGCTTCGATTCCGGCCAGGGCTCTCCGGGGATCGGGCAGACGCTCGATTTCCACCTGCACGCATTTGCCAATCCACTTCCGAAGCCGGTCACGTTCAGCCACGCGGACGTGTATCCGAACTTCGCGGTGTGGGGCTGGGAAGCAGTGTCGGACCGAAGGCAGCCGGGTTTCACCCTGCTGGAGAATGTTTCGAGCAAGGGGTTCCGCTCGTCCGTGCGGGAATGGGTTCCGGGCGGCGCGACCCTGCCCAAGGTGAAGCTCTCCATCGGATCGGCGCGGATCTATCCGCCGGGAAGCTCCCATACGGTGACATACATCCGGCTGCGCGATGGGAATGTGCGCCGGACCGCCCAGAAGGTCGACGCGCAGGGGCGTCTGAATTTCGACCTCGACGGGGATGCATACGAAGTGGGCATTTCCGCCGAGCCGCTAATCTGTATCGCGGGCTATGAATTCACGGAAGCAGCATGGGCGACCGCCGGCCGGCCGATCAAGCTCCGCGTGAAGTTCTGGAATAAGGGCGCGGCGCCTTCCGCAACATCGATGATCCAGTGGGAGAGCTCCAATCCTGGGGTGAAGTTCGAGTCTCCGACCAGCCGTCTCTTCGGACTGAAGCCCGGTGAGTCCGCCATGCTGCCGTTGACGCTGACGGTGGCGGACGAAAGCCGCGCGATGGTGAAGATCTTCGCGGTAGAGGGTTCCAGCCACGCGCCATTGGAGGGGCAAGTCCGTCGTGCCGCCGTTCGTGGTGAGTTTGCGGCGGATGCCCCCAACCGAATGCCGTTGGAGGTGCCCCTCTTCCCGCCGGCTGAATCCACGCAGGACTTTCATATCGCCGACGGACGCACGTTGAAGGTGTACCAGCACGCGGTACAAGTCGCCGAAGTCCCATTCGGTGAGGGCAACCAGGACGGCCATGCGGCGCCGGGCGAGAGTTTCGCGGTGCTTTTGCCGGAGGGCGACGCTCTTCGCGCGGCCGAGCTATTCACCAGCGATGCCTGCGTGGACAACACTGCTCGCGGCGACGATTCGTGGACCGACTACGACCACGTGGGCGCGTCGGCGAGGTATTCGCTTCCCACCATTCGTGCGGCGTGCCCGCCGGGCCACGTGGTTCACCTGTTGGCGCGCCTGTTGATTCCGAATGCGCCAAATCACCAGGTGCGGTACCAGGCGATCGAGATTCCGGTGTGGTGGCGGCCCGGGGAAGAACCGAAGAAATAAAGGTCCGCGGGTCTACGGCTTTACATCCCACGCGCCTACGAGGCGCCGCACCAGCACCAGTTGCCCCAGATGGTACGAGTTGTGGTCCGCGATCAGCAGGGCCTCGCGGAACAGTGTCTGGCCGTCGCCCCAGGGGAACTTCCGGTGGAGATCCTGGGCCGGATCTTGAATGAGCGCTTCGAACGCCGAAAGATCGTTGTGGAAGGCGCGGACCGACTCGTCCCACTGACTTGCCCGCTGCGGCGCCGGCGATTTCGGCCAATACCCGTCGGGCCACTTCGGGGAGACATGCTCGGCAGAGCGGCTGAACTGCAGGATGTCGTTCTGCGCAATCCGAAGGTGCTCCAGCAACTCCCAAGCCGAATGCGGCGCCCCTGCCGGTCGAACGCCGATCCGGTCCCCGGGAAAATCCCGGATTACGTCATCGAATGTCGCGTGGGCATGCCCACCCCGCAGCACCTGGATCAACTGTTCGCGCGACGCGGAATCGCTGGTCATCGGAAGGCTCCTTCCTTATTGTAGGGCAGGGCCGGGTACCGGATTCTTCGGGCGCAAGAGCGATCGTCCGCGGGCCGGATCGTGGAGGAGACCACTGGCCCTGGCGGCGGGCCGGACTGTGCAGACCCTGGCGATCCTGCGCGATCCTGCGGAAACGCCTTCCACTCCTCCCTGCCGGGTGCTAGACTTCATCCAGAAGGAGGCCCAGCTATGCTTGCGCCTCAGAACATCTCGATCTTTCTCAACAACGCCTTGAAGCCTACACCACACACGGCCGAACTGGACTCCGATGCCGCCCTGCCGGAGGCCATCCGCGATATGCCCGATCAGGTATCCGGTCATTTCGTCGGTCTGGAAGAGTCCGCCTCGCATGAGATTGCGGCGGCCTGGAAGCGGGTCATGATTCTGAACCCGACCCAGGTACTGTACAGCTTTACCTTCGACCCCGAGAGTGGGAAGTTCACAGCTCAGAAGCGCTGACGACTAATCCTGCCCTGAACCGTCGGGGAGAAACCAAAACACACAGGCAAGAATGCCCGTGCCACTGACGACTGCAAGAATGCAGGCGTGGCAGGTCGGTGGTCTTGCTCCGCGAGTGTCCACGGCGTGGACAGTTCCTTACGTTCTGGTGTACAGCCGACCGGTTTCTGGAAGCCGGATTGAAGGATAAGCGTCACAGAATCAACGCTCTGGCGCGTCGCAGGGCTTCGGCAGACCGACTGCACACCTTATGGTCGGGAGCTGAAGCCGATGACAACTTTCATAATCCAGACAAACACCAATGATGGCAATGAGGCTTGCGAGGAGATTCGTAAGGGGTCGGGTCTGGATGCCCGGGACCTGCCCGCCGTCACCAGCCCGAAAACTGGAGGTCCCGTCTCTAGATGCATGGAGTCGGCCCCGCATACCACATTCGAAGCCGAAGCGGAACTGATCGAACGCATGCATGGGCACGACGCGGGCGCCCTCGCCGAGCTTTTCGATCGCTATGGCCGCCTCGTTTATTCCGTGATCCTCCGCGTGGTCCACGACGCCAGCATGGCGGAAGACCTGACGCAGGAAACCTTCCTGCGCGTCTGGAATCGCGTCCGGGGCTTCGATGCCGGTAAGGGCAAGGGCTCCATTGGCCCGTGGCTTCTGGCAATCGCCCACAACTGCGCGATCGACTACCTCCGCTCGGCTGGCGGCCGTCCACGCAATGTGGTCAACTTCGAGGACGCGGAGCATCCCGCACTGCAAACCGATATGGAGCGGGAAATCCTGGGCTCGGAGCAGGCCCGCCAGCTCAAGAGGGCGGTAGAGAAGCTCTGTCCAAACCAGCGCCAGGCCATCGAGCTGTCCTATTTTGGAGGCCTTTCGCAACTGGAGGTCGCCCAGCGGATGGGCCACCCGCTCGGAACCGTAAAGACTTGGGTGCGCAAAGCCTTACAGAACCTGCGCGCCGACCTCGGGTCGCCAGCGTGCGTGGATGTGGGTTGAGCGGCTGAGCGCTCAATTCGCCGTGGGATACCGAACTCTCTCACCACATTTTGCGAACCTCAATACGGCCCCACTTAGCCATACTTAGCCTACTTAGCCTCACTTACCTCCGCATCCGGCGACGAATGCGTATAGAATTGTTACCAAGGAGGCTTTGCAGTCATGCGGCGCCCTTCCGCTCTGGCCATCCAACTGTTCCCGCTCTGGCTGTTGTTCGGAGTGCTCGCGGCCGCGCAAACCTATCCGGGACAGTATCCACCGGGTCAATACCCTCCCGGTCAATACCCACCCGGCCAGTATCCTCCCGGTCAATACCCGCCCAACACCTACCCCACGCGCTTGCCTGGCGGCATTCCCATCGGAATCCCCGTGCCGGAAGTGAAGCTCCCCCAAAAGCAGCCGAAGGAGAAGTCGGGAAAATCCGCGAATGACGACGTGAAGGTAGCACTCGCCTCGGTGGACGGCACCTTTCGGAAGATGGGTGAGAAGGACCTGCTCCTCCAGACAGTCCGCCAGCGCGTTCTGCGCTTTCGCCTGCTGGCGAAAACGCAATTCCGTAACAAGGAAGGTGAACCGATCCGCGACTCCCTTCTCCACCCTGGCGACCAGCTCACCGTTTCCGTCAATCCCGATGACGAAGAGACGGCCTTGCGCGTGATCCTGCTTCGAGCCGGCACCCCCGCCGAGCGCGCCGCCGCCGAGCGGCCCGTGGATGAGGCCGCCGTGCAGGTTCCTCGTGCCGAAGATCTCGGCAAACCCCGCACTCTCTCCACGCGCGAGAAGGCTCCCGGCGAATCCGGGCCCGAGGCCGAACCGTCGAAACCCGAGCAGCCGGCGGCCGCTGCCGATTCCGATGCCCCCACCGAGCCATCCTCCGTCCCCGCCCTGCGTCTCACCGACACGCAGATCATCGCCGAGGCCCGCGCGGCTGCCGCCAATTTCACAGCCGGTCTCCCGAACTTCTTGGCCCAGCAGGCTACTACCCGCTACTTCAGCACCGGCTTTCCAGCGCGATGGCAGATCATCGATGTAGTCACCGCGGACGTGTCCTGTGTCAACGGGAAAGAGGAGTACCACAACGTCGCGATCAACGGTTCGCCCGCCAATCGGCCCATTGAGCACACCGGCACATGGTCCACCGGCGAGTTCTCCACGACTCTCGAGGACGTACTGTCCCCAGCTACCGATGGGCAATTCAAGCGTCGTGGGGAGGACCGGATCGCCGGGCGTCCGGCGCTGGTCTACGACTATACGGTCGCGCAGGCCAATTCCCACTGGACCATGGTCTCGCCAGACGAGCGCCGTTACAACCCGGCGTACGATGGCGCCATCTGGATCGACCGGGAAACCCACCGCGTCCTCCGCATCGAGCAACGCACGGCTTCCATACCACCGGACTTCCCCCTCAGCCGGGCGGAGTCGATCCTGGAATACGCCTTCGCCAAGATCGAACAGCGCAGCTACCTGCTGCCGGCCACCAGCGAAAACGTGGGTTGCATGCGCGGCAGCGGAGCCTGCACGCGCAACGTGATTGCCTTCCGCGATTACCGCAAGTTCGAAACCGAGTCCGTGGTGAAGTACGATAAGTTCGTCGGGTTTTGAGGGCCCCCGCCGCCGCAG
This sequence comes from Terriglobia bacterium, assembly GCA_020073365.1. GTDB lineage: Bacteria > Acidobacteriota > Terriglobia > Bryobacterales > Bryobacteraceae > JAIQFL01. The sequence goes on along the minus strand of JAIQFL010000057.1, from coordinate 17,514 downwards.
CACGACCTGCCATGCACATCGACCGTCCGTTCGCGATCTGTTTTCTTCTCGCTCTCGTCGCGCCTTCGGCCACCTCGCAGCCGATGACGCGCGACCCGGGCGCCACTACCGTGGTCAAACCGGCGCACGTCTTTGACGGTGAGACCATGCATGAGGGTTGGGCGGTGCTGGTGAGAGCCGGCCGGATCGCGGCCGCAGGTCCCGCCGCCGGCATTGACGCCACAGGCGCCAAGGTCGTCGACTTACCCGGGGCCACGCTGATGCCCGGCCTGGTGGAGGGTCATTCGCACATCCTCCTCCACGCATACAACGAAACGCCCTGGAACGACCAGGTGGCGCATGAAGGGCTGGCTCTGCGCGCCGCGCGCGCCGTCAATCACCTGCGCGCCACCCTGATGGCCGGCTTCACGACCGTCCGCGACCTCGGCACGGAAGGCGCCGGATACGCCGACGTCGAACTGAAGCAGGCGGTCAACCAGGGTATCATTCCGGGTCCCCGGATACTCGCCTCCACGCGCGCGATCGTGGCCACCGGCAGTTACGCTCCTAAGGGCTTCGCGCTGGAATGGCGCGTGCCTCAGGGCGCCGAAGAAGCCGACGGCGTGGACAGCCTGATCCGCGTGGTGCGCGATCAGATCGGCCACGGCGCCGACTGGATCAAGCTGTACGGCGACTACCGGTGGGGTCCGCTTCCGGGAGCGCATCCCACGTTCTCGCTGGACGAGATGAAGCTCGCCGTCGAGACGGCCCGGAGCGCAGGTGTGCCTGTGGCGGTTCACACGAGCACGGCTGAAGGCATGCGGCGGGCCATCCTCGCCGGTGCGGAAACCATCGAGCACGGCGATGGCGGCACTCCGGAGATCTTCAAGCTGATGACGGAGCGTCACGTGGCGCTCTGCCCCACGCTGGCGGCGGGCGACGCCACCAGTCAGTACGCCGGCTGGAGAACGGGTCAACAACCCGAGCCGCAAGGCATCCAGCGCAAGCGCGCCAGCTTCAAGGCCGCGCTGGAGGCGGGTGTGACGATTCTGAGCGGCAGCGACGTGGGCGTGTTCACCCACGGCGAGAATGCTCGCGAGATCGAGCTCATGGTGGCTTATGGGATGCCGGCGGTGGACGCACTGAAGGCGGCGACATCGGTGGCCGGCAGCGTCCTCCACATGGATGTCGGCCAGGTGAAACCTGGTATGTTCGCCGATCTGATTGCCGTGGACGGCGATCCAACGAAAGACATCACGGCGTTGCGCCGCGTAACCTTCGTGATGAAGGCCGGAACCGTTTACAAACCGTAGGTGGTTCTGTGGCCAATCACTCTTTGGGCTTCTCGTGTCAGGACTCCCTTCTTCCGAGGCGCCGGGCGAACATGATCGTCGGTTGGCCTTTGTACATGGTTCGCTGGAATTCCTGGAACCCGCATTTCCCGGCGACACGGAGAGACGCAAGATTCTCCGGGTGAATCAAACATGCCGTTTGCGCCGGGCCGAAGCGCGCCTCGCCCCAGGTAATGACGGCCCGGACGGCCTCTGTGGCATAGCCCCTGCCGTGCATTCGGGAGGCGAGAGCCCAGCCCAACTCCGGCACGCCATCAAGGGATGGCTCGATGTCTCGCTTGAAATCGGCGAACCCCAGTTCGCCAATAAAATGGCCGGTTGCCTTCTCCTCGATCGCCCAATAGCCGAAACCCATCCACGACCAGTGGCCTACGTAGCGTAACAACCGGGACCAGACGTCTTCCTGGGAGAAAGGCTTGCCGCCGATGTAGCGCGTGACAACGGGATCGGCCCACATCGCGGCGCAATCGCTGAAATCGCCGATCCGGTGAGCGCGCAGGCGGAGGCGCTCGGTCTCGACGGCCGGCACTTCTCCGTTAAGATGCGAAGAACTGGACATAGAGACAACTTACCTGTTTGGGGCGACCCCGCGAAAGGGGGAAAGCGTTTAACTGCGGTGACACCGCGCTGATTTTGGATCAGTTGGGGCGGGCCGCGGCCGGCGCCGTAAATGACCACGATCTTGCCCGGCGAAACCGGATCAGCGCGTTGACTTGCGGCGTCCACCACGGCGTGAAACGGACGGGGCGGTAGCCGGCCGCAGGACACGGACAGCGCTGGCGGCCCAGTCCACTACGTAAACGTTGCCCGACCCGTCCACCGCTACGCCGCGGGGAGACAGTTGCGCGTTGGTGGCTGGTCCTCCGTCACCGGTAGAGGAACAGCACGTGCCGACGCCCGCCACCGTAGTAATGATCCCGTCGGGGGAGATATTACGCACGCGGCCGGTATCCACGATGAACAGGTTACCTGCGCCGTCCACCGCCACGGCCTGCGGCGACTGCAGTTGCGCTCTGGTGGCTGGCCCGCCATCACCAGGCAAGTCTTTGCCACCGCCCGCAACAGTGGTGATGATGCCGTCCGGGGAGACTTTGCGGATGCCGTTGCCTTCAGCAATGAACAGGTTTCCCGCGCTATCCACCGCGAGGCCCTGCGGAAACTGCAGGCCCGCGCTGGTGGCTGGGCCGCCATCCCCAGGATAGGTCTTGCCACCGCCCGCAACAGTGGTGATGATCCCGCTCGGGGAAACCTTGAGGATACGGCTGCCGGGGTATCCGGGCGTAGTCGGGATGAATAAGCTTCCCGCGCCATCCACCGCCACGGCGACGGGATTGGACAGTTGCGCGTCCGTAGCGGATCCGCCATCCACGGGGAAGTCCATGCCGCCACCCGCCACGGTGTTGATCATCCCGTCCGGGGAGACTTTGCGGATCCGGTTGTTGAGCCGATCCGCGATGAAGAGATTGCCCGCGCCGTCCACGGCCAGGCCGGTCACATCCTTCAGTTGGGCGTCGGTGGCGGGTCCGCCGTCGCCGGAGTAACCGTATGTGGCCGTGCCCGCCACGGTGGTGATGATCCCGTCGGGGGACACCTTGCGGATGCGGTTGTTGTCGGTATCCGCGATGAACAGGTTGCCTGCGCCATCCACCGCCACCGCGGTCGGATCGTATAGTTGGGCGTCGGCGGCGGGCCCGCTGTCTCCGGAAAAGCAGCAGGAATAAAAGTCGGCTATTGTGGCGACGCTCCCGTCCGGGGAGATTTTGCGGATCAGGAGCGAGTCCGAGAGAAACACGCTGCCGGCGCTGTCCACCGCTACGAAACCGCTTCCCACGTCCGCGCAGTTACAGACCGAGATGCCTGGCGTAACGCTGCCCGCCACCGTGGTAATGATCCCGCTGGGAGAGACCCGGCGGACGGCGAAGTTCTCGATCACCGGATCGTCGGTGTCGTAGCAACAGCGGTATCCGTACTCGGCGATGAAAAGGTTGCCCGCCCTGTCAACTGCCACGCTGTACGGCAAGCACAGTGGCGCGTCAGCAGCCTGTCCGCCATCGCCCGAAGACCCGGCGGCGCAAGACTCGCCAAACTGCATTCCCTTGCGGCCGCCGGCCACCGAGGTAATGATTCCGTCCGGAGATACCTTGCGGACGCGGCCGTAGATGGGTTCGGTAATGAACAGGTTGCCCGCGCCATCCACCGCCAGTCGATTCGGACCGGTCAGTTGCGCCTGGGCGGCCGGCCCGCCGTCACCGGAGGTATAACAGCAGGCCCCAGTGCCCGCCACAGTCGTGATAATGCCGTCCGGCGACACCTTGCGGATCCGGTTGCCTAGATCGCTGAAGCCTAAGCCCAGTGAGTCTGCGATGAACAGGTCACCCGCGCCGTCTACCGCCACACTCTGCGGATAGTTCAATTGCGCGCTGGCGGCGGGACCGCCATCGCCATCGAAGCCTGGCGTGCCATTACCCGCCACCGTGGCGATGATCCCATCGGGGGACACCTTACGGATGCGGGAGTTGCCCGCGTCCGCAATCAAAAGGTTGCCCTCACCATCCACCGCCACACCAAGGGCGTAGTACAGTTGCGCACTGGTGGCGGGCCCGCCGTCCCCCGAGTACCCCGCGCGGCCGTTTCCGGCGACCAGAGTGACGACCCCCTTCGGGTCCCGCTTAAAGACGCTGTTCCGGCTGGTAAAGTACGCGTTACCCGCCGTGTCTGTCGCAATCGACACGTCGAATGCCGCGGCCGGCGCCGATGGTGGCGCACCGCCCGCGTAGGTTGAAATCACGTATGGCTGCGCGTGCGCGGCGGCAGCCCCCCAGAGCAGGAACCCGAAGGCTACGCGAACAGATCTCATCGTTCACTCCTTCTTTTACACCTTTAGACATTGTTAGCGGTGGATCACCCGGAAGGGGAAATCCTTCGACGTGACCAGCCTGCCATCGACGTACAGTTTGAAAGTGGACTGGCTCGTGTCGAACGGGCCGAGCGGAACCTGGACGATCCCGCCAAACCGCGAGAGCGCAGTATTGGTTTGGCCGTCGATGACCAGCCGTCGCCCGCTCAGATTTCCGGAAACCTGCACGATGACATTGGGGCTGGTAGGCGCGGTTGCGCTGGGTACCGGAAGCATCCTGATGGCTTGCAGCCAGTACGGGTCAATCCGGCTCGGTGGTAGGACACTGGGGCCCGGGAAGGCAAAGCAGACCAGCGTTTGGACGTCGCAGTTAGTATAATCCCAGAGCGGCACCACCGATTTCGAGAAGTCACCTCTAGCGGCTTCCAGCGTGAGAGTGGAGACGGACGCGGTATAAGTTCCGGCTGCCGGGTTGATCGAGATGACGGATGCCCCTCCCGTTCCGACCGCGGCCACATCAAATGGATCCGCCGAGGGAACTATGTCGAAACTGAGGTTGAAACTGGCCGCGTGCAGCATGATAGAAAGCGTTTGCCCAGCGTTGCAGGGAGTTGTGGACTCCTCATCCACGCATGGTGGGAGGTTGAAGAACGGATCGGTCGAGGGATAGAGCCCATCGATGCTCCCCGCCACGTTTGTGGCATTGACGCCGCTTCGAATGCCTACGTCGACGATGTTGCTTTGCCATCCGCCGACCCGCAGATAAAGCCTGTCGGTGGCCGGCACGGGAGCCGTCACATTCAATTGGTAGATGCCTGGAAACCCCGGCGCCAGGCTGGCGGAAAGCAGTTGCGCCTGCCGCTCTCCAATATAGACCTCAACGGTGTCGATCACGCTCCCCGAAGCGTCCGTGGGACCCAATCCCGTGGCGTAGAGAACCACAATATCCTTGGCGCCGACCGTGTCCACGGCCCTAAAACCGGCGTCGAACACCAAGGCTCGCCCGGTACCGGCGCCGTTGCGAGTGAAGATTCCGGGGGCGTCGCGGGTCAGCCGCAGATTGTAGGGTTTCGCTTGGACGCCTTGCGAGTTAACAACCAAAGGAACCACGGTGCTCGCTGGGATCGCGACCTCCAGCGGAATGAGGGCGTTGACTTGATTGGGTGACACATACAACAGCGGCGCCGTCACACTGCCCACGCTGACCGATACTCCTGCCAGAGCATTCGGCAACGAAACGGATGCACTCTGCGAGTTCAAGGCCAGGTTGGTCCCGAAAATGGTGACCCAGGAACCAGGGGCAACTACGGCGCTGTAAGATGCTCCGTTCAGTACGGCCGAAACCACCGGCTGCGCCCATGCTTCACATTCCAGCGCACTCGCGGCCACGACCATTGCCAGGATTCTTGAAAATCTCATCTTGTCCTCCATTCCACGCTCGGAACTTCCGGGCGCTCAGATCAAGTGTCGCGCTCTGGCGAGTTCATCTTCCGTATACCGATACACGCGAAAAACGCTGTTGGTCTGCGTTTGCGGTGGCCTGCTCGCAGGGCCGAAATAGGGATTGACGTACTCCCACACGACCTCACCAGCCGGCGTCACCTCGAAGAATCGTCCGAACTGTCCTTCGTTGATCAGCGTGTTACCGTTTGGCAGGCGCTGAGCGTTCGAGATGCGATCGCTGTAGAAATTGGGCGGAAACGCCTCCTGGAATTTCCAGACGATCTGGTTGGTCGCGGGATTGACCTCGATCACCCTCGAGAATGGAAACGTCTGATCCACGCGGTGTGGACCGTTGTCAAAGATCAGGATGTCGCCATTCGGCAGGGGCGTGGGCGCATGCTGGCCGGAAAGCATCGGCGCGCCGAGTTTCCAGACAACACCGCCTGACTTCCGATCGATCTTCAGGATAGTGGAGATGTTCCGCAGACTGATCAGCAGGTCTCCGTTCGCAAGTTCGACAATCGCGTTTCCGTGAGTCCATTCCGAGCGGGTGTTCTCCGCGAAGGCGATTGGGTATTCCGCCGGATCGAGATGCTCCCAGATACGCCACTCCCAGACCGGTCGGCCATCCGTGGTCACTTCCAGGAGGTAGTCGGCCCAGATCCTGCCATTCACTTCGGTTCCCGGCTGTCCGCCCTGGACCCTCCTGGCTATGCCCGCTGGTAGTTCCGTAGCGCACAGGAAGAGCACGTTACCGTTCTTCAACAGCCGCCCATCGTGATGATGGTTGGGTTGACGCACCTCCCAGAGAATCCTGCCATCCCAGTCTGCTTCCAGCGCCACACCACCTTTGAAGGGCGTCTTGCCCAGAAACGTCTCGTTGGGGATCTTTCCGTTGTAGAAGAGAGTTCCCCTGTCGGTGAGGTACCCGTAAAGGCCGGGAGGATACGGCATTCGCCAGGTGTGGACGATCGTGCCGTTGAGATCGACCAGGTATACCGTGCCATCTCCATGCATCGGCGCAAACAGGGTCAAGCCCGCCGAGGCCTTGGCAGCATCCAAGGCACGCAATCCGGTGCCCCTGCGGCGGATCGGATTCTGGTCGACTGTCGTCCCCGGTGTTGAGCCGCCGCTGGATTGAGCGGTCATAGTCGGCGATGAGGGAAGTGCCGCGGCACTGAGTGCGCTTAAGCTGACTGCAAACTCGCGTCTGGTCATGTGTGCTCTCTCCATCAGAAGCTGACTCTCATGGCCAGTTGGAACGCACGCGGGCCGCCCGAGCCGAACAACTGAGTAAAGCGGGCGCCAGGCTGCCCAAACGCGGGGCTTGTAAGATCGGTGCTATAGCCGGAAAGATTGGCGGCATTATAGAGATTGAAGACCTCGCCGATCAAGGACAGGCGCGAGCGCTCGCGAAACACGAACGTCCTGCTCAGTCGCAGATCGAGCGATTGGAACCCGTGGTCCAGCGAATAGCTGCTCGGCAATGTGATCCGTGGAACAATCCGGCCATGCGTGTCGGCGGTCAGGGCATAGGTTTGGTTGAACTGGCTGACGAGACTCACCAGGTCGATTTTGCCCAGACCCCGATTGAATTGTCCGAGCGTCGTGCCAGGCAGCAAATCACCAGTGGTGCCGTCGCCGTTGAAGTCGATGCCGGTTGGACCCGACCCAACAGTCGGGCTGAACGGTGGGGCGCTCGAGTAAGAGAAATTGAGTCCCAGATCGAAGTGCCGCGGCAACTGCACCACACCCGCCAGGTTCGCAATGTGAGTGTAGTCGGTGATGAGCGGGGCGTTCTTCTGATGCCAATTGTCGAAGTCCAACCCCAGGGGCGCGAACGCGGCATTGGGATTGCTCACTCCGCTGCCGGGGGTGCCGATATTGCTCGACCAGGCGTACGAGCCCAGCATCTGAAAGCGATGCGAGAAGCGCTTGTCGGCGCGCACCAACAACCCTTTGTACGTCTGATTACTGGTGGATTGCCAGACGTTAATCGGACCGGTAGAGCAAAGCGCCCGCGGGTCACTCTGTTGTGCGCCGATGCACCTGGGTATCACCGGGCCGTGAACGCTGTTGAAATGGTTCAGGTCTAGTCCGTTAGGGCCCAACCCGCCATGGATGAAGTGCCGGAAGACGAAGTCAGCGCCGAGGACGAAGTCACGCGCGAGCTCGCGCTGAAAGCCCACGTTCACGTTTTGCGAGGACCAACTCGGAACGTCGGCGGGAAATATGATGCCGGATACTTGCTTGGCAATCTGTACCGAGCGTAGCGAGGGATCGGCATTGGCGAAACCACTCGACAAGTTGGCCCGGACCGCCGGCAGAATCGAGATCAGATCGGCTCCGGTGAACAGCGTCGGAGACCCGGTGAAGTTCAATGCAGCGCCAACGGGGACCCCTGGGATCCCGGCCAGCGGATTGCCGATCGCGCTTCCCGCGATATTCTGTCGGCCCGACCCGGGCGGCCCTAGCACGGATCGCTCGCCGTCAATTTGATTCTGAAAGAAGAAATCGTAGTAAATGCCGGCGCCCGCGTGGATCACCGTCTTCTTGTCGCGCGAGGGCGCCCACGCCAGTCCCAGGGAGGGAGAAAAGTTCTTCCATTGTTTGCGGGTTGGTGCCAATCCGCCCGCGCCCAGAACCGGAGCCAGGTAGTCGGGCTTGGCGAGATCGTAGTTCTTATATCCGTCCACCATCCAGGCCAATCCATAATTCAGCGTCAGGCGTTCGTCGACTCGCCAGGTGTCCTGAACGTAGAGTCGCGCCGTGCTCCAGGTGCGGACCGGGCTTCCGTTTGCCTGCCGTGGGCGCGGTTCGCCGATACCCACGGTGACGCTTTGCAGCGGCAGTTGAAGAATATCGTTTACAGTATTGAAGGCGGTGGGCAGCGGAATCCGCAGGTCCGGGGCTGTTGACGGCGCCTGATTGTATGTGCGCACCTGGTCGGGCGCAAAGAGCGTGATGCTCGCGGGCTCGTTGGCCCAACTGTAAGAGCCTCCGCGATTGTACTCCCACTCGGCGCCAAACCGGGCCCGGTGCGTGCCCCGCTGCCATGCAAGCGACTCATTGAAATGGAAGCGCCGGCCCGGAAAGAGTGTGGTGGAGGATTGACCAATCACCAGACCGGCCTGCGGAATGGAAATCATGGGTGCTCCGATCCCAAGGCATCCGGGGCAGTCTCCTGGTTGCGGTGGTAACTGGTCGTCACTGAAGAAAAAATAGGAAAAGCGGAAGTCATTGACCAGTGTGGGCCGAAGAACGCTGGTGACGCCGAGCAGGCTCTGGTCAGCCCACGTTAACTCCCTGGCCCAATTCGACGGATACGCGTTGGCAATTCCAGTTGCGGTCCCGGTCACGGGAGCAAAGCCCCGGCCCCCGTCGTGCGAGTAACGGAGGAACACGGTGTGTTTACTGGAAAGACGGTCGTCCAGTCGAAAGCTGAGCTGGTCTCCGAACAGCGGGCTGGGAGTGACGCGGCTCAACTGAGCGAAGTCCGCTCCAAACAGCGTGGTGGTCGCGACCCCCCGCTGCTCGCTGCGCTCCCAATTGGCAAAGAAAAACAGCCGGTCGCGGCGGATGGGACCACCCACGGCGAAACCAAACTGCCGCCGCTGAAAGAATGGATCCGGGTTGGCGGGATCGCGTTTCAGAGCGGGATAGGCAGACAGTGTATGGTCGCGAAAGAAATAGTAGGCGGAACCGTGCAGGCCGTTGCCTCCCGAGCGCGTGGCTACATTGATGGCCCCGGAGAAGCTGATCCCGGTCGAGAGGTCGAAATTCGCGGTCGAGATCTGGAACTCCTGCACCACGTCCTGTGAAAAGCCCATGGCCGAGCCGTACTGGCTTACCGCCATGATGCTGCCGCCGTCCACGGTGACGCGGGTTCCGCTTCCGCTGGGTCCACCCGGTGCACCCAAGACCGGGATCAGCGTGCGATTACCGGATGTGCGCGACGGGGGTTGAACGCCCGGCTCGAGCTTGGCCAGTTCCAGAAAGCTGCGGCCGTTCAGCGGCAGGTTCTGAATCTCACCGCCGGTGATCGTCCCGCCGACAGAATGCGAATCGTAGCGGAGTTGCGGCGATGTAGCATCGACGGTAATCGACTCCTTCACGTCGCCGAGGCGCAGATCGAAATCGGCCGTGGTGGTGGCTCCCGGTTCCACCGAGGCCTCACGGTCCATAGCCGGAAAATGCTCCGCCTGGACACTCACCTTATATTCGCCTGCCACGAGCGAAGGAAAGCTGTAGTCTCCCTGCTCGGAACTGGTTTCGGTTCGGGCCACGTTGGTGGCGAGACTTACGACTTTCAACCGGGCGCCGGACATTGCGGCCCCGGAGGGATCGCGGACCACGCCCGCGATCGTGCCCGTGGGGACTTGTGCGGCCACGGTTCCAGCTAACACAAAAAACAGCATCTCAATCTTCATTGCCCTCTTCCCTCCTGCGTTCGCCGTGCGAGCGACCGCGTTTGCAGGGCAGCATACGGCTTCCTGGCGAGATATTTCAATTCCCCACCGAGAACCAGTGCACAAAAATAATACTACGAGACAATGCGTTCATAGGAAATAGGTTATGGCAACCGATTACGCAACGCCTGCCCGCCATCCGACCCTGGTAAACTAGATGGCCTATGGGCGCTCAGCGGGAATTGGACCGCCGTCCGCTGCATTTCGGTGTGTTCGAGCTCAACCGGGCGTCGGGCGAACTGCGCAAGCACGGCATTCGCATCCGGGTGCAGGATCAACCCCTCAAGCTTCTACTGTGCCTGCTTGAGGCGCCGGGCGAAATCTGTACCCGGGAGGACTTGATTCGAAGGATCTGGCCCGAAGGCACGTTTGTGGATTACGAACGTGGGCTGAATGTGGCGGTCACCCGCCTGAGACAGGCGCTGGGAGACTCCGCGGACACGCCGCGGTATGTCGAGACGGTGGGGCGGAAGGGCTACCGCTTTATCGCGCCGGTTGAGCCGCTATCGGCGCTGGAGAACGCTCAACCGGCCCGCGAAGGGTTAAGGGCGCCAGCCAACGGCGAAGCCGAGCCTGCCGTGTCCGCTCCCCAGCCTGCCGTGACCGCTACCCAGGAGGTGGCGGGCAGGCTGAGCGCGTGGCGGCTTGGGATCTTCGGCGTCGTACTCATGATCGGCATCGCCATCGGTGGCGCGGCCGGCTGGTGGCGCTCCACGCGGCCCGTGCCACAACCGCTGGTGCGGCTCAGCATCGAATTGGGACCCGAGATAACGGCGGCTGGCTACGGGGCAGGGTCGCTTCTGGCGCTTTCGCGGGACGGTACGCGCCTGGCAGTCTCAGTGAGCGGCACCGACGGCAAGGTCCGGCTGGCCACGCGCCGGCTCGATCAGAGTCAGCTAACGCTCCTCCCTGGCACGGAAGGCGCGGCCACGGAAGGCGCAGCCTCGCCCTTCTTTTCTCCGGATGGGCAATGGATCGCATTCTTTGCCCAGGGCAAACTGAAGAAGATCGCGGTCGAGGGCGGCCAGCCAGTGACTCTGTGTGAAGCTGACACGCACGCCGCTGGGCGCGCGTCTCTGTTTTACCCGACAGGAAGTTGGGGAGACGATGGCAACATCATCGCTGCGCTGAATGTAGCCGTCGGACTCTCACGCGTTCCTGCCACCGGCGGCCCTCCTGTATTACTGAAGTTGAAGCAAGAGCGCGGCGAAATCTACCGCTGGCCCCAGGTTTTACCGGGCGGTGAGGCCGTCCTGTTTACATCGTCGAGCGGAGACTACGAGAACGGCAATATCGACGCGTTCTCGCTCAAAAGCGGCGAGCGGAAGACCGTTCAGCAAGGGGGCATTTTGGGCCGGTATCTACCCAGCGGACATCTCGTCTCTCTTCGTCAGAATGTGCTGTTGGCCGCGCCATTCGATCTGCAGACGCTTAAAGTGAAAGGAGCGCCGCAGCCTGTCCTCGAGGATATGGGCGGAAGGTCTGAAGGCTGGAATTACGACTTCTCTCAAAATGGCAGTCTGGTATACGTAAGCCAACCGCGAGACTCTCGCAACTCGATCTTCTGGCTCGATCGCGCCGGCAAACTCTCGCCTTTGCAGGCCGCGCCTGGATTTTACGCCAGTCCGCGTTTCTCTCCCGACGGCACGCGCCTGGCGTTTTCGATGAGTGGGCGAAGCTCCCAAGGTATCTGGGTTCAGGACATCTGGGTTCAGAACCTGGAGCTGGGCACTGCATCGCGCCTTACCTCCTTCGAAGGCGTGAATGATAGCCCGGTTTGGACGGCGGACGGCCGGAGCGTCATCTTCCGTTCGGTGAGCCAGCCAAACCCGGGAATCTACGCAGGCCGAGCCGATGGTGGGGGCGAAACGCGACGACTGGCGGACCTGACGACGGGAGTATTTCCCGCCTCCCTATCGCCGGACGGAAAGCGGCTGGCCATTTGGGACTTCGCCACTGGAGGCGCCATATGGACGGCCCCGCTCGAAAGCGGCCACGACGGTCTTCGACTCGGAAAGGCGGAGTTGTTCTTGCAAACAACTTCGGATCCACCGGTTGTCGCCCGCACGGAAGCGGCCTTCTCGCCTGATGGGCGATGGCTGGCGTATTCCTCTCTTGAATCGGGGCACATTGAGCTCTACGTTCGTCCGTTTCCAGGACCAGGAGGAAAATGGCGAGTTTCACCTACCGGCGGAACACACCCCGTTTGGTCCCGGAACGGCCGTGAGTTGTTCTATCTGGACTATCGTCCCAAAAAGCTCATGGTCGCGGGTTACAAGGTCATTGGCGATTCCTTTGTGTCGGGCGAGCCAACAGTCTGGTCCGAGAAGCCCGTGCTGGACTTGGGCGAACTTTACTCCTATGACGTAGCTCCGGACGGGAAGCGCGTCGCCGTAGTCCTCTATGCGGACGGAACAGCGGAGCAGAAACCTGCGACCAGCCTGACGTTCCTGCTGAACTTCTTCGATGAGCTACGGCGGCGCGTGCCGAGCGAGAGCAGATGACTGAATATCGCCATCGTCAGAGTAACGCAGCTCATGTTTTCATTTGAGGGAGAAGTAGATGCGAGTGTTCCGCAGGATCGATGAAGACCTGGCGCGCCGAAGCTTCCTGAAGCGGGCCGCCCGGAGCTTGATGGCCGCTCCGGTGGCCTCCTCACTCGTCAATCGCACCACGGCTCAACAATTACCAGGTAAGGACCCGACGCCGGCCGCCGCACCGGGCGCGCCGAGGCCCAAGCTCACCCTCAACATCCGGGACTTCGGAGCTAGCGGCGACGGGATGACCAAGGACACCGCCGCCATCCAGCAGGCCATCGATCGCTGCTGGGTGCTGGGCGGAGGCGAAGCGCTCGTGCCTGCCGGTACCTACCTCACCGGGGCCATCGCTCTCCGATCCAATACTACGCTCCGCCTCGAGAGGGAAGCCACCATTCTCGGCACCCCGGACTTCGCCGACTATCCCGTCACACAGGTGCGCTGGGAAGGCAAGTGGATACAGGGGCGCGCCGGCCTCATTTATGCGATGGATGCCAGCCATATCGGCGTCATCGGACCAGGCAAGATCGCCGGCAATCCCGCCCTCGGCGGCCGGCCTAATGCCCAAAACCCCCTGCGCCACCCCGCCCTGATCGAGCCCATCGGCTGCAGGGACATCCGCTTCGAAGATTTCTCCACCGACTACCGGCTGATGTGGTCCCTGCACCCCACCTACTGCGAGAATATCCTGATCAAGAACCTTACCATGCGCAGCACCGGCGGCAACGGCGACGGCATCGATATCGATTCCTCAAAGCATGTCCGGATCGAGGGCTGCGACATCTCGACCGGCGATGACTGCATCTCCCTCAAGTCGGGGCGCGGCATGGAAGGCTACTCCCTGCTCAGAACCACCGAAGACGTGCTCATCACCAACTGCACCTTGGCGGATTCCATTTTCGCGTGCATCGGGATCGGCAGCGAGACCTCCGGCGGCATTCGCAACGTCCGCATCGAACACACCAGGTTCACGCGCGCCCGGACTTTCGCCATCTACATCAAGAGCCGGCCCGGCCGCGGCGCGTTCATCGAGGATATCGTGGCAGATGACCTGGACGTGTCGGGCGCCAGCGGCGGGTTCCTCCGCTTCAACATTCTCGGCAGCGGCATTCAAGATCAGGAACCGGTGCCCGGCGACGAAGGCATCCCCACCATCAAGAACCTCCGGTTCTCGAACGTTCGGGTCACCGATTGCCCGGTTCTGGTGGACGGCACCGGCATACACCCCAACAAACCTCTCGACGGCTTCTCGCTGGTCAACGTGACGGGGACCTGCGCCAAAGGGATTACCCTGGCGAACATCAAGAAGGCCGAGATCCGCGACATCAAAGTCACTGGCTATGCCGGGCCGCTGATCGCCATCCACAACGTGACCGGCACGGGACTCGATGGCGCCGCCAGCATCGATCCCCCCAGGCTGTGAACGCGGCCCGACGGTCGCCGCAATCAGCCTGATTAGCTTGGCCTACGCGACTGAGTTGCCGGGGCGGTTTGCCGGCGACGCTTCCGCAGCAGCGTACTGATCGCCACCAAGGCGGTACCGACCATGAAGACAGAAGCTGGTTCCGGCGTGGGGGTCGGGCTATCGACGAGGAACGCTTGTTGCAGGTCGCCGCCATTCGCATACCGGGCGTCCACGATGAGTCCGAACTGCGCGGGGTCCATCGCGGCGTGTCCGTTAATGTAGTCGGAAAGAATGCCCGAGTCGGTGTACTTGAGGGGAGCGAACTGCGCCCACACGTCGTGCTGGATGTTGTCGTTTGCCGTCTTGTCCGAACCGATGCCGCTCAACATGGCAAAGCCCGCCATGTCGGCGAACAGTTTCGGAGAGTAAACGGCGGTATCGTCGATCCCAAAGTAGACCGACATGACAGCGGCGACATCTGCCGCATCGGTGAGCGGGATGTAGAGCGCATCCCAAGAATCCTTCGTGGTCTCATGAAGGGCATCAATGCAGAGTCCCGGAAACACCTTCCCGTCAAAATCTAGAGTCACGTAGCCCGTGTAGTAGTGACCGTCGTTCCAGCCATGGCCGTTGCCCAAGCCAGTGATCGTTACCGTATCCGCAGACGCGGACATTGATGCAAAAGTCAAAACTAATATACCGATGTAGATGCGCATAGATGCTCTCCTCAAAGTCTGGCCGAATGAATCACGCCCTGTGATGAGCGTTTGTTTTCGATTTGGCTCTCTGATAGTGCACAATGCTCAGACGTTATCTCACGACGTATCCACTGGACGTACTAGAACTTCGAGACCCCAAGTGAATTCGATTGATGCACAGGGGTCAAGAAGTCTGACGGGCGCTACCAGGCTGAGACTCTATCGATTGACGGCTTGTGGGATCCTGAGTGGGCGATGCTTTCTGACGATTACATGTTCGGCCGGGCAGAAGTCTCGAGTTGACGCGAGGCATCGGCGCACATCTGGAGCAGTGTGGCGATTGCCGCCGGCCAGCATGCCAACAACGATCGGGGTGGAGGCTTGCGCCGCCTTCGCCAGTGCGATTCGCGCAACGGTAAAGACCGGCGCCGCATCGGTCGTGAACACCCTGCACGAACTGCACGAACTGTGTGGCGGATCTGGACCTAAGCTAAGGGGAATTGGCCGATGGCAGTTCTGTCGTCGAACCGCGCACACAACCTTCACCCGAAACTTATTCGCGTGCCTGCCCGTGAGTCAGTACGAACGTAGCCAACCGAGGGATGATGCGCCCCAGACTGGTCGAGGCTTGTAGTAATCGGCATCCGCAAATTTCTCGGAGAAGATCCGTTCCCACTTCGCGTTGTCCAGACAAGTAGCACAGGATCCACACTGGCACGACCGGCGGCGCCGTGTGGCAGGCGCTGCGCCGCGCTGGCGGTCAGGCCTGCGTGGGGCGGAGCTCTCTCCGAATTGGGTGGCGACAAGGGCGGCAATCAACGACGGATCGGATAGTTCCAACAGATACCTCCTTACCCGAGACTAGAGCCAATTCCTTGAGCTGGTTCCTGGTTCCTAGAGCTAGTTCCTAGAGCTGGTTCCTGCTGCTAGTTGCTAGTCCTTCCGATCCCGAGTTTATCAATGGAGGATCGTATCTGCAATGGATAAGCAGAGGTGTTTATCTTGAAATGATGCGGGTACGTCCAGTACTTTCGATTCATAACTGACGGCTACGGCCCGTTCACTGTTGCCGCCGTCCATCCCGCTCGAGTGGCCGAAAACCGCTCCCCAAGCTCCACAATTCACAGGAGATCCCAAGAATGGCGATGAGGGTATACCTAAGTGAGATGAGTTAGTATCCCTTTCACTCAGGGAGACGCGGGCTGAATGCCGGCGCGAAACCTGCCCCGGGATCCGCGACCGGAAAACGCCCGGGTTACGTAAAGTCTATGCGGGCGATCACCATTTGCGGCATCGCCTGGTTCCAGCTTTCCGGGATGTTGTCGAAGGGCATACGGAAGGACTTGGTCTCGCCGGGCGCCAGGCCGCCCATCTTCTTGCTCACGATGGGTACCCGTTGACGCAGCACCATTTGGCCGTAGGCGTCGTAGAAGACGCAATTGATTTCGACCACGTCCAGCACCCGGTCGCCGGCGTTTTCGATCTTGCCGGTAATTTCCACCACCGATTGCTTCATGTAGCTTTCGTGGGCGGTCATCTGCACGTCGCCGAGTTTCAGGCTGCGCACGTAGGCCTTGGCCGGCCCGGTCAGCGGGGGAGGGGGCGGCGGCGGTTGCTTCGACGCGCGCTCCAGATAGAAGAAGCCTGCCAGACCGGCCACCAGCACGACGCCAATGACAATGGCTGCAGGAGGTATGGAAACCGGCCGCTTTGCGGGAATCGCCGTGTTATTTGCCACCAACGGTCATCTCTCCGATCTTCAAGGTGGGGGCGGCCACCGAGCCCCGAAACTCCAGGTCTGAGCCGATCGCCTCCAGGCCCAGGAGCATTTCCTTCAAATTCCCGGCAATCGTAACCTCCGACACCGCGAATGCCAGTTCTCCGTTGCGAATCCACATTCCCGCGGCTCCGCGCGAGTAGTCCCCGGTGACGATATTGACGCCGAAACCCATCAACTCGGTTACGTAGAACCCGTTGGAGATACCCGCAAGAATCTGCCCCGGCGTTTGGACGCCCTTTTCGATGAAAAAGTTCCCGTGCCCGATGCCCGCGTTGCCGGTCAGTCCGCGCGAGGCGTTCCCAGTGGTCTTCATACCCAGTTTGCGGGCCGCGTAAGTATTCATGAGGTAGCTTCTCAGCACGCCGCGCTCGATCACCACGGTGCGGCGCGAGGGGACGCCTTCATCGTCGAAGGGCGAAGTGCCGAACAGGCCGGGGATGGTGGCATCGTCGATCACCGTCAGACTGTCGACTGCCACCTTCTCGCCCAACTTTCCGGCCAGGAAGGATTCGTGGCGGTAGATGGACATCCCATGCACTGCCTCGAAAATGTTATCGAGCAGTGTGCGGGCGGTGCGCGGTTCAAATACCACGGGCACCTTCTGGGTGTCGACTTTCACGGCATGCAGGCGGCGAAGGGCGCGCTGGGCCGCGATTCGGCCGACTTCTTCGGGCGACTCTAGCCCCGCGAAGCCGCGCGCCATGGTGAACCAATAGTCGCGCTCCATCGAGTCGCCATCGCGCGCCACGGGAACCGTGCTCAGGGTGCAGTAACTGGAGCGGTACTCTCCGGCAAAGCCGCGAGAGTTCGCGAAAATGTGGCGGCCCACATGGGTATCGAAGGAGGCGCCCTCGGAGTTGGTGATGCGCGGATCGGCGGACAGGGCGGCTTCCTCGGCCCGTTTGGCGGTCGAAATCTTGAGGGCTGTGTCCAGCCCCTCCACGTCTGGGTCGTACAGCCCGAGATCGCCCGGGATGCTGCCCAGTTCTTCCAC
>JAIQFL010000056.1 GCA_020073365.1 Terriglobia bacterium | reverse complement strand
GGTTGACTCGGCATCCGAAGGGTTCAGGATGAGCGCGCGCTCCAGCAGGCGGATCGCTTCCGGATCGTTGTGGTCCAGCAGTTCGAGACGTCCCAGAGCCGTCAGCGCCGGAACGCTGTCGGATTTCCTTGCGAGAACTCCTTGGAACAGCGTTTTCGCTTCCGGGAACCGGCCGCGCCGGTATTCGATTAATCCTTCGATTAACCCGGCTTGGCTGGGATCCGCTTCCGAACGGCGGAGCAGGTCCGCAGCGCGATCCACGTCTCCGGCGCGGGCGTTGGCGTAGGCCAGGGAGTAGAGGATGCTGGCGTCTTTGGGATTCAGTCTGTACGACGCTTCCAATTCGGGGAGGGCGCCGCGGAAGTCGCCGGTCTCGGTCAGGCACAGGCCCAGCAACTGTCGCGCGCGCGGTTCCCGCGGATAGGATTTCAGAAACGTGCGAAGGTGGTCCACTGCCGGGGCGTACTCGTTGAGCCGGCCAAGCGAAATCGCCAGATTGAAATGAACGGGCACCAACTTGGGATCGGCCTTGAGCGCTTTCTCGTAGAAGTCCACAGCCTCGCGAAACTGTTCGCGCCGGGCGCAGATGGCTCCCAGATTGGAAAGGGCCTCAGCGGACCCGGGGTGTTCCAGAAGGTACTGGCGAAAATCGTGGTCCGCGCCAGTAAGGTCACCGGACTCGAATGCCTTCCGGCCGCTGTCCAGCAAGTTCTGCGGGGCAGCGGCCAGTAGGGCGGTCAGCACTATCCCGGCAAGCGCGGGTTTGGAGAAACCGGTCATCCCCGCTCAGTATACAAGGCATGGGGCCGAGTCGAACCCGGCCCAAACACAGGCAAGAATGCCTGTGTCACTAGAAGTAGAACTTCGCGGCAAGCTGAATGCGGCGCGGGTCCGCGGTGCCGGTGAGGGCGCCAAAGCCGTAGCGTCCTCCGGTGCCGCCTAGCGCGGTAGGCGTGTTGATCAGTTGTCCGGCCGTATTGAATTGCGCGCCGGTGTTGAAGCCGTTGAAGCGCGGATGGTTGAAAGCGTTGAACATTTCCACGCGCAACTGTAGCTTCATCGCCTCACGCCTGAGCGGGAAGTTCTTGAAGATCGACACATCCCAGTCGTTGTCGCCTGGGTTGCGAACGGAGCGGGGCGCGGAGTCGAAGCCCGCGCTTCCCTTCACCGCCGGCAATGCCAGACCCGTTGGGCTCATCCATTGATAGATGCTCTTCGGATACGATGGAGCGCTGCCCATGACGATCCGGGGTCCGATGTCCGGCGAGCCGGTGTAGCGCTCGTTCAGGTTGCCGATGCCGCTGATCGAATACGACAGGGTGGTGGGTGCGCCCGTCATAAAGGTGGTAATGCCCGATATCTGCCAGTTGTTCGCGATCACGCCGCCGACCTTGCCCGCCGCAGTGGCGGAGTTGATGAACTTCGGCAGGTTGTAAACGTAGTTGATCACCAGCACGTGCGTGCGGTCGTAGGACAAAGGGCCGTAATCGGCAACTCGGGAGTTGAACGGGTTGACCCCAGTTGTATAATCCGACGCGGTGCCCATCACCTTGGACCAAGTGTAGGCGACGTCGAACGTCACATCCTTGCCGAAACGGCGGTGCGCCGCGGCCTGCAGGGAGTGGTAATTCGAGTTCGCCCCGAACGCGTAGTCGGTCGCATTCGTGTAGCCCTGGTACGGTCGATAGAAATTCGGCTGGTTCGCGGTGGTTCCGTCGAACTTGGGGCTGGAATTGAGCGGGTCCTGGTTCTGGGGCAGCCATGCCGCCCCGAGCGGAATCGCGTTCTGATTGACTCGATAGGGGTCGTGAGCCGACCCCGAGCCGACATAGGCGACGTCGACCAGCAGCCCTGAGGGGAACTCGTGCTGGACGGTCAAGTTCCAGTTGTAAGTAGTGGGAATGTTGCCACCTTCGTCGAAGCCCACAACTCCGGCCGGGAAGAATGTGCCCGCGGAGGCCGGCGGTATCGACGCCAGGTTGCCGTAGTAGAACTGGGGGATGATGGTGGACGGCGGGTTGGGCAGCATATCGAACACCGGATTGCCCTGCAGGCGGTCGTAAAAAACGCCGCCTCCAGCGCGGATCACGGTCTTCGGAGCGATCTGGTACGCGATGCCCACGCGGGGCGCGTACAGGATTCCACGGTCGTTCATGAGGCCTTTGGGATATCCGTTCTTTCCCGACAAGCCCATCCCGTTGGCATACACCCCGTTGACGAAGCCTTTGCCGTTATTTACGAGTGAACCGATCAGCGCGGCTGGTCCGGTTTCGCCGGTCAGCGGATTGACGGAGATGCGATTGCCATTGGCATCCAGGGCCGCGGTGCGAAGCACTGCCTTGTTAGCCGGATCGTAGAGCCCCGGGTTCCACGCCGAGGTCTGCAGCGCCTCGTCGTATTGCGGCTGGACCCAATAGAACCGGATAGAACCGGATGCCATACTCGAGCGTGAGTTTCGAGCTGGCGCGCCAGTTGTCTTGCAGGTACCATTCGACGTTCCAGGAGCGGTACTGGCCATTCAGCACCTGGTTGGATTGCTGCAGGGTATCGTAGTTGCCGAGCAGCGCGTTGGCGAATGCCCAGTTGGCGTCCAGCGGGTTGTTCGCGTCGCGGCCGAAGTTGATGCTCCCGTTCACGGAGGTGAAGGCCGTTTGGTCCTTGTTGCTCTTGTGCAGGTAAATGCCGGCCTTGATGGTGTGGGTACCATGAACCTTGTTGACGCTGTCCGTGATGTCGTAGGTGTGATTGAAGTTCAAGAACGGCGTGCCGGCAAAGCCGCTGGTTGGGGCATTGGGAACGCCGCCGTAATTCCAGTTCTGCACCAGTTGCAGCGTGTCGGCGTTAGGGAAGGGCATCTTGTACGATACCCCCACCTTGCTGGCGTTGAAGGCATCGGTGATCGGTGTGATGTGCAGATCGTTGCGGGAGGAGCCGAAGACGAACTCGTTGGTCAGCGTGGGATTGATGATGGTGGTCACGTTGGTGACAAACGACCATCCGGGGGCGCCGAAACTCATCGGCCCGAACGGAATGTTGTAGCTCGCGTTCCATTGCCCGTAGGCCATGCTGGTCTCGTCTTTATTCCGGATGTAGCGCGCGTAGGTCCTCCACTTGTCGGTGATGTTGTAATCGCCGCGGTAGATCTCCTCGCGCCGCGGATAGGTGTTGGAATTGGAAGTCTGGTAGTTGTACGACGGATCTTTGCCGAGCGCGTTCGGCTGCGGATACCAGTTCAGGATCTTGACGCCATCCGGGTTGAAGCGGTCCTTGGGGATGATGTTGCCGGGGAACGGCTTCTTCCCGTTGAGGGGGTCGAAAATCGTGATGTTGGGACTGAAGCTGCCGCCATCGTGAGTTTGGGAGAAGTCGCCTGCGCGTTCAGCCGCGGTGGGCACCGTGACATTGTGCAGGCCCTGCGGGACTAACTGGCCCTGCCACTCGATTCCCACGAAGAAGAACAGCTTATCCTTGTTCCTGTTGAACTTCCCAGGGATGTAGGCCGGCCCGCCGACGTTGAAACCTTCCGTGTTGTAGCGGTAGAAATCCTTTGGCCGGCCATCGGCGTTGTTCCGCCAGGAATTGGCGTTCAGGTCCTCATGACGGTGGAAGAAGTAACCCGTTCCATGGAAACTCATGCTTCCGGATTTGGTTACAACCTCAATCTGGGCGCCCGAAGCGCGTCCGAATTCCGCCCCCTGCGAGTTGGTGATCACCTTCATTTCGGCGATCATGTCGATGTTGGTCGTCGCCAGAGTGCCGCCGTTGGAGCCGGTGTCGACATTGGTCACACCGTCGAGCGTGAAGTTGTTCTGGTCGCTGCGATTGCCGTTGGCCATGATTCCGCCGAGCCCACCGGTATACACGACTCCCGGCAATACGCGGGTAAGGTCGAACAGGCTGCGCCCGTTCTCCGCGAGTTCCGTTACCTGGCGGCCGGTCAGGACACCGGCGCGCTCGGCACTGGCGGTCTGCACGGCTGCGACCTGTGCTTCCACGGTGACGGTTTCATTCAGGGCGCCAACGGTCAGGACAATGTCCCCGAGACCGACACGATCATTGGGAAACACTTTAATGTCTTTTTGTTCGAACTTCTTGAACCCCGTAGCTTCGACGGTGAGCGTGTAGTAGCCAGGTTGAACTTGAGCGAAGACGAAGGAACCGTCGGCTCCGGTGACACCGTCGCGCGTAGTTCCTTGTTCCTGATTGTTGAGATTGATCTTGGCGTTGCCGACAGAAGCTTGCTGGCTATCCTTCACCACGCCGATAATGGATCCCGAGATTTGTTGACCGCAGAGCAAACTCGCGGAGAACAAAATGGTTGCAATGACTTGCAGGGTCAGCGTTCGCATGGTATCCCTCCTTTACGACTTGGTACGACTTGGTACGACTGGGTACGTCAAAGCTGACGGACCTCGGATGCTTTGAAAAACGAATGTGATGAGTATATGCGAGGTCTGAAAAGGATGCAAGAGACTTGAACGATCCACAAGGCTCGGAAGGCTCCGAAATGGTCGTCTTGGCATGATCTGAACTCCCTTTCATAAGGTATCCGGACCCCACATTCACCCTTGCAGGCGGACCGTCCCACGGAGACCACCACCGATGGCGTGAGACCGCGACAGGGCAAAACGGCTCGGAGCATAAAGTTCGGCAGCACAACTTAAGTGTTGTTTTGTTGTTGTACACCCAAACAGGGTGTACCGTCAAGCAAATTTTTGGTGGGGCAAGCTTCAGCTTGCCCGGCTAGATTTTTGGTGGGCGCTGGGTCTCGCCGGCCTAACGGCCGGCTGGGCAGGCTAAAGCATGGCTAAAGCATGCCCCACTGGGACTCGAGTTCGGAGCGGACCGCGTCGGCTACTTCCTGCGCGGTGCCCTCGCGTTCCTGGTCCTCACTCCATCTCCACTGCGCCAGGTAGTCGTCCGACTGCTGCAGGCTCCTCTGGCATGCTAGTTGGTCGATGCGCTCCATGAACTTCGGGGGCATGGGCAAAGTAACCTCGTCAACCTCATCCTCAGCCTTGATTTGGGAGGGTACTTCCTGCCAATAGAGAATCCTGTAGGTGGTCATGTTCGTTGCTCTCTTGCGCGAGGCGCAGAAACAGATCGACGGCGGCGGACGCGTTCGCCCCATAGCCGTCGGCGCCGATCTCGTCGGCAAACATCTGGCTGATGGGCGCTCCTCCGACGGCCATTTTGATGTGGCTCAGGCCGGCCGCCTCGAAACCGTCGATCACGGTTTTCATATAGGTCATGGTGGTGGTGAGAAGAGCGCTCATGCCGATGATCGTGGGATGGCATTTTGCCGCGGCGGCCATGAACTTGTCGACGCTCTGGTCCACTCCAATGTCATGCACCTCAAAGCCCGCGCCCTCGGCCATCATCGCGACCAGGTTCTTGCCGATATCGTGAAGGTCGCCCCGCACGGTGCCCATCAGCAGGACCCCAACCGGCTTGGAGCCGCCATCCTTGGCGCTCAGCAGGGGCTTAAGAACCGCCATGCCTGCCTTCATCGCCCGCGCCGCAATCAGGACTTCCGGCACGTACAGCACGTTGTGTTTGAAGTCCTCCCCCACTACGCTCATGCCGGCGATCAGGCCTTCGTTCAGCACCTCCTGGACAGGCCGGCCTTCGGCCAGGGCATCCTGAGTCATCTGCTCGACTTCCTTGGCCTTGCCCTCATACAGATATTGGTTCATCAGGGCGTAATCAACCATGGCGGCCCCCCGGGAAGAGCCGGTGGGACAGACGATCGTTTTTTGTCGTCTGTCGGGCAGCTTGCCCGCTAAAGCCGGTTGACAGACGACGAAGAACGATCGTCTGTCCCACTTTCTTACCTACGATTGGCATTGAACTCCTTGAGCGCCTCCAGCATGGCGACCACGTTTTCGCGAGGCATCCCGGGACTAACGCCGCCGCCTACCGACAGAATGATCCCCTCGCCGCCAGAGCCCTGCAATACCTCAAGTGTCTCGTCCCGGACCTCGTCAGGCGTGCCGCGAACGCAAATCTCCAGCGGGTTGACGTTGCCCATCAGGCACATGCGATCGCCCACCCGCCGTTTCACTTCGGTGATGTGCTTCTGTTTGCCCCAGTTGAGCACATGAAATCCCGCGTCGGGAAGATGGTCGAGGCAGGCATCCACTTCGGCGTCGTTGTGGTAGACCTTCACCCAGTCTTTCGGAAAGGCATCGCAGATGCGCTTCAGGTAGGGATGCGCGTACTCCATGTAGTGCTCTTCGTTAATGAATCCCACGATGTCATCCAGGATGAAAATGCTCTCCACCGTGTCGCCCATCATGTTCTGCTGCGCCTTCAGCCAATCGATGACGACCCGCGTACACAAGTCGATCAGCTTGTGGGCGCCTTGGGGGTCTTCTACCAGGTCGATCATGAAGTGAGTCGTGCCGCGGACAAACCCGGCGGTGCAAAGGGGACCGCGCGACGTGACCATCGGCAGGATGTAGCCGTGGTCCAGAATGCGCTGCCGGATCATCCCGATCCGGTGCAGCGTCAAGGCTGCGAACCCATCTGCCTCCACTTCGTACTCGGGGAAGTTGTCAATGTCCTCCAGGCGCTGCAGGGTGTGGTACTCGCTGGGGGTGTTGTCCTGCCAGAATTTGATCTTGGCGCCCAGCACCGAAGGCTCGGCGGCCATCCCGTACTCCATCCACCACGAAGGGATAAAGATGATGTCGGGAAACTCGCGCATGATCTTGAGATTGGATTGGAACCAGAGCTCGGGATCCAGGTAATAGTCCAAGTGCTTGATCCCCAGGTAACCGGGAATCCAGGGGCTATCGACGATCAGCGCCATGGGGATTTGGTCCATCTTCTCGCGGCGCGCCGCCCGCTTAAATGTTTCCCATTGTTCCGGCAGCATTCGAGGTTCCTTTCAGCCAATCGAGAAGGTACGCCCGCGGTGCAAACCGAGCAGGATCTGAACCAAACGGTGCGCTATCAGCTCGTGGAGCGTCAGCAGCTCGCGGTTGGCGCTCGCCAAGGCCTCGGCATCGCGCGGGTCGGTGACAGGTCCGCCGGCCTTCAGCGCGTCGGTAGCTTCCTTGATGATGGGGTCCGATAACACTTCGCCGGCCATCTCCCAAAGCGTAATGAAGCGGTCTACGGC
Source organism: Terriglobia bacterium (assembly GCA_020073365.1). Lineage (GTDB taxonomy): Bacteria > Acidobacteriota > Terriglobia > Bryobacterales > Bryobacteraceae > JAIQFL01. Next base: position 35,380 of record JAIQFL010000056.1, on the reverse strand, counting down.
GGTGGGAAAACTGACTTCGAAGACGCCGAACTGACTGGTGGTGCGGGGCGGTTTGAAGTCCAGATTGAACGGGCCGTCGTAACCGTGGCTGCGCAGCAGGACCAGCACGTTCAGCCAGTCGAGCGGATTGACCAGTCCCACGCCAATGTCCACGTCATGCTTCAACCGGTAGCCATCATTGATGTCGAAGTGGAACAGCTTGCCCGCCAGCAGGGCCCGGGCCAGCACGGCCCGCGGCGCGGCGCCCCACATGAGCTCGTGGAGATATTCCGGATTGAGCCCGACCATCTCGGGATGGGTGAGCAGGCCCGAGGCGATGAATGCCAGCATGGCATCGCTGGTGGGCAGCAGAATTTCCGCCTGGGGCTCGAACGGCTTGGCCTCCAGGCAATGCTTCAAGGTGGGACGGCCCTTCCTCGCGGCCACTTCGATGTCGCGATCGCAAGCTGCGTTGATGGCCTCCGCATACCAGCGCAGGGTTTGGGTCTCTTCGACCGCGCCCTGCACGTAATACCCCAGCGAACCGGGCCAATAGACCGCGAAATTGGCGCCCAATTCGTGCCCGATCTCCACTGTGTTCTCGACCCGGAAGTTGGCATACTGGCGGACCCCCGGAGCCTCCGCCGCTGGGCCGCCAGCCCAAACCGCGTGGTAGAAGGTCTCGGTGGTCACCATCGAACACTTCAGGCCGTTCTCCCTGAGGGCCTTTTGGATGCGGCCCACAATCTCCGCCTGTTGGGGTTTCCCCAGCGCCTCGGTGGGAATCACATCCGTGTCGTGCGTGCTCCAATACCCGATGCCTATTTCGGCATATTTGTGGATCACCGTTAAGAAATCGATCGCCGCACGGGTGGGCGCATGGAACAGCGCCTGCCCCTGGTAGGCGGCCGCCCATTGCGGTCCGGAGATAAAATACTTGCGGCGCGTCGCGGGGCTGTAAGCGCCGCCGCAGGCCTTCATCAATCGCGATACCAGGGCTTGCTGTTGGTTCTCAGGAATCGGGCTCATCCTGAATATTGTTGTACCATGAAACAAAATATGAAGATCCGGGATATCCGGGCAACAACTGTCACGGTTCCCCTAGAGGCCCCTTTGCGCCATGCCAATGGCTGCCATTGGGGCCGTTTTGTTCGCACCATTGTCGAGGTGGAGACGGACGACGGCCTGATTGGTCTCGGCGAGATGGGCGGAGGCGGTGAATCCGCCGAGGCAGTGTTCCGCGCCATGAAGTCGTACCTGGTGGGGCACGATCCGGCCCGTCTGGAGGAGATGCGCTTCCTCATCGCTAATCCCACGGCATCGCTCTACAATAATCGCACGCAGATCCTGGCGGCGTTGGAGTTCGCTTGCCTCGACATCCTGGGGCAAGCCTGGGGCGTACCGGTCTGCGACATTCTGGGCGGACGCTTGCGCGACCGCGTCCCCTTTGCATCCTACTGCTTTTTCCGATACCCGGACCCTCGGACCGGCGCCGGAGAAGTCCGTACGATCGATCAAGTGGTGGAGAACGCCGCCGCTCTGAAGCGGCGTTTCGGCTTCACCACCCACAAGCTCAAGGCCGGTGTCTTTCCCCAGGATTATGAGCTGGAGGCCTATCGTGCGCTGGCCGCGGCTTTCCCGGGAGATTCATTGCGGTTCGACCCCAACGGCGTGTGGTCCACCGAACAGGCCATCCGTTTCGGCCAGGCGATCGAGGGGCTGCGCAACGACTACCTGGAAGATCCCGTGTACGGCCTGAATGGCATGCGGCGCACCCGCCAGATGGTGCGGGTTCCCCTGGCCACCAACACGGTGGTGGTCAACTTCGAGCAACTCGCCGCCAACGCGCTCGATACGGCGGTGGACGTGATTCTGCTGGATACCACCTTCTGGGGCGGGATTCGCGCCTGCGTGAAGGCGGCGGCGGTCTGCGAGACCTTTCAACTGGGAGTGGCCGTGCACTCCTCGGGCGAACTGGGGATCCAGTTGGCCACCATGCTGCATCTTGGCGCCGTTCTTCCGAACCTCTCGTTCGCGGCCGATGCCCACTACCATCATCTGACCGATGACGTGATTGAAAGCGGGCTGATGCCATATGAACAAGGCGCCATCCGGGTGCCGGACAAACCCGGTCTGGGCGTGAAGCTGGATCGCGACAAACTGCGCCAATATAGCGAACTGTACCAGCGCCTGGGGGGCTACCCGTATGACCAGGATCCGGGACGCCCAGGCTGGACACCGATTGTTCCCAACGGCCGCTGGGCCGACCCGAAGGATGATCGGCCGGTGACGATTCCGTATTGAGATTCCGACGAAGCTCGGAGGCTGGAGGCGAAGTAGGTCACGCTTAGCGCGCCCAGATCGCTAATGGATGACGACCTCTATAAGACAACTCTGATCGAGACGCCCGGGCTCTTGTGCGTAATTGGGAGATCGGAGTCCTTGAACTCCACCAGGCCGTCCCTGCATCCGGCCAGGGACCATTGGGTGCTATCCGGATCGGGCTTTGAGGCCGGGCACGTCCCGCCCTGGTAGATACGTTTGAGCGATGCACGTAAGGCCAGGGCGGGGGGGCCAATGGGACTGGCGAAGCCTGGATTGGGAAGGGCGGTGAGTAGGGCAAGCAGCGAGTTGGCAATTTTCCCAGCGTCATAACCGAGCACCAGGGCGGCCGCCTTATAGTATCGCGACCTTCGCCCCTTGGGATCGCCCCCTTCCGCCACCATGGCGCGGCTGATCAAGTAGTGCTCGGCGTAAGCAAGCGACCGATTACCGCAGTTCACCCCGAGCCTCCCTCCTTTCCCATCCGGGATCCACTGATTTCGCTCGTCGCCAAGCATCTTCGCCGCGCCCCAAAGGCGGATGACTTCCGACGCGCCGCCGAAGAACAGCAAGGCGCGATTGATATACCCGAAGACCTTAGAATCCGTGGCCGGCTCGTTGACTATGACGGGTGCCACGGTCGGTGCGCCAATGTGTGGATCTGCTTTTGACCAGATCACGCGGATTGCCTTCGCGTATTCATATCCAGGGACGCCCGCGCTTACCATAGCGCGGACGATCCGAGCCATGGATTCGGTTGAGCGCATCCGAAACCGCCGGAGATTCGGGTCCGCTGGCTTGCCGTCTTCCGATAGCGGATAACGACCTGAGGCACCCAAGCTATAAGGACCATTAAGCAAGCCTGCGTCGGATTGGTCAATAGTAGGATGTTCAGCGACGACGTAGAGAGGCACACCTCCCGGCCCGGTCCCCCACAACAGAATCTCGGCATCCTGACCAGGTTGAACCAGCAGGGTCGCATCAATCTGGATCTGCGCCGGATGTTTCTGCCAGACTCCCGGACCCGTAGGCGACTTCATGAAGTATGCCATTGTTCCTCCAACGTGCCTATCCACTTCAGGAGGGTGATGCGGTGCTTGATCTACCGGTGCTTCCGCCAGGCCTGCGGCTGCCGCTGCCCGCATGGCGCTGTCTCCCGTGCATCCCCAGCCCTCACAGAATGCTACGTCCGCGGCGGAGAGTGCGCCATAGCATGATCATGTGTCTTGATGCATGGCAGCGCGATGCGCGGCTCTGGCGTCAGACAATACCGCTCTTGACGGCCTTCCATACCGCTTCGGCTTTGGAGTGCACGTGCAGCTTGTCGTAGATGCTGCGGACGTGATCGCGGACCGTATTGATACTGAGGCTCAGGCGCCCGGCCGCCGCCTGGTAGCTGCATCCCATGGAAAGCAGGCCGAGTAGCCGCACCTCGGATGGCGTCAGCCGATGGGCGGCTCTCTCCGGAGGACCGATTCGCTGAAACAACTGCACCACCTTGCGCGCCACTTCCGGAGACATGGGCGAGCCTCCGTGGTAGGCGTCGCTCAGGGCTTCTAGCAGTTTCGCCGGCGGAGTCTTCTTCAACAGGTACCCGCACGCGCCGTTGCAAATGGATTCAAAGATCTTCTCCTCCTCGTCATAAATGGTCAGCATGAGGACCTGCATAGATGGGTGCTTCTCCCGCAGCACGCGCACGCCCTCGGACCCCGGCATTCCGGGCAGATGGATATCTAGCAGGAGCACGTCCGCCGGCGCGCGGGCCAGTCCACGCAGTCCTTCCTCGACGGACTCGTAAGTCCCGCCGCAGCGATACCCGTCCGTGGCGCCGATCAGCAATCGAAGGCCCTCGCGGATGGCCCGCTTGTCCTCGATGATCGCTACTTCGATGGGCTCGCCCGGCTGTTTCGCCATTGGTCTTTTCAGGGTAATGTCAAGCAAACGGTCTTGACTGATTCTTGAGAAGCATTGTAGGGCTTGCCCGGCGCGATCACCATAGCATGAACATGCGGGTTGTCCCGTCAGAGCGGGACCTGCAATGAGACTTGCGTCCCCTGGCCGGTCTCGGAGCGGATGCGCAACTGACCTTTCAATTGCCCGGCGCGGGCGCGCATACTCGCGAGGCCGTAGCCATTCGGTTCGCCATCGGTCCTGAATCCACACCCGTCGTCGCGCACCTCGGCGAGCAATTGATGATCCGTCACCGAGATGCGCAGCGCCACGGCCTTCGCAGCCGCGTGCCGTGACGCATTGTGGACCGCTTCCTTGAGAATGAGATTGATCTGGCGCCGCTGCTCGGGGGTTAGCTTGATTCTGTCCAGGCTCTCCGGGGCTTCGAAGGACCAGGCCACTCCGCGCGATTCCAGCACATCGGAGGCGAATTGGTTGACGCGCTGCACCAGGCTGCTGAGACTGTCGCGGCGGGGATCGATGGACCAGACTATATCGCTCATCGAATCCAACATCGTGCGGGCGCTTGCGGCGATCTCTCCCGCCGTATCGGTGGCGGCGCCGGAACCGGAACGGATCTGTTCGCGTGTCACCTCGCTCAGAATCGCGATCTGGGAAAGACTGGAGCCGATTTCATCGTGCAAATCCGCGGCGATGCGAGTCCGCACGCGCTCCAGTTCCACCAGGCGCCCCGTGCGATGCCGTTGCAGCATGTAAGCCATGCCTGTCAGTATGGCCACCGCCAGCAGGCGCGCCCACCAGCGGTCCCAGACTGGAGGCACGATCCGGAAAGACAGGCTGGCCGCGCTGCTGCTGGCCACTCCCTCGGAGTCGATGGCCCGCACCAGAAAACGGTACGCTCCGGACGTGAGGTTCGAGTAATTCACGGTCCGCTGCTCCGCCGGTGGGCTCCAATCGCGATCGGCCCGTTCCAGTTTGTACTGGTAGCGCAGCACCTCGCCCGCCCGGAAGCTGATGCCGAAGAAGTCGATCGAAACGTGGTTCTGGAAAGCTGCGATCTTTACCTCGGGAATCTGCGACTCGCCCAGATCCGAGATGGCGTGGGGGTCGCCCCGGATGCGCAGGCCGCCGATCCATACCGGAAGGGGCGGCCGCGGCCGGTCCGGTTCCGGCCAAAAAGCGGCGAGGCCCTGCAGGGTGCCAATCCAGACGGCGCCATGGCTATCGCCGAGAGCGCAGGTGCATTCACCCGGGGGCAGTCCGTCGCCGGTGGTGTAGTGCCGGATCAAAACGCCGCCTGGAGACTTCAGTTCGATGCGGTCCAGCCCGCGGCCCGTTCCGGCGTAGATCCTTCCCCAACGATCTTCGGCGATACAGGAGACATTGTTGCTCGACAGCCCATCCGCGGCCGTGATCGAGACGAATCGCGGGCGCTCCGCGGCCGGGTCGTCGATGCGCCCCACGCCGCCGCGGGAGGTGGCCATCCAGAGTCGTCCGAGGCGGTCCACATGAAGCTCGGAAATCCTGCCCCGCGGCACACCATCTTCCACCCCGAATACCGTGAACCGGCCCTGGCGTTCGCGCGCCAGCACCCCGGTTCCGAAGCCGACCCATAGCTGGCCCGCGGCATCCTGGCGAAATGCCGTGGGAGACCCGGCCTGATCGGGAATACCAGCGGCTTCACCGTAGGCGTGGAATGAATCCGTGGATCGATCCCAGCGGTTCAGGTATGGCGAAGGATTACCCAGCACGGAGATCCAGATGTCGCCGCGCGAGTCCTCGAACACACGAAAGACTTCGTCACCCGTGAGGCCGTTACGGGACGTGTATATTGCCTTGGGAGCCTGGCGCGACAGATCCGCCGGGTGGCGCGGCCTGGCAAAACGCAGCAGCCCCTTGGCGGTGGGGACCCACCACTCTCCGGTGCGATCCTCAACGATCGTCTGGTTCCAGCCCCAGCCCAGGTCGTCGCGGGTAATCCCCACGGGGAGACGCGGCCTGAGGGACGTGAAGCGCGCGCCATCGTAGCGATTGATGAGAATCTGTTCGCTGATCACGCGCAGCTCTCCGGCCGGACTCTCCAGGAACGCGCGAATCCTCGTATGTCCGAGGCCATCGCGCTCGTCGTAACGGATGAACCCGTTGCGGGCGATCTTCATCACGCCGCTGGATTCCGTGGTCGCCCACAAATTACCTTCACGGTCCTGGCCCAAGGTCTTGATATCGGTCTCAACGAGGCCCTCCGCCCTTCCGTATGCGCGAAACGGATAAGGATCCGCGGCACGCTCAGGCAGCCACTCCAGGAGGCTCTCCGGGGTGGCAACCCATATCGTACCCTCGGCGGCTTCCATCAAATCGGCAACCCTCCCGGGCGAAAGAGCGCGTCCGAGAGAGTAGGTGCCCTCGACGCGCGGGCCTCCCGAAGCATCGTAGACCAGCCGCGAAACCCCTCCTTCCCACGATCCGGCCCAGATCGTCTGCCGGCGGTCCTCAATTAAAGCCGTAATCCGGTCCCGAGTGAGCCCGTCTTTTCTGGAGTACCGGCGCACGGTTCCATCCGGTGCGCGCCGGTAGAGCCCCGCGGCCCCCGCGTCCTTCCAACTCGTAGCGCCGATCCACAGCGCGCCCTGATGATCTTCGAGCAGAGACTCGACCACCAAATCGTCCCTGCCAAGAGGGATCGGGCGGAAATGGACCGGCTGGTCCAAGGTTGGTGCCTGCTCGGCGGCATATAGCCCCCGTCCCGTGCCGATCCACAAACACCCGTTGCTGCCTTCAAGGATCGAGGTGATGGATCGCGAAGACTCATCGGACCCAAACGGGACGCGCTCGAAGTGCGACCCAGCCGCCGGCCGCGCGGGAAGCACGTAGAGGCCGCCAGTGGTCCCCGCCCAGTAGGCGCCGCCGCGGGTCTGGAGTAGAGTCGTGATGGCCCGATCCGGGAGTCCCCGTTCCGGGCCGTAGTTGGTGAAGTGGTAGCCGTCAAAACGCGATAGGCCAAATCCGGTACAAAACCAGAGAAATCCGCGCGCATCCTGCACCATGCAGCGCACCACATTGTGGGGGAGTCCGTCGGCGGTCGTGTACACCTTCACGGGGAGTTGGCGGGTCCAAGCGGGCAGTGCGACTCCCAGACATAGAGCAGCGAACCTGGCCAGCCGGTTCATGGACTTTTGATAGGCGATGATACCACGAGAGAAGCAGCCCTTCAGGCTGCGGACCCGCTTTCCAGCGCCTGGGGGGCTACCCGTATGACCAGGATCCCGGACGCCCCGGCTGGACGCCGATCGTTCCCAACTGCCGCTGGGCCGACCCGAACGACGACCGGCCGGTGTCGATTCCTTATTGAGATTCCGGCGGCGTTAAGTCATGGCGCCTGGATTCTACTCTCCACAGGCTCCGGCTCCGCGGCAGAAGGGTACCGTCGTAAAGTGCCCTGTAGGGACTACCGGCGGACGTGCTTTCCCGCGCGCCCCAAGCGCTACTCGTGTTTCTCGAGTTGCAGGGTGATGGTTCCGATGGTGAATTGCAGGCGCACCCGGATCTGGACGGGAAGCTTGCGGCGGTCGTCCGTCAGCCAGACGCTGAGGTGGGCCGGCCGGCGGTAGATGATGTTGTTAAAAAGGTAAACCTCGTAGCGGATCGTCTTGAAGGCGCCCTCCGGCGTCTTGATGTCTTCGCGTGGCTGCGCCTCCACCTTCACCATCGCGATCTTCTTGCCGTCGCTGACCGGAATCTGGGCGCTCTGATTGGGCTCCAGGTTCAATGTGCGCAGGAGGTAGAGCCCCCCCACCACGTCGTGCACGCACTGTGGAATATCGATCTCCTGGGACAGAAGCACGCTGTTCTTCGCCCGATCGAGCTCCAGATAGGCGGCCTTCTTCGCCTCGGAATCGAACGTGATCTTGGTTTCTCGCAGCCGGCTGCCCTCATGCGTGGTCATCTGCACAGACTGTGTGCACAGACCCGGATTGAGGATGGCGCTGTAATCGTCTTCCACCTTGAAGAGCTTGGACACCAACCCCACCGATTCCAGGTGAATATTGATCTGCCACGGCGAACGCGGCAGCGGCGCTGCCAACCATTCGACCTTGGCCTTTCCGGCCGAAATCAGGCGCCACTCAATGTTGTAGTACAGGGTCTCTTTGGATGGCAGGGTGTTGCTCTGTGGGATGGCCAGCGGGGCACAGACCAAGGGCAACAGCAGCAACGGCTTCGAGGGCATGAAAGGCCAGTTTCTCAGATGCGGAGAGGAGGAAGCAATCGAGGTGAGCCAAAAACCAAAGCAGGCTATCTGGCATGGGCGCCATCGTAACGCTTTCCGAGCGCATTCCCCGCCCGCCGTGATACAACAGTCTGGAATGATGGATGCCGTTCGACACTGCACATTTTCCGCGCGCCTGGATTGCCACTACCTCCTGCGCCTGCCGGAGACGATCGATTCCCGGACCTTGCTGGTGGGGGCGCTCCACGGCTTCGGGCAGAGCCCCGAGGCTATGCTGCCGCTCACCCAGAAGATGTTCGGCGCCCACCATGCCGTCGCCTCCCTACAGGGTCCCAATCAGTTCTTCATGGACGCCAAAACCATGCAGGTGGGATTTGGCTGGAACACCAACCGCCACGCGGCCGCCTCCATCCGCCTGCACCACGATATGGTCCAGCATGTCCTGAATGAAGCGGGCCGCGAGTATGGCATCCCACCGGAGCGGCGTATTCTGGTGGGATTCTCGCAGCCCGTTTCGCTGAATTACCGCTTCGTGGCGACCTGCCCCGGCGCGGTCCGCGGAGTCGTGGCCATCTGCGGCGGCCTTCCGGGCGACTGGGAAAGCGGTTCCTACCAGCCGGTGAGCGCGGCGGTCCTACACCTCGCGCGGCGCCAGGACGAATATTATCCGCCCGCCGTCACGGAACAATATCCGGACCGATTGCGTCTCCGGGTTATGGACCTGGAATTCCACCTGCTCGAAGGCGGGCACCTTTTCCCCTCCAAAGGCAATGTCATCGTGGAGGATTGGCTGGGGCGCATCCTGCGATAATCGGGACATATGGCATCTGGCACATTCGTCCGCCGTCCGGCGGTTCTGCTGGCCTTGGCACTCTGTTCCGTGGGTGGCGTAGTGACCCTGCTGGGGCGGCTTGCCACCGGCCCGAGGGTGGAGCAGAAACGCGTACCGCTAACGAGCGAAGCCGGCACCAAGTCCTATCCCGCGTTTTCACCCGATGGCCAGAGAATCGCATACAGCGCGCGCGGCGTTACCAAGGTGGATGCCTTTCACATCTATGTGCGGACGGTGGCCCCGGATACTCCACGGCAATTGACAGAGGGGGCCGCCAACGACGTAGGCCCCGCATGGTCGCCCGACGGCAACAGCCTGGCCTTCCTGCGGATGGATGGCGGGCACGCGCAGTATGTGGTAGTCCCGGCCGGTGGCGGCGCCGAGCGCAAGGTCGCGGAGTTCACCGCGGCAGGCGACGAAGCCCAGCCCCTCCCCTCGGTCTCCTGGACGAATGATGGAAAGTCGCTGGTGGTGGTACAGGCGGGCGACAAGCAGTTGCCCGGACTTGCCGTGGTCGAGATCGCTGGCGGCAAAGTAACCCGCATCACCAATCCCCCGGAAGGCACGGAAGGCGATTCCTGTCCCGCGGTTTCGCCCGATGGCGCAGCCCTGGCCTTCGTGCGCAGTACCAGTTCCGATGGCGCCGATATCTACCTGTCCGATCTTTCGGGCGGCAATCCGCGCAGGCTTACGTTTGACGATCACGGGATTCGCGGCATCGCCTGGACGCACGACGGACAGGACCTGGTCTATTCCGCCAACCGGGTGGGCGGATGGAGGCTGTGGCGCTTGCCGGCCTACGGGGGCAGCCCGCGCGAACTTCCCATTGCCGGCCAGCGGGCACAATACCCGGCGGTAGCGCCAGCGGGAAACCACATGGCGTATGCCGATAGCCCATCGGTCTCGGCGATCTGGCGGGCCACGCTGGGTTCGCCCGACGCGCCCGTGGAGGATCGCCCGCTGATCCGCTCCGCCGGCGGCGAGTACTCGGCCATCTATTCGCCCGACGGCAAGAAGATCGCCAATATCTCGAGCCAGAGCGGCTCCGATGAGATTTGGGTGAGCGATGCCGACGGCGGCAATCGCCTCCGCATCACGAACTTCAATGGACCGTCCATGTCCCGCCTGCGATGGTCGCCGGACGGAAAGACGATCCTCTTCGATATGCGGGGCGACCGCAGTCAGGATCTATATACCGTTTCGGCCGCCGCCGGGGCCAAAGCCAATCGCCTCATTCGGGACAGTGGGAACGCTTCGTGGTCGCACGACGGTAAGTGGATCTACTTCGATTCTCGCGGACAAATCTGGAAGGCGACGGCGGATGGTGGAAGCCCGCAACTTCTCTCCAAGGAGTTCGGCACCGCCCAGGCTGTGGAGTCTGTAGACGGCAAGTACATCTACTTCCGCATGCGGCGCACCTTCTGGCGCGTTCCTGTGGCGGGCGGCGAGGAGGAAGAGGTGATCATCCCCGAGCACGACCTGCTCTTCGCCACCACCATTCAGCCCACCAGGAAGGGCATCTACTATGCCGAGTTCCAGCGCAGCTCGCGTTCAATGCTGATCTCATTCTACGATTTTGCGACCAGGAAGAGCTCCATCGCATTCCAAATGAAGAATCCGAACTTCGGGAACTTCGGCTTCAGCCTGGGACACTTCTTTTCGATCTCCCCGGACGGAAAGTACATCCTCTATACCAGGGTGGACCAGAGCCAAACCGACCTGATGCTGGTGGAGAATTTCCGCTAGAACCTGTGTTGGTTCTCGCCTACCTCCGCGCCTTCGCGCACCATGAGGATCCTTGACCGATTTCTCACACCCCTCGACGGCGACTCTGGGAGATGCGCCTTATCGTCGGCATTGGACTGTCCAAGCAGGGTGTTCGTCGCGGTGGGGAGCGGATCTGCCGCCTAACACAAGAACGCTGAAAACATGTTCGTAGTGGACGATCCGCTGGTGGCGGAGCACCACGCCCTGGAAGTGGGATAGGCTACGGGCGGACTCGGAGGAGATAAAGGCGAACTGTATTAGGGAGGCTGCGGCGCTGGCTCCTCCGTATGGCTAAGGTATAATTGTTCCTATGAGTAACATTTTCTGTTTGGGCTGAATTGTAACCCGCGGTAGCAATTGGGGCACATGTACACGGTCGTCACCACAAAATCCTTCGATAAAGCCCTCGCGAAACTCCCGGCGAACTGGCAGAAGCGGATTGTGGCGAAGATCAAGGAGGTTGCGGTGAATCCCTACGCGCCGAACATCAACCTCACGAAGCTTCAGGGCCGTGACGGTTACAGGCTTAGGGTGGGCGACTGGCGCGTGATTTATGAACTGGATGACGAGCGCCTTGTGATGCTGGTTTTAGAACTGGGAGCGAGAGGCGGCATATACTGATGCGCATTGAGAAGATAACCCGGAGGGGCAAGGAATTCGCGGTGATTCCAGTGGAACACTTGCAGAAGCTCATGGACGACGCGGAGATGCTTGCCGACGTAAAGGCTTACGATGCGGCCAAAAGCCGTCTTGAGCGCAGCGAAGATGAACTGATACCGCTTGAAATCACGGAGCGGCGCCTTGCTGGCGAAAACCCGACTAAAGTCTGGCGTGAGTACCGAGGGCTTACTCAGGAGGGCCTTGCCAGGGCGTCCAAAGTCTCCCGCGCCATGATCGCAGCCATTGAGGCAGGCCACAAAAAGGGCGGTATCGCCACGCTGAAAAAGCTTGCCGTGGCCCTGGGGGTCGATCTCGACAACCTGGCGTGATTTGGCCCGAACAGTGACAGTCCGGCAAGCGTGGCGGCAAGCTGCGTTTGTCACCAGAGTGTCACCACATATCCTGTCGAGGATAGCGCGGACCGGGCCGTTGTCGCTACAAAAGAGCCAACCGTCGTCCGGCCTGATTCGTCCAAACGTAGAATAGAACATCGAGCCTTTCGAGGAGGGCTGCGGCATGTGGACGTGGAAGTACTTGGAGCAAATCGTACAGGATCTTCGCTATGCCCTGCGCATGACCGCCGCGAATCCGGCCTTTACCGCGATGGCGGTGTTGTCGCTGGGGCTGGGGATCGGGGCCAACACCGCCATCTACAGCTTCATGGACGCAATTCTGATGCGCGCGCTGCCTGTTCCGCATCCGGAATCGCTGGTGATCGTCAACTGGCACACCAAGGCCTTTCCCGCCGTCGCTCACAGCTTTAACGGCAACAACTTCAAGAATCCCAAATTGGGATTCAGCAGCGGCAAATACCCCTTCCCGGCCTTCGAGCTTCTGCGCGCCAACAGCCCGGTTCTCTCGTCGATCTTCGCCTTCAACCGGGCGGGCCGTCTCAACCTGCTCATCCGCGGCCAGGCCGACCTGGCTGACGGCCAGTATGTTTCGGGTGCCTTCTTCAGCGGACTAGGTGTGCCGCCGGCGGCCGGACGCCTGATCGAATCGGGCGACGACCGCGCGGGCGCGCCGGCGGTGGCCGTGCTGAGCTTCCGATATGCGCAGAGACGCTTCGGAGAAATCGCCCAAGCCGCCGGCCAGTCCATCCTGGTCAACAACACGCCGTTCACGGTCGCGGGCGTCGCCGCTCCCGAGTTCTATGGCGTGAATCCCGAGGCAGTCTCCGACATTTACCTCCCCATGCACACGAGCGTGTTGCTGGACACGATTCCCGGAAACAATCCGGGCGAGAAATACGTGGACAACAATTTCTATTGGGTGGAGATGATGGGACGACTCCGCCCCGGAGTCAGCATGGGACGGGCCCAGGCCGCGCTGGCCACGGTTTTTCAGCCGTTCGTGGCGGGCACCGCCTCCACCGAGAAGGAACGGGCGGACCTGCCGGCGCTCTACCTCCAGGAAGGCGCCACCGGGCTGGACATGCTGCGCCGCCGCTACGCCCAACCGTTGTACGTGCTGATGACGATGGTGGGATTGATCCTGGCCATTGCCTGCGCCAATATAGCGAACCTGCTGCTGGCCCGTGCCACGTCGCGGCGGCGCGAAATGGCGGTGCGGCTCAGCCTGGGAGCGGGTCGCGCTCGCGTGGTGCGGCAACTTCTCACGGAAAGCCTGCTGCTGGCCTCCCTCGGCGGCGTGCTCGGCCTGTTTCTCGCAAAGTGGGGAATCCGCTTTCTGACTCTCCTGATCGCCAGTGGGCGGCAGGACTTTACGCTCCACGCCACCCTGAACTGGAACGTGTTGGGCGTCGCCCTCGCGCTTTCCCTGGGTACGGGGTTGCTCTTCGGCCTGGCTCCCGCTCTTCAGGCGACGGGCATCGACCTCACCCCGGCGCTGAAGGAATCGCGCGCGGGAGAACCGGGCGTGCGGTTGCACCATTCCATTCTGCGCGTGGGCTTGAGCCAGGTCCTCGTGGTCTCCCAGATCGCCGTCTCCCTGCTGCTTCTGGTGGCCGCGGGGCTGTTTGTTCGCACGCTCTCGAATCTGCACTCCATCGAGCTGGGATTCAATCGGGAAAACGTGCTGCTGTTCAGCGTGAATGCCAAACAGGCGGGGTACGAAGACGATCGGCTGGTGCGCTTCTACGACACGCTCCGAACCCGCTTAAGCGCCATTGCCGGGGTGCGGAACGTAAGCCTGGCAAACTATGCGCTGGTTTCCGGCTCCATGTCGAACACCAGCGTCAGGATTCCCGGCGCGCCGCCCGGTCAGAACCGCGGGACTTCCTACCTGTCGGTGGGACCTGGCTTCTTCACCACCATGCAAATTCCCATTCTGCTGGGCCGCGAAATCGGCGAACGCGAGATTGGCGCTCCCCAGGTGGCCGTGGTGAACGAACTGTTTGCCAAGAGGTACTTCGGTACTGATAATCCCGTGGGGCGCCGTTTCCGGCTGGGCGGGGGAGACAAGGCGCCCGATCTGGAAATCATCGGCCTCTCGAAAACCGCGCGATACAACTCCCTGAGGCAGGATCTCACGCCGGTCGCCTACGTCCCTTATAGTCAGAACCCGAGGTCGCTCAGCCAAGTGTTCTACGAATTGCGTGCTGCCGGGGATCCACTGGCCCTCACCAACAGCGTGCGCGAGATCGTGCACCAGGCGGACGCACGCATCCCTGTGGCGAACGTTCTGACGCAGGCTCGCCAGATCGATCAGACCATCGGCCAGGAACTTACCTTCGCGACTCTCTGCACCTGCTTCGCGATCCTGGCGGTATTGATCGCCTGCGTGGGCCTGTACGGCACCATGGCGTATACCGTGGCTCGGCGCACCAGCGAGATCGGCATCCGGATGGCGCTGGGAGCGGAGCGGCCGCGCGTCGTCTGGATGGTGCTTCGCGAGGTGTTGGCGCTGGCGGTGGCCGGTCTGGTGATCGGCCTGCCGGTGGCGTTCGCCACCTCCCGATTCGTCGAGTCGTTCCTCTTTGGGATGAAGCCCAATGACCCCGTGGCCCTGAGCCTAGGTGCAGGAATCCTGCTGGCGGCGGCAATTACGGCCGGACTGGGGCCCGCGCGGCGGGCTTCGCGGATCGACCCGATGGTGGCGCTGCGGCAGGAGTAAGCAAGCACCAGGAAAAGCCGATTGGGCCACAGATGAGCACGGATGAACACGAATCAAACCCGTCCTTTCTTATTCGTGTTCATTCGTGGCCAAAATTCTCTGTGCCGTTCTGGACGCGGCCCTTCCACACGCCGCCGCGGCCGCGCCAATAACAGACGGCGGAATGGATGGTGGCTCCCAGGTAGAATGTCGCCACGAGTGGCAGCAACGGCGCCCGGAGCGGCGAACGGCGGTAGTAGCGGAGCACGGGGAAGTAGGCGATCGACATCAGCAGCCAGGCGGCGGTGCCAAGCCAGCGAGCGTAGCCGGCACTGCGGGGCGCGGCGATGGCCAGCAGCGGCGCCGCCAGGTAAGTGATTGCCAGCCCCAAAACGGTTCCGATCAGTTGCGGAATCGAATGGTTGAGCTGCGTAAAGGCAGTCCGTGAAATCATGCCGCCGATTTCACCAAAGGTGGCGTATTCGCGGATGCTGAGGGTTCCGGCGCTGAGCCCCAGCCAGACCTTGCCGCCGCCTTGCTTCACGGCGCGGGCCAGCGCACAATCGTCAATCAGTTCGCCCGCAATCGCGCCAATGCCGCCGATGCTCTCTAGGGCGGCTCGGCGGATGAGCATGCATCCTCCCGCGGCCCCCGCGGTGGCGTGCCGCGCGCTCGAAATCCACGCCGGCGGGTACAGCATGAAGAAGAAGAACACAAAGGCCGGGATGAGCGCCCGTTCCGCGAGCGTGCGGCATTCGAGCGTGGCCATGTAGGAGACCAGGTCGTAACCCGCCGATTCGGCGTGCATCACGAGCGTGGCGAGGTTGTCGCGAGGATGCACGATGTCGGCATCCGTGAGCAGGAAGTAGTCGGGGTCGAGGCTCTGGGCGTAGCGGATCCCCTCGGAGACGGCCCATAGCTTGCCGCTCCAGTCTCTCGGCAAGGCGGCGGCGCGGATCACGGTGAGCAGTCCGGCCGGCGCGGCCAGGCGAGCGGCGGCGTCCGTGCCATCGGTGCTGTCGTCATCCACCAGCACGATCTGAAATTCTCCGGCGTACTCCTGTTGCGCAAGCGACTGAATCGCGCGGCCCACCACCGCGGCCTCGTTGCGGGCGGGAATGACCGCCACGATGTGGGGCGCCCGCGCTCCGTCCGGCCCCGCGTATGGCCGGGATCTGCGGTCCGAGGGGAGTTTCTCTTCGGGCGATCGGTCGCGCATCCGCCAGAATCCGCCACGTCCGAGCAGCAGGTAGAGCCAGATCGCGACGATGGCCAGGCCCAGAGGCATTGACTTCGATTATCGCGCGAGGCGGGATTGGACCCCGGAAGCACAACCGGTTACACTGGCAGCACCGATGCACAAGTGGATTGGAATCCGGGTGAGCGCCGTTCTCACGGTTCTCGGCAGCATCACGACGTTGCTTTTTGCCGGATTGATGCTGTGGACGGGCTTCCACGCGTCGCAGTTGGAGGCGCCTGCCGAGTCGCCGTTTCCCATCAAGGGCATGATGGTGGCTCTGGCCGTGTTCTTCGTCGCGCTCAGTGTCTGGGGCATCTCCACAGCCATGGGCGTATTTCGCCACCGCGGATGGGCGCGTCTCTCCATGGTGATCTTCGCCGTGTTGCTGGTGGGGATGGGCGGCTCCGCCCTGTTGGGGATTCTCTTTATCAGGTTTCCCGAGACCGGCAATGTCCCGCCACAGATGATGCAGAACATCCGCGTGGGAATTGCCGCATTCTACGGGGCCATGGCGGTGATCGGAGCCTGGTGGCTCCTGCTATTCAACGCGAGCCCCACCAAACAGTATTTCGCGGAGCAGCCGGCCGCACCGGGCGCGCGCCCACTGAGCATCGGCATCATCGGGTGGTACCTCCTGCTCTGCGCCCTGGGTACAGCGACAGCGGCGATTCTCCGGGTACCCGGAATCTTCTTTGGTCTGGTCTTCACAGGCTGGACGGCCCTGGCCGTCTATACGGCCTTCACGGCAGTGAACATCTATCTCGGCACCGGGCTGCTGCACCTGCAGGAATCGGCCAGGGTGGCATCGATCGTCTATTTCGGCGTGATGGCCGTGAACTCGGTGGCGATGGTCATGTTGCCGGGCTTCGACGACCGCATGCGGATCGTTCAACAGGCGATGCCGTCATTTCTGCGGGCAGGCCAGACGCCGCCGGCCCTAGAGGGCACCGGCGGCTTTATGCTGGCGGGCACGCTGTTGTTGGTGGTCCCCATTTGGTTTCTGGTGCGCCGGCGCGCCGCGTTTCAGCGGTAGCGACCCGCAGTGTGCACTGCGCTAAAATCGGAAGTTCGCCTCCGAAACCTTATGAATTACCGACCTCTTCTCGCACTCTTCGCGCTGCCCGTGCTCGCGCTGGCAGCCGATTCCGCCTCCGGTCTCGATACCGCCGCGATGAACAAGTCAGTCGATCCGTGCGTGGATTTCCACCAATATGCCTGCGGAAACTGGATCGCCCACAATCCGGTTCCGGCCGACCGCGCCCGCTGGGGCCGCTTCACCGAGCTGAACGACCGCAATGAGAAGGTGCTGCTCGATATCATCCAGGGCGCCGCCGTGGAGCGGCCCGGCCGTAGCGCGTTGGATCAGAAGATCGGCGACTTCTTCACTAGTTGCATGGACACCGCCGCCATCAATAAGAAGGGCCTCGCGCCGTTGCAGCCCGAATTGGACCGCATCAACGCGATGAGCAACAGGGAGGAAGTGTTGGTCGAACTGGTGCGCCTGCACCGCCGCGGAGTGGGCGTGCTGTTCAGCTTCGGCGCGCAGCCCGACGCCAAGGATTCCACCCGTACCATCGCATCGCTGGGCCAGGGCGGTCTCTCGCTACCGGATCGCGACTACTACCTGAAGACCGATCCCAAATCCGTCGAAACCCGCCAGCGATACGTCGAGCACATGAAAAAGATGTTCCGATTGGCCGGCGATTCACCGGAGAACGCCGCGGCCAAGGCCCAGACCGTTCTCGATTTCGAAACCACCATCGCCAAGGCGTCCGCCGACCGGGTTTCCATGCGCGACCCCAACAAGCGCTACCACATCCTGTCCAAACAGGAGCTCCAAGCGCTCGCTCCGTGGGATTGGGAGGGATACTTCAAGGGCGTGGGCGCCCCGGCCTTTGAAACGTTGAACGTGAGCGGGCCGGATTTCATCAAGCAGATCGCCGCCACGCTTCCCACCGATACCGTAAATCCGTGGCAGGCCTATTTCACCTGGCACCTGCTGCGCCAGGCCGCCGCGCAACTACCGGAAGCGTTCGAAAACGAGAGCTTCGATTTCTGGCAGCGCTATTTGACCGGCGCGAAAGAGCCGCGCCCGCGCTCCGCCCGCTGCGTGGCGGTGGTGGACCGCTCGCTGGGCGACCTGCTCGGCCAGAAGTATATCGAGGTAGCGTTCGGACCGGATGCCAAGGCCCAGATCGGACAATTGGTGGATGCGCTCGACAAGGCCCTGGGGAAAGATATCCAGGGGCTTCCGTGGATGACCGATACCACCAAGAAGGCGGCTCTGGACAAACTCAAAGCCATCACCAACAACGTGGGCTACCCCAAGAAATGGCGCGATTACAGCAAGGTGACCGTGGCCCGCGACGACCTCTTCGGCAACTCCCTACGCGCGGCCGAAGCCATCCAGCAGGACCGCCTGCAACGCATCGGCAAACCCACCGACAAGACCGAGTGGAGCATGACCACTCCCACGGTCAACGCCTTCTACAGCCCGCAGAACAACAGCATCAACTTCCCGGCGGGCATCCTGCAGTCCCCGTTCTTCGATCCGCGGCGGGATATCGCCTTGAATTACGGCGCCGCCGGAATGGTGATCGGCCACGAAATGACCCACGGCTTCGACGACCAGGGACGCAAGTTCGATGGCGACGGCAACCTGCGGGACTGGTGGACCCCCAAAGACGGTGCCGAGTTCGAGAAGCGCGTAGCCTGCGTCGCCGACGAGTATTCCGGCTTCACCGCGGTGGATGACGTGAAACTGAACGGCCGCCTGACCCTGGGCGAGAACACCGCCGATAATGGCGGCCTCCGCGTGGCGCTCATGGCGCTCCAGGACACGTTGAAGGGTAAGGAATCGTTGCTGGACGGCTTCACGCCCGAACAGCGGTTCTTCCTCGGATTCGCCCAGATCTGGTGTGAGAACAGCACGCCGCAGTCGGAGCGGCAACAGGCATTGACCAATCCACACTCTCCCGGCCGCTACCGCGTGGATGGCACTCTGCAGAATATGCCCGAATTCCAGAAGGCATTTTCGTGCAAAGCCGGGCAGCCCATGGTGAGTTCCAACGCCTGCCGGGTTTGGTAGTCCGGCAGTCTTGACGATGGCACGCGCACACAGGTGGTGGTCGAGTAATGGGCAAGCCGAAGCACGGGCCACCACAGAACATAGCCACGAATGCGGAACGCACGTACCGTGGCCGTGCCACTTTGCTAGAATCGGGATTAGCATTCAAGGAGAGGAGTTCGGTGTCTTCCTTCATTCAAAACCAGTTTGAACGGAATATCGTCACGACTTCGGTGGATTACGTGTTCAACTGGGCGCGTAAATCGGCGCTCTGGCCGCTCACGTTCGGTCTGGCCTGTTGCGCCATCGAAATGATCGCCTCCAGCACCTCGCGCTTCGACATCGCGCGCTTCGGCGCGGAGGTCTTCCGTCCCAGCCCCCGGCAGTCCGACCTCATGATCGTGGCCGGAACCGTCACCCTCAAGATGGGTCCGGTGCTGAAACGCATCTGGGACCAGATGCCCGATCCCAAGTGGTGTATCTCGATGGGCGCCTGTTCCAGCGTGGGCGGGCCGTTCAACACCTACGCCGTGCTGCAGGGAGTCGACAAGATTGTGCCGGTGGACGTTTACGTGACGGGCTGCCCGCCGCGTCCCGAAAACCTCTTCTACGCCCTGCTCAAGCTGCAGGACAAGATCGACCAGATGACCACGCTGGTGAAGCGGCCTACCGAAGTGCGGCTGGACGAATCCATGCTGGAGGAGTTCAAGCAGCAGGTACGGATCGCCCAGATTCAGAACCCCGCGTAACCGTGTTCTACAAAGATTCGGACCAGGTTTACCGGGTTCGCGAGCTCGATTCGCTGGCGTGGCTGGTGCACGGTTTCGGAACCCGCCAGGCCGATATTCCGGGGCTCTTCGCACAACTTGCCACCCTGAAACAGATCCACTCCGCGACTTGTGTGGCAGCCGCGGGGCGGTCGGGCGTGCTGGCGAAAGGCGACGCGCTGCTCGAGGATACTGCCGGCTCGGTGGTTGCGGTCAAGACGGCGGATTGCATCCCCATCCTGTTAATTGACGATCGCCACCGCGCTGTCGCGGCGGTGCACGCCGGTTGGCGCGGAACTGTGGCGCGCATCGTGCAAAATGCCATCGGGGATATGCGCGCGCGTTTCGGGACGTTGCCGGCGGAACTGCATGCGGCGATCGGTCCCGGCATCGGCAGGTGCTGCTACGAGGTGGGGCCGGAGGTCGCGGTGCAGTTTGGGGGGCAGGGAAGGGGACACATCGACCTCCCGGAGACGAACCGCCGCCAGTTGCTGGAGGGAGGCGTGGCGTCCGAACGGATCTACGCGTCGGATTTGTGCACCATGTGCCATCCCGACGAGTTTCATTCGTTCCGGCGGGATAGAGAGGCGGCCGGTCGCCTGTATTCGTTCGCCGGGGTCCGGTAGAAATGCTGGCAACGGCGCCAGACGGGCGCCAGTGGTTCCATTCTATGGCCGCGCGCTATGCCTACAATGTAGTCCATGGGGACCGAAGTGTATAGGTGGCGCCTATCGAGTGAGCTCAAGTCGGACTTGGAACGGGAAGCGCGCCTCCGCAAGACATCGGCTTCGGCGGTGCTGAATCTGGCCGTTCCCGACTGGCTGAAGCAAAGCACCGTAAATGTCGGGGAGGATGTGGAGCAGCGCAGACTTCACGAAGCGGCATCGAACTGCTTCGGGACTTTCGCGGGCCGCAACTCCCGTCGTGCGGAGACTGGACGGCAGGCTATCCTTCAGCGCTTGCGCCAGGGCAGGCGCCGGTTCCGCGTACTCCCGGCCACCCGGCCGTAGCCCTCTGTCCCCGCTACTGCACCACGCGAATGATGGTCGTGTGCCGGTCCACCGCTTTGCCCGCGTAGTAGCCCCCCACGCTCCCCGCGACCGCCACCGCCAGGAATGTGGAAACTCCCGCCGCTTCGCCCTGCCTCCCGTGCGCGACGATTTCGCCCCCGCCCACCATGCCGATGAGCGCCCCCACCACCACACCCAGGACTCTTCCGCCCACGCCCTTCGTTTCGGTCATCTGCAGTGTGGTCACCGAGGCACGCGGAATCGCGGTCGACCCTTTCGGAAAGGCTTTGGCATCTGAGGTCTTGCGAATGTCCACCATCAGGGAATCGTCACGCACCGCGACCGCGTCCCCCGAGATCGTAACCGCTCCGGGGAGCACCAACGTCACCTTGTGTCCCAAAATGAGCGGAGAAAGCTCCTGCCAACGGACCTCGATCTGCGTGGCCCCTGCGGTTGCGGGCAGTAAACCCAGGCCGCAAAGCCCCGCCAGGAGCCAAACCCGGCGACGACCTTTCATCTCGCCTCCTGTGACACGGGCATTCTTGCCTGTGTGTCTTCGGCTTCGCCGCGAAGATTCCGCCCTTATTATGCGCCTTTCTTCAGCAGCGGTTCCAGTGTCTTTCGGACAGTCGCCTCCACTATTCGCGTGTCTTCCGCATGGAGATGCAGCCCGTCGCGCTGCATGAGCTGAGGGTTCCCACCCACCCCCGCCAGCAGGCGCGGAATCAGGTTGCAACGGGCTACGCGGATCGGCGCAAACTCTACCTTCGTATCTGTCGCCGCCATAGTCTGCAAAAGGACACCGGACGAGCCAGCCCATCGAAGGAAAGACGCCGGGACGACGAGGGCCATGGCACAACCCCGGTTTAGCGCGGTGGCGCGACTCGCGATCTTACAACCTGGGCTCGCGATTGATCGGCCTTAATATCTTGATCCGCCTCGCAGATTGGAAGCGGTCAACATCAATCTCTTTCGATAGGAGAAACTGCAGGAATGACTTCTCCTGGAATCGACATGTCTGGGCAATGCCAAGCAGTTCCAGATAGTCGACGGCGCCTCGCCGGTAGAGTGGACCGGAGATCTTCCTCTGCACCGCGAGATGCCTGATCCCCCGCTCGGCCGTGTTGTTGTTCCAGGGAATACCATCCTCGTCAAGGAAACGGAACAACGATTCTCGATACCGCACAAACCGTTTCTGGTATTTCTTCGTCACATCCAGCGCGTACTGCCTACCCTCAATCACCGTCACGTAGAACCGGTCCACTATCTTCTTGAATCTGCGGAGACGCTTCGCTTTCAGGCCCCATCGATCGATCGCCTCAATTATGGGTACGATCAGATCTTTCACGGCTGAGACGAACTTCTGAAGTTCCTCATCAAACGGAAACTCCCATAGATCATCATTTAAGTCCCGAATTAAATGAACCCAACATTTCTCCTGCCTGCAGTCCAGCGCGTCATATCCCGCGTAAAAATCCGATATAAGCACTCCCTGATAGCCACGCAGGAGCTCCTGAACGACCGTAGTCTCCCGTGTTTCTGTCAGTCGGAAGACAACGTGCCGACCGTCAGTGAATACCCAGACATAGTGATCGACGCCTCGGATGTTCAGCCGCGTCTCGTCGACGTGAACAAACGGACTTTCCCGCAAACGCTTCACGAGAATCGACTCCGTACGACGGTAATATTCGGCGAACTCCTCGACAAAATTGATGATGCTTGCCTCAGACGCCTTCTCATGGAACAATTCCTCCATTGCCTGGGTGATCACCCGGTATGGAAGCCGAAGAATAATCCGCTGATAGACCGCCCAGGCCCGAAAGCCGTGCCCAAACGTTTGGCCGCGAAGCCTTTTGATTATGGGCGGTTCATAGTATCGTTGGCACCGTGGACAGTAGCGCTGTTCTCCCGCGTATCTAATCACCGTCTTCCGGCACCCGGTATTTGCGAAGTTAAGATCAACGATGACGATTTCAGCATCTTTGCCCGGCTTCTTCTGAAGGCTCTCTCCCTTGTGCTTGGGGCAGTTTCTCTTCGAAGCGACTCGGATCACGG
The DNA here is from genome assembly GCA_020073365.1 of Terriglobia bacterium. GTDB lineage: Bacteria > Acidobacteriota > Terriglobia > Bryobacterales > Bryobacteraceae > JAIQFL01. The sequence goes on along the minus strand of JAIQFL010000056.1, from coordinate 12,491 downwards.
TGCGGCGACCCACTGGAACGGTTCTCTGGTAGGCCGGGTGGCCCTTCGGTGCCCCCGGCCCCTTCTTTTTCGTTGCATCGGCTTCAGGCCGAAAGGAGATCCGGCCTTTCGGATATTTGAGGCTGGCGTACACAAGTACGTGGTCAAGGGCCGTGTGCAGTTGGCTCCCGAGACTGGTGGCGTTCTGCTTTGGCTGGTCCACATAGTCGACGTTTAGCTCTGCATCGGCGTCGGTTCGAAGTCTCGCCAGTTCCTCCGTCAGGATACGCAACGCCTGGCAATCCTCGGCGTTGTACGAAATGAGTTTCTGCTTATATGCCGCTTCGCCTGCCATCTCCCAGCGGTACCGCCAGACCAGACTCTGTAATCCAGAAGCATCCGGCTCCGTCCACGAGGCGCCAAGGAATTTGCCCAGCACCTTTAGGCTGTTCGAACGGACGGGAAAATAGACTTTGCCGTACACCTGGGAATTGATATTGACTAACCGCTTGACGATGCATGTGACGTCCGTACCGAAACGCTTGGCGAGAGACTCAATCGCCCGAACCTCGTAGCTCCCATAGTGATAGATGGGCGCATCGGGATATTCTTCCGCCTTCCCGATAAACATGCGCCAGATCGATTCTTCCTCCTCCATCGTGTCCGCCCAGAAGGCGTGATGCGTGACGGCCTGGTGGTCGCGTACGAGGAGGCCAATGAGATAGGAGAACTGCTGGTCCGGGACGCCCTCTATGTCCAGGAAGAGCTTAATGCCACTCCTCTGGATCTCCGGTAGACTTTGAATGTAGATCTTGCCAGTCCTGATCGCAAGCGCTTGTATTTCAAGATCGACGTGCGGGGGCCGGTCCGCATGCCGTCGCCTCCTTCGCCGTGGTTTGAACAGAAAGGAAAGCTGCTTGACTGTGAAGATCCCTTTGTTGTGGTACCGCCGAATAGCCTTTGCGGTCATGCGATCTAACAGGCTAAGGTCATCAGTTCCCTCCGCCTGCTGGCTACAGACGTTCTTGAATGAGCAGTATGGGCAGTGCCTGTTGAGGACAACGGGCGGCGGTTGCGTTGGAGGCTCCCCACACCAACCCCTAACGCGCTCCAGGATGGAACTGACGGTCTTGTACATGGGGCGAAGGTTGACTCGGTGGCACTCGCCGTCAAGCGTTATGAGACATCCCTTAGCAGGAGGCTTGCCCTGAAGCTGTTCGAGTACATAGCCCACGACAGACAGATTGAGCATCTGCTCTCGTTCCAGACGATAGGTCCCCACCACAATCGTTGGCTCATACGCGACGGGGTTCCCACGCTGACCAACGATCCTCAGGGCATCGCAACACGCTTCAACGTTCGCGGCTTTGAGGTTGGCTTCCGTGAGGACCTCGATGCCGGAAGACATGGCCCTGTTGTTGTATGAGCCGGTCGACGTGTTTCTCCGATGGAGCGCGGCCAGATATGATGCCCTGTTAGCGTTGGCGCGCTCCTGAAGGATGCACGCATAATCGTTCGGTGTGCCGCGATCTTCGGTGCAATGGAGAAGGTAGGCTTTGCGCGGACAGTGCGAATACGCGCTCACGACCTCGGCGTGAATGAGCTTGGTATGCGTGGTTTTGGACATCTGACGCAGCCTCCAATCTCTTGGTGATGGCGAGGTACCCCGATACGCAATTGGTGGTTAGCCTCGCGGAGCGTCACGTAGTTTCCTCCGCGTCACGAAGACCGCGCTCCTATTATGCGCCTTTCTTCAGCAAAGGCTCCAGTGTCTTTCGGACAATCGCCTCCACAATTCGTGTGCCTTCCGCATTGGGATGCAGCCCGTCCCGTTGCATGAGCTGAGGGTTCCCGCCGACCCCCGCCAGCAGGAACGGAATCAGCGCCGCCTTGTACTTGGCCGCGAGGTTCCGATACATCGCGTCAAATTGCTGGATGTACGCCGGCCCGTAGTTGGGTGGCAGCGTGATCCCTGCCAGTACTACCTTCGCGCCGGCCTTCTGCATCGCTTCCAACATCTGCGCCAGGTTGCTTTCCGTGCCGGCCACCGGCTGCCCGCGCAGTCCGTCGTTCGCGCCCAGTTCCAACACTACGATGGCAGGCTTTTCCGCCAATACCAGCGAGAGCCGCTCCAGCCCGTCCTGGGTGGTGTCGCCGCTCACTCCCAGATTGGCCACGCGATACCGGTAGCCGCGACCGTCCAGGTCATGCTGGAGAAGATCGGGGAAACTCTGCCCCTGGTCCAAACCCTGACCGGCGGTCAGACTGTCGCCGAAGCAGGCGATCACCGGCCGGCCATCCGGAGCGGCCGCCGGCCTGGGCGCTCCGGGCGCGGCGGCGGGCGCGGGTAACGCACTCTGCGACGCCGGCTGCGGGCGGCTCTGCGGTTGCCGGCAGCCCAGTTGGCCGTAGCACCACAGCGCGGCCATCGCGAAGTACCAAAGTTTTCTCATCTGAATGCCATAATAAAGGTTGATTCAGGTCCGCGCCCTCACTAAATCCATCGACACCGGCACCCACCGTGTAGACATCCTCAAAGGCATCGACCTGGAGATCCCCAAAGGCCAGTTTGCGGCCATCATGGGCCCCTCCGGTAGCGGAAAAAGTACGCTCCTCGGCCTGCTGGCGGGCCTCGACTTCCCCACCAGCGGCCAGGTGTTGCTGGATGGCGAAGATATTACGCAACTCAGCGAAGATGACATGGCCGTGCTGCGCGGCCGCAAGATCGGCTTTGTGTTTCAGTCCTACCATTTGATCCCCACCCTGACGGCCGAGGAAAACGTGCTGCTGCCGATGGAACTGGCCGGGCGCGACCCCGGCGGCCGCGAACGCGCCCGCGAGCTCCTCGACCGCGTGGGACTGAAGGACCGCCTGGATCACTACCCTGTGCAGTTGTCCGGCGGCGAGCAGCAGCGCGTGGCGCTGGCCCGCGCCTTCGCGCTGCGCCCTCCCATCCTGCTGGCCGACGAGCCTACCGGCAATCTCGACAGCGCCACCGGCCGCGTGGTCCTCGATCTGCTGCTGGCGCTCAACCGCGAGCAGGGCGCCACCATGGTGCTGGTGACTCACGAGCAGTCGCTCGCGGATTCCGCCGACCGCCGCATCCTGATGCACGACGGACTCGTCGTTCGCCAATGAGCCGGCCAATGACCCCGCAACTTCCCTGGCGCTCCGCCATCCGCATCGCCTGGCGCGAGTTGCGCGCGGCGCGAACGCGCTTCCTGTTCGTGATTCTGGCCGTGGCCGTGGGGGTCGGGTCGCTCACCGGCGTGCGCGGATTCAGCCACTCCTTCCGCCGCATGCTGCTCCGCGAAGCCCGCACCCTGATGGCCGGCGACCTCTCCGCCCGCGTCTTTGCCCTGCCCACGCCGGAGCAGGACGCCGCGCTCGACGAGCTTCGCCGCGAAGGCGTGCGCCGCACCTGGATCACCGAGACGGTCACCATGGCCTCCTCCGCCGCCACTCCTGACCCGCTCCTCATCTCCGTCAAGGCCGTGGACCCCGGCGACTATCCGTTCTACGGGGTGGTGAAGCTCAACCCGCCGAGGCCCCTCCGCGAGGCCCTCGACGCCCGCTCCGTGGTGGTCTCGGACGATCTTCTGCTGCGCCTCAAAGCCGCGATCGGCGACACCCTGCGCATCGGCGGTCAGGACTTCCGCATCGCGGGCGTGGTGGTCTCGGAGCCCGACCGCATGACCGGCAGCCTCAACGTGGGCCCGCGCGTGATGATCACCCGCGAGGGGCTGGACCGTACCGGTCTCATCAGCGTGGGCAGCCGCGCGGCCGAGCGCTACCTCTTCCGGCTTCCCTCCACCGGCGGGCCGGCGCTGGAGCAGGTGCGCGCCACGTTGAAGCAGACGTTCCCCGAAGCCACCATCGCCGATTACCACGAAACCCACCCCATCATCACGCGCGGCCTCGACCGCTCCACCACGTTCCTCAGCCTGATCGGGCTGATCGCGCTGGTGATCGGCGCCATGGGAGTAGCCAGCGCCATGCACGGCCATCTGCAGCAGAAGCTCGATTCCATCGCCGTCATGAAGTGCATCGGCGCGCGCTCGGCGCAGGTGATCCGCATCTATACGGCCCAGACCCTGATGCTCGGCCTGAGCGGCGGCGTGCTGGGAGCGGCGATCGGGGTTGCCGTGGCATCCGCGTTCCCCGGTATGATCGCGAAGTATTTCAGCATCGAGGCGAGTTCCGCCTGGGACGCCTGGCCCGCCGTCCAGGGCGTCGCGATCGCATGCCTGGTGACGTTGTTGTTCACTTTGCCGCCCCTGCTCAGCATCCGCGACATCCGCCCCGCCGAGATTTTTCGCCGTGGGGCAGGCCCTCGGCCTGCCGACCCAAAGCTCCTGCCCCACCTCATCCGCGCCGCGATCCTCATCGGCACCGGCATGGTCGCCGCCACCCTCACCGAAGGCACACTCCGCGATGCGCTCCGCACCGGTGCATTCTTCGCCATCGCCTTGGCCATCGGCCTGGCCCTGCTTGCCCTGGCCGCGTGGCTCTTCCTGCGGTCTCTGCGCATCTTTCTGCGCCACGCCCCCAAGAACCTGCCCGCCACGCTCCGCCACGGCATCGCCAATCTCTATCGCCCCGGCAACCAGGCGCAAGCCGCGGTGGTCGCGCTGGGCGTAGGCGTCATGTTCACGCTTACGGTATTCCTGGTGCAGCAGTCCCTCGTGCAGCAGATCCGCGGCAGCACGCCCCCCGGCATGCCCAACGTGTTCCTGCTGGACATTCCCGGCCCCCAGCGCCAAGCCGTCTCCGACCTGATCCAGGCGCAGCCCGGCGTTACGGCCGCGCCGGACGTGGCTTTCTCGGTGGCCGCGCGCATCACCGCCGTCAACGGCACGCCCATCGAGCAACTGGCGCTGGGCGATGCCGGGCGCCGCTTCCGACGCACGCGCTCCGTCACCGAGATGGCGGCCAAACCGCCCGAGACCGAGATTCTGAGCGGCGCCTGGTGGAACCCCGCCGACCGCGATCCGCAGGTCTGCGCCACCGAGGAGACCGCCAAAATCCTGAGCCTGCGGGCCGGCGCCTCGGTCGATTGGAACATCTGGAGCCACGCCATTCGCACGCGGGTGGCGTGTATCCAACGCAGCGAATCCATCCGCATGAGCGCCCGCTTCGAATTCATTTTCAGCCCCGGCCAGCTCGCTGGAATGCCCGCCGTGTACTACGGCAGCGCGCGCGTCCGGCCGCCCGATGTGGCCGGGTTGCAGCGCGTGGTTTATGAGCGGTTTCCCACGGTCACGGTGGTCAACATCGCCGACGTGATGCAGATCGTGGAAGACGTAGTGCAGCGGATCGCCATGGTCATCCGCTTCATTTCCGCATTCACGATTCTGGCGGGAGCGGTGATGGTGGCTTCCAGCATCGCCGGCACGCGGTTCCGCCGGATGCGCGAGGTGGTCATCCTGAAGACGCTGGGCGCCACGCGCCGCCGCATCGCCTGGATCTTCTCGGTGGAATTCCTGGCGCTGGGCGCCGTGGCGGGGCTGATGGGCAGCCTGCTGGCGTCGGCCTTCGCGGCGCTGGTGCTGAAACGCCTGTTGGAAATCGATTTCCACCTCGATCTGGCGGCCCATGCGCTCACTGTCGTGATCGCCGCCCTGGTCGCCGCCGGCGCCGGGTGGGCTGCCAGTTTCCGAGTCCTGGGCCGGAAGCCACTCGAAATCCTGCGCGAAGAATAGGATATTCTAGTACCAATGCAAAGCTCCCGACGACTTGCCGCCATCGCTACAGTTCTGTGCGTTAGCGCTGCTTTCACCAACGCGGATGAGAAGGCCCTCAATCCCCAGGTCCGCAAGATTGTGGACGAGGTTTCCGAGGCCCGTATCAAGGCCATTCTGGAGAAGCTGGTCAGCTTCGGAACACGGAACACCATGTCCAACCAGGACGACCCGGTTCACGGAGTCGGAGCCGCCCGGCAGTGGATCTTCAACGAGCTCAAAAGTTACAGCCCCAAGCTCCAGGTGCGTTTCGATAAGTACCGGGTCAAGAAGCAGGGGCAGCGCGTGTTCAAGGATGTGGACCTGTACAACGTGATCGCAGTGCTGCCCGGCGCCAGGATGCCGGAGACGCAGATTCTGATCAGCGGCCACTACGACTCGCTCAACATGGGCAACAGGCCCGCCGGGACTCCCGCCGGGCCGGGGACGGACGCCGCGCCCCTGCCGGTGGGCGAACGGCCGCCGCAACCCACCTTGACGCTGGAACAGCAGGAGAAGAACGCCGAGTTGCCGGCGCCGGGCGCATGCGACGATGGCAGCGGAACCGCCGCCGTGATGGAGCTGGCGCGCGTGATGAGCCAGTTTGAGTTCGACAAGACGCTGGTGTTCGTGGCCTTCGCGGGCGAGGAGCAGGGCCTCCTCGGGAGCTCGCTGTTGGCGGCCAAGTCGCACAAGGAAGCCGTGGTGATCGAGGCCGTGCTGAACAACGACATCATCGGCACGGACACCGCCGGCAACGGCCGCATGGGCAACACCTCGGTCAGCGTCTACAGCGACGAGACCCTGGATTCGCCGTCGCAGCAGTTGTCGCGTTATGTTCGCGAGATAGGGGAGCGCTATATCCCCGGCATGAAGGTGGATACAGTCTTCATGGGCGACCGCCTGGGCCGCGGCGGCGACCACACGCCGTTCCAGTGGGAAGGTTACGCGGCCGTCCGCCTGTCGACCCCCAACGAGATCTACGCCAACCAGCACCACGCCACCGACCTTCTGGAGAACATGTCCGTGCCGTACACCACCAGGGTCGCCAGGGTCAATGCTGCCGTGGGGGCGAGCCTGGCGCTCGCGCCGAAAGCCCCGATCGTGATGCGCGCCCCGGGCGCGCGAGGCGGCGCCAGGGGCGGGGGCACCGACGGCGCGAACACGCAGGCCAATGCGGATGGCGGTGGCGGCGGACGGGGCGGAGCGGCCGATGGGGCCAATGGCGGCGGACGGGGTGGAGCCGCTGGCGGGGCCGGCGGCAGGCGTCCCGGACCGATGATTTCGCGCGGCGCGGGTTACGATGCGGTGCTCTCGTGGAGGGCCGCCGGTCCGGAAGACAGCATCAAAGGCTATGCGATCGTGATGCGTGCGACCACCGCGCCTTACTGGGAGCAGGAGGTCTACGCCGGCAAGGTGACGACATTTACCCTGAAGGACGTCTCCATCGATGATGTCAAGTTCGGCGTGAAAGCCATCGGCAATGACGGCACGGAGAGCATGGTGACCCCATACGTCTATCCTCCGCGCGTGAAGACCGAGATCGAAACGGTACAGTAAGGTAGGACAGACGATCGGTTTTTGTCGTCTGTCCTTCTGGGAGGCACGACAGACCACGGACAACGATGGTCTGTCCCACCGCCCGCCGGAAAGGTGCAGAAAAACGTGGCGCGCGCAGTTCCGTAGAGCGGCCTTTCAGGCTGCCATGCCCGCATTCATGCGGGCATTCTTCGCCGCGCCCGATACGCCGCCGGCATGAATGCCCGGCCCAGGCGGTGCCCGCGGGGCATGCTTTAGCTTGCCGGCCTACATAGATGCCAGAAGATTGGCAAGCTAAAGCATGCCCCACCACGCGGTAACATTGAAGCGTGATGCGTTTACTCCTTCTTTTATCGGTAACGGCCGTGGCGTTTGGACAGAATTCCGTAAAGTCGCCGGATGGAGCGATCGAGATGACCATCTCGGCCGATGGCGGACCGTTGACCTACGCCGTCTCCTTTCATGGCAAGGCGGTCCTTTCAAAATCGGCGCTGGGGTTGGATATCCAGGATCAACCCAACCTGGGTCCCAACGTTCGCATCGTGCGCGCCCAGCCAGGGTCGGTGGATGAAACCTATTCCATGCCGCACGGGAAAGCCAACCCGGTTCGGAATGTGTGCAACAGCCTCTCCATCGACGTGGAGGAGATCCGCGCGCCGTCGCGGAAGCTCACTCTTGAAGCGCGGGCTTACAACGATGGCGTGGCCTTTCGCTACGTGGTGCCCAACCAGCCGATCCTCACGGAACTGCGCCTGGCCGGCGAGAAAACCGAATTCCAATTCGCCAAAGATGCCACCACCTATCCGCTGTTCCTCGACGGCTTCCGCTCCTCGTACGAGGACGACTACCACACCGTGCCCTTGAGCGGCATTCACCGCGAACTGCTCATCGCGTTGCCGCTATTGGTGGAGTTGCCCGGGGTTGCGTGGGTGGGCGTCACGGAGGCCGACATCGACAACTACGCCGGCATGTACCTGATGCATTCGGGCGGCCAGGCGCGTTCGCTGTTTGCCCGCCTGGCGCCCTCGGCGGAAGAACCCGGGATCGTGGTCAGTGCCGCGACGCCGGTGCGGTCGCCGTGGCGCATCCTCATGATCGGCGACCAGCCGGGCCGCCTGGTGGAATCCAACCTGGTGACCAATCTGAGCCCGCCTTCCGCCCTGGCGGATACGTCCTGGATCAAGCCGGGCAAGACCGCCTGGGACTGGTGGTCGGGCAGCTTTGCCGAAGGAGTGAGCTTCAGAACGGGCATGAACACGGAGACGATGAACCACTACATCGATTTTTCGGCGAGCGCGGGACTGGAATACATGCTGATTGACGCGGGCTGGGCCAGGCGAGGCGGCGGCCCCAACGATTCGGGTTCCGACATCACCGCCACCAATCCGGCAATCGACATGCCCGCCATCCTCGATCATGCCCGGTCGAAGAACGTGCGCGTGTGGCTGTGGGCGCATTGGACGGACATCTCGCGGCAGATGGACGAGGCCTTCCCGTTGTTCGAAAAGTGGGGGATCGCGGGGGTGAAGATCGATTTCATGAACCGCGACGACCAGTGGATGGTGAACTTCTACCGGCGCGTGGTGAGGAAGGCGGCGGAGCACCACCTCATGATCGATTTCCACGGCGCCTACAAGCCGGACGGCCTGGAGCGTACGTACTCCAACCTGATGACCCGCGAGGGCGTGATGGGGGCGGAATACAACAAGTGGAGCGCCCGCGTTACGCCCGACCACAACGTGATGCTGGCGTTCACCCGGATGTTGGCCGGGCCCATGGACTACACGCCGGGCGGGTTTAACAACGCCACCAAAGCCCAGTTTGAGCCGCGCAACCGGCAGCCCATGGTGATGGGCACGCGGGCGCACGCGCTGGCATTGTACGCGGTGTTCGAAAGCCCCTTCCAGATGGTCTCCGACTACCCGGAAGCTTACAAGGGGCAGGACGAGCTGGAATACATTCGCGCAGTTCCCACCACGTGGGATCAAACCCAGGTGGTCGGCGGGCGCCCGGGAGATTACATCACGGTCGCGCGGCGGCACGGGCGGGAGTGGTATGTCGGCAGCATCACGGGATGGCATGCCAATGAGGCGAACATTCCGCTTGAGTTTTTGGGGCGCGGGGAGTTCATCGCGGAGATCTACGCGGACGCTCCGGACGCGAATGAGAACCCCAAGCACGCCACTCGCGAGGAGAAGCGGGTGAATGCGAGCACCCTGTTGCACGTCAAAATGGCCGCGGGAGGCGGTCAGGCAATCCGCATCCGTCCCGCGCAGTGAGGTTGGGGTACAACCCTCCCTTACGGTCGGGCCTCTGATCGGAGCCGCGCGCGTCAGCAAGCGGTCTGGAAATACGCGACGACTTCCGAAACGAACGATGTAATAGGACTAGGCCACTCCGTTCTCCATCTTGAGGCGGGTAAGCGATGTGCACACGCGCGACAGGGTGGACGCAAAGAGCAGCCAGTTCTCTCCATTGCGCTCCTTGCGCGAGATCTCCTGGAACTCGGCGATGATCGCGTCACAGAGCTGGTCGACTTCCGCCAGGCGCTCATGCATTTCGAGTGGGCGGGCGGGCTTCTTCGCGGCGGGCGGGGCGGTCGGGAGGGCGGCGCGGAGTTCCGCCACGGCCTGCGCCACTTTCTGGGCGTTCTCCGGCTCCAGTTCGATGGCTTCCCCCTGGCAATGCAGCGCGCCATCCTTGATCGAAGGCTCGATGGCGCGATAGGTGTCGGCGGAGACGCGGGTCAACTGCGCGACCTCGAAATAGCCGGGTCCGAACTCTTCAAACAGGCGGATGATCTTGTCCGCCTGGCTACCGCTCATATTCAAGAACTTGGGGCAGAACTGGTTCCAGTGCGGTGTGAATCGCCGGTACTTTTTCTCTTCGCGCAAGCGCTTGAGGGCCGCGGCCTGCGCCGCAGCGGATCGGCCGGCAACCAGGCCAAACGCGTGATTTTCTCCCAGGGCAACGCCCAGGCCGAGTACGTCGGCATCTTCGGCCGACAACCCGGGAAACGTAAATTCCATACGAAACTCCGATGCTCCGTGGCCACACTGTTGCCACGGGAAAAATGGAAGTAATTGAAAAGATTGAGTCGAGGGTGGATTCCGTGGCAACACTGTTGCCACGGCCCTCTCAATTTCAGAATGACACACCCCTCCAAGAAATCGCCTTCCCGGGCGGCCATCGGTGGCCGTAAGTAACTGGCTGGAGCGTGGTTGGGATTATTTTTCGATCCCGTGACCGGCGTTTGGCGCGCGATCATACCAGGGCTTCCCTGGGAGAACCCTACCCAGTCTGACCACCGGGACAGGCCGCCGTATATCCTTTACTCTGGAATAGAGATAGGTGAAAGTGAAGGGAGTTCCCAAATGGCAGCCCTGGATTGGTCACAGTGCCCAGCGGTGGAGAGCGTACCGGGAAAGGTGAGCGGCGCATGGGTTCTACGCAGTACGCGTATGCCCGTCGCCACGATCTTTGAGAATCTGGAAGCCGGAGCCAATATCGACGACATCATGGAATGGTTCGATGGGCTTGACCGCGAACAGGTGAAGGCCGTCATCGAGTTTGCCGCCCGGAGTCTCGATGCGCCGGCGCCAGCGCTCCACAGTTGATGCTCATTCTTTTCGATCAGGCGACACCTGTACCAATCCGCCCGTTTCTCAAGGGCCACACTGTCAGGACAGCGGCCCAGCAAGGATGGGCCACGCTCAGCAACGGCGAATTGTTGAACGCCGCTGAAGAGGCCGGATTCGAGATATTTCTCACGCCGGACAAAAACCTAGGGTATAAGCAGAATCTTGCAGGGCGAAAGATTGGTGTCGTGGTGCTTGGCAACCCGCAATGGCCAGTCCTTCGCCTGCACGTCGAACAGGTGGTGGCAGCGGTGAACGCTGCCACACCGGGCAGCGATACTGAGGTCGATATCCCCTTCGAGTAGCGCAAGAGGGTTCCTCACTCGTTGCGCAAGGCCACCAGCGGGTCGACCTGGGTGGCGCGGCGTGCGGGGAGATAGCTCGCCACAATGCCCACCGACAGCAGAAGGACCGCAACTCCCACAAAGCTGGCCGGATCAGTGGCGCCGACACCGAAGAGCAGGGTCGATAGAGAACGGGTGAGGGCAAACGCCCCGGCCAGTCCCAGGGCCAACCCGATGGCGGTCAGCACGAGCCCTTCCTTCAGGACCAGTTTCAAAACGTCCATGCGGCTCGCGCCCAGAGCCATGCGGGTTCCGATCTCGTGGGTGCGTCGCGCCACGGAGAACGCCAGCAGCCCGTAGACGCCTACCGCTGTGAGCACCAGTGCCAGTCCGGCAAAAATCCCGAACAGCCAGGCGTCGAAACGGGAATCTCTGGTGGTGGAAGCTACGATTTCTTCCATGGTCCGCACGCTCTCGACTCGCTGGCGCGGGTCGATTTCCGCGATCGCCTGCCGCAACAATTCCGTAAATGCGGGCGAGAGATTCGCGCGCACCACCCAGGACATGCCGCCGGTATACCAGGACGCCTGCGCGGCGGGGACGTAAACCGTCGGACGCGGCGGCTTTTTCAGGTAGACCGTCTTGGTGTCGGCAATCACGCCCACGACCTCTCGTACCGGGTCGGTGGAATAGTCCTTTCCTTGAAACCGGCCGATTTTGATGCCATCGCCCAGCGGGCTGCCCCGCAGCCACCACAGGCGGGCTAGAGTTTCATTTACCAGAATCACTGGCGGAGCCGTGGCCGTATCGCGGCTGGTGAAGGACCGGCCGCGGAGTACCGGGATTCCCATGGTTTCAAAGTACCCGGGGGTCACGATGCGAATCTCCATGCCGCCGATACTCTGATCCGGATGGCCCTCGCGCCCCGCCGGATAGTTGTTCTGGCCAGTCAACGGAAGCGCGTTGACCGCGGCTACATTACGGACGCCCCGCACCGCGCCGAGCCGGTCCATCAGACCGGCTTCGAAGTTCCGGAGGTCCGTTACATTCCGGCGCCGTTCCAGCGTGGGCGGCGTCCAGAACGTGATCAGGCCCCGCGGCGCGAATCCGAGCCGTTCCTGATATGCCCGATACAGGCTCTGGATCAGCAGCGCGGCGGCCACCAGCAAAGTCACCGACAATGCGATTTCGCTCACCACCAGGAAGCTGCGGGTGCGCTGCCGGACATGCCCCCCCGAACCAGACCGACCGGCTGCTTTGAGCGTTTCGTGGACGTCGAGCCGCGCGGAGCTGAGAAACGGCGTCAGGCCGAACAGCAGCGCCGTGCCGAG
>JAIQFL010000458.1 GCA_020073365.1 Terriglobia bacterium | reverse complement strand
CTGTCCGGTATCGACGTGGCGCGCGTGGTGAAGAAGTTGGCGGAACGGGCCGGAATGGATTCGGCGAGGTATGCCGGGCACTCGCTACGGGCCGGACACGCAACGGCGGCGGCGATTGCGGGGGCGTCGGAGCGGTCCATCATGAACCAGACTGGGCACCGCTCCGTTCAGATGGTTCGGCGCTATATCCGGGACGGGAATTTATTCCGGGAGAACAGCGCCGGTAAGCTGGGCCTGTAGTACAATTTCTTGCGGATTTTCGCCAGACGATCCGCCTTACGTCTGCGATCTGGGATCACGGTTGGAATCCGGCGGAAATTGCTGAGGTGAATTCTGATACGCTAAACGGGGTTCATGAACAAGCTCTACTATGGCGACAACCTCAGCGTTCTTCGCGGCTGTGTTGACGATGAGAGCGTGGACCTTGTTTACCTCGATCCGCCATTCAACAGCCAAGCCACGTACAACGTTCTTTTCCGCAGCACCGCCGGCGAACAATCCCGCGCACAGATAGAAGCCTTCGAGGACACCTGGCACTGGGGAGACGAAGCCGAATTGGCCTTCGACGGCGTAATGTCCAGCCAGAACGCCGACGCGGCGGAAATGTTGCGATCCATGCGCGCGTTCCTGAAAGAGAACGACGTGATGGCCTACCTCTCCATGATGGCCGTTCGCATATTGGAACTGCATCGAGTATTGAAGTCGAGCGGATGCATTTATTTGCATTGCGATCCTTCGGCGAGCCACTACCTAAAGATCCTCATGGACGCGGTGTTCGGAGCAACGAATTTCAAGAACGAGGTCATTTGGAAACGCACTAGCGCCCACAGCAGTGCGAAGCGTTATGGGCCAGTCCACGATGTGCTGCTGTTTTATGCAAAATCAGAGACCTTCGATTGGCATCCACAATATACGAAGTACGATGTTGAATACCTGGAAACATTTTTTGACCAAACGGACTCCGAAGGCCGCCATTGGAAGCGAATGGATCTTACCGGGGCTGGCGTTAGGCACGGGGAGACCGGAAAACCGTGGCACGGCATCGACATAACAGCGAAAGGAAGGCATTGGGCTCACCCGCCGTCCATACTGGATTCGCTGGACGCCCAAGGCAAGGTCCACTGGCCGCAAAAGGCTGACGGGATGCCCAGGCTCAAGCAGTACCCCGAAGACCTTCCAGGAGTCCCGCTTCAAGATGTGTGGACCGACATCCGGCCAATGCACAATTTGGCAGCGGAGAGGATGGGCTATGCAACCCAAAAGCCCGTTAGCTTGCTTGAGCGCATTCTCTCCACCTCCAGCGGCGTCGGGAATACCATTCTTGACCCCTTCTGCGGCTGTGGAACCACCATCCACGCCGCCGAAAAACTCAGGCGCGAATGGATCGGAATCGACATCACCCACCTTGCAATCTCCCTGATCGAGAAGCGCCTGCGGGACGCGTTCCCCGGCATCAAGTACGAAGTCCACGGGACTCCCAAAGACCTGGACGGCGCGCATGATCTGGCTGCACGCGACAAGTATCAATTCCAGTGGTGGGCCGTCTCCCTGGTGAACGCCGTCCCGTTCGCCGGAAAAAAGAAGGGCGCGGATTCCGGCATTGACGGACTGATCTACTTCAAACCCGAAGGCAAGACCACTGAAAAGGCTATCGTCTCAGTGAAGGGCGGGGAGAATGTCAACGTGGCCATGGTCCGTGATCTGGCACACGTTGTAGACCGCGAGAAGGCGAAAATCGGCGTGTTCATTACCTTGGCTGATTCCACCGGCCCGATGCGGACGGAAGCGGTGAAAACCGGCTTCTTCGAGACGCCATACGGCAAATACCCCAAGATCCAAATCTTCACGATCCGAGAACTCTTCGAGGGAAAGCAGCCGAACATTCCGCTAGTGGATGCCTCCACGTTTAAGAAGGCCCCGAAGGAGTCGCGCGGGGATCAGGATGCCCTGCCATTCTAAACTGTGCACGGCTCCCTACAGTAAACCCGATTCCCGCCGATCATTCCAGCATGGTACGCCGATTGGTCCGTTGAAGCCGTACAAGACATTTCCTTCGCCTTTTATTCCACCGTATAATGGAGGCAAGGTTCGGCTACTTAGATGGCTGTTTTTGACATCTATTCGAAGCGACAGAAGCGCCTTAGGGGCGATGTTCCCGATGTCTACACCTACGACAGGATTCCACAACCGCTTCGGGTTCAGATCGTCCATATTTGGCACGAGACGCTTGGATCTGAGAGTGAATACCAAGTTTCGTACTGTGGGACTCGACCAGCGTACGTGTTCATCGTTAAGACGCTCCGTCGGGAATTCGGACTGTTCGCTCTGCCTGGAGGCCAAAGCCACCCACGGTTGGAGTACATGGCGGAACTCACCGGCTTTCTTCTGGCTGAGCAAGATCCCGAAAAAGTCCTGTCTGCGATAGAGCTGGCATTCAGGTATATTGACAGGCGAACGAGAAATTTCAACCATCTCCAGCGTCCGGATGCTGCCAAACGGGTCGATGATGCAATCGAAGAATTGAATGTGCGGTTTCGTGAGCACGGCGTTGGGTACCAGTATGAGGGTGGACAGATCATCCGGGTTGATTCCCAGTTGCTTCATACGGAGGCGGTAAAGCCCGCTCTTGTCCTCCTTCGGGCCTCCGAATACGCCGGGGCGCAAGCGGAGTTTCTGAACGCACACGAGCATTACCGGCACGGGCGGATGAAAGAAGCCTTAGCTGATTCTCTCAAGGCAATGGAGAGTGTCATGAAGGCTATTTGCGCAAAGCGGAAATGGACGCACGATCCAAACGCAACGGCCACACCCTTAGTCCAAATTCTCTTGGACCACGACCTCATTCCGTCGTTTTGGAACCAGCATTTCTCAGCGTTGCGCAGCACTCTGCAATCTGGCGTTCCAACAGGGCGGAATAAGCTTGGTGGGCACGGTCAAGGCACGCACGTTGTGGAGGTGCCCGGTTATATCGTCGCGTACGTGCTCCACATGACGGCATCTGCAATTGTGTTTCTGGCAGAGGCAGAAAAGGCATTGCCTTGAAAAAGTCGGGCCAGCCCCTAGCGTAACCGAATCGTGCCAATGTGGCTGGAAGGTGGAATTGGAGGGGTCTTGGTGTCCATGTGAGCGTGGTTTAGACAAAGTATCGCCACGTGCGGACGCGTGATCTACGACGTCTGTAGTTGGTCAAACTACGTCTCACCGCGTCTCCCAGTGTTACACTTTGTAACAGACAAATGCTCGAAAAGCCCCATAATACGCGTATCGACCGAAGTTTGACGACGTCCAAACCACGTCCAAAGCCAATAAAGACGGGGTTCCCACGCGGTACACGGCGTACTACGAATGTCTTCGTAATATGGAGGTGCTACTACGAAATAGTAGAATGGGCAGGACGCAGTTTAGACGTTTGTAATCTATAAGTTAAGCTGGATTATGGGGCAGAGTGGGACGACGTACTGCAACGTGTGACAGGGGAATCGAATAGTGGGACTACGAGGTGGGGACGGGGCTGAACGACGTGGGGGACTGGTCTGCGTGTGTGTGTATGTCCTCTCCCCCCTGCGCTTATAACAGTGGCGGTTTTTTGCACACTGTGCAGTAGGACGGGTGGGACGGGTAGGCCGGGTGGGCCGGGTGGGGCAGGGTGTGGACGGGTGTGGACAGGGCAGGGACCGGGGGAATCGCATAGTTGGACCTCACAGCGCTGGACTGGGGCTTGTGGCGAGGCATTGAGACTGTGCCCATACTGTGCCCATCGCATCGAAAACCGGCGAAAGTCCACGATAGTCGTTTGCTATGGAATCAACAGCTTGACACCCCATGAAAGTCCATGAAAGACCGTGTTTTACCTTGAGGTGCTAGCGGGAGCAATCTCGTGGGGGTTCAAGTCCCCCTCTCCGCACCACATTTCAAAAGACTTATCTGTCGCTGGCTGGACCTTATCCAGCTAGCGATTCTGGTTTTGGACCTTATTCCGCTCCAGGCCGCTGGAATTGCGTGCCCGTGATCCGAGTACGGTCGAAGAAAACAAAGAACCTGTGCGGGCCAGCGAATGGGCCAACTGCTTCGCTCTCTACCGCAGCTAGCCTCTGAAACTAGTTCGTTCAACTGAGGCCTTGGAGAATTTGCAGTTGTGGCAGAATTGGCAGACTCGCGTGCTCGAGTGATGTACGCGAATGGCGTGGAGGTTCAAGCCCTCTCGACCGCACCATCGGATAATTTAGACCCGAAATGCGATAGGGCGACGACGCGGCCCAGAACCGCGCTGCAGCTTCCTTGAGGACGTGCTGGCT
The DNA here is from genome assembly GCA_020073365.1 of Terriglobia bacterium. Classification (GTDB taxonomy): domain Bacteria; phylum Acidobacteriota; class Terriglobia; order Bryobacterales; family Bryobacteraceae; genus JAIQFL01. The sequence goes on along the minus strand of JAIQFL010000458.1, from coordinate 3,307 downwards.
GACCAACCGCAGGACAAGGAGATCCACGTCGTCCTTGATAACTACTCTCCTCACAAAGGAAACGAGGATTGGCTAGCGAAGTTCGAGGGGCGGGTCCAGTTTCATTTCACGCCGACTTCGGCCAGTTGGCTGAACCAGATTGAAATCGTGTTCAGCCTCCTGCAACGTAAGACCCTCAACGGATCAAGCTTCAAAACCAAAGATCAGCTGCGCGAGGCCATTGAAGCCTTCATCCGAAAACACAACGAGCACGCCAAACCGTTCCGCTGGCGAAAACGCGAGGTCAAGGGCAGTCAACTTCAAAATACAATTATTAATTTACGCAATTAAGCACTAGGTGCGGGAAGCTCTTTCATCCACCAGCGCCTGGGGACAGCGAACCCTGACGCGCCATATTTTGCCACGTGCCTAATACGTCACATTCGGTCCGAAGTCCGGCTTGAGGCCGGCGCGAATCAGGGCAGTCCATTCGGCCAGTTTGCCGCGGCTTCCGGTCCAGAAAGTGGCGCACTCCTCCAGATACTGGAGCACGGTGGCAGATTCACCTCTGTCCAGCAGGCCCTTCGCCAGCCCCATTTTCGGTCCCAAGGTCGACAGGGTCGAACTCCCCGGCGTCTTCGCGGCCAGCAGCAGGTAGCGCTTGGCCGCCTCCATATCGCCGCGGCCGAACGCCTGCCGCCCGAGTACGATGTTGCCCTGATGTATGGCATCGCCGGTCCACCAGAAAACGCCGTGCCGGGCTGCTTCCAGCGCCTCGTTGGCGTAGCGCTCCGCCTTCTCCGGTTGGCCTGCGGCATAGGCGGCTCTGGTCATGCGGGCCAGCAGCGGCGCCCGCGAAATCGCGTCCCTTCCCGCCATCATTTCCACATGCGCCAGTTCCAGGTCGGGCGACACGCGCGTGTTGGTCAGGCGCGCCAGCGAGGCGTTCAGCAAGATGGACCGGCGCCAAGCTGCATTCCAGTCATCCGAGCGGATGGCGGCGCGGATCTCGTCCAGTTGACGGTAGAGATCCTGCTTCTCGGAGGACTGGGGAGGGGTCTGCGGGGCGGCCGGGACCACGGCCGCGACGAGACAGAGCGGAAGCAAACAGCGCATCGGACAACTCCTGGCCGGGCAGATGGGTACCCCGCTGACGCGATCGCGCGCTCCCGCGAGCCGGCTGCCCTACTTACAGGTTTACACTCACCACTTCTTCGAAAATATTCTGCGGCAGTTGAATCCCGCCCACGCGCAGCCGCTCCATGATCTTGGGAGTAATCCCGCCGGCGCGGAAGGTGCCCTGTACCTTGCCCGCATCGCTCACGCCCACGCGGTCGAACATGAAAATCTCCTGCAAGTGCACCTTCTCATCCTTGACACCCAGCACTTCGGAGATGCTCACGATCTTGCGCGTACCGTCCTGCAGGCGCGATACCTGCACCACCATCTTGATGGCGCTGGTGAGCTGTTGCAGAATCACCCGCGTGGGGATTTCCAGATCCGCCATCATCACCATCGTTTCCAGGCGCGAGAACGCGTCGCGCGGCGTGTTGGCGTGCACCGTGCTCATGGACCCCTCGACGCCCGTATTCATGGCCTGCAGCATGTCCAACGCTTCGGCGCCGCGGCACTCGCCCACGATGATCCGGTCGGGCCGCATGCGTAGCGCCGTCCGCAGCAACTGGCGCTGGTTGATGCCGCCTTCCTTGTTCAGGTTGGGCGGGCGCGTTTCGAACTTCACCACGTGCCGCTGCTGCAGTTGTAGTTCGGCCGTGTCTTCGATGGTGATGATGCGCTCTTCCTCCGGAATGAACCGCGAGAGCGCGTTGAGCATGGTGGTCTTGCCGGACCCGGTTCCTCCCGAAATCAGGATGGTGGTCTTGGACTGCACAATGGCCGCCAGAAACCGCAGCATCCCGGGCGTCATGGTCTTGAACTGGAGCATCTCCTCCTGGGTGATCACGTGGCGTCCGAAGCGGCGGATGCTGAGGCACGGCCCGTCCAGCGCCAGCGGGGGAATGATCGCGTTCACGCGCGAACCGTCCTGCAACCGCGCGTCCACGATGGGCTGAGCTTCGTCAATGCGGCGGCCAACCTGCGAGACGATCTTCTCGATGATGTGCAGCAGGTGCGCGTCGTCCTTGAACCGCACCGTGGTTTCCGAAAGTTTGCCGTTGCGCTCGATGAAAACCTTGTTGTAACGGTTCACCAGGATATCGGAAATGGTGGGCTCCTTGAGCAGCGTCTCGAGCGGCCCCAACCCGAGCACCTCATCCAGCACTTCTTCCACGATCTTGCTCTGCTCGGCCGTGGTCATGGGAACGCGCACTTCGTCGAGCAGGCGCTCCACCACGCGGCCGATCTCGGCGCGTATGCGGTCTTTGGGGATGGAGGAAACGCGATCCAGGTTCAGCACGCCGATCAGTTTCCGATGAATCTGCGACTTCAGCTCGAAGTAGCGGTCGGCGCCGCGCGTGGCTATGGGCGTGGCGCCTCCGCGCAGGGGTAGAGGACGATGGCTCGATCCCACAGGGTCTCCTGGAGTTGCTCTTTATGCAGAGTGTGCGATAACAATTATATCCCGGGGCAAACCAGTGACGAAGAACCTGTTGACAACCATAAGACCGGGCTAAGGGGCAGGAGGGGATGCCCTGAAGCGGGTTCCTCGCCGGTCGACCGGTGTCTGCTTTCCTGGTTCCCGGTGGGAGGCAGGCGTATAAGACATCGCCGAGTTAAAGGCATCCGAGGCTTGGCCCCGACCGCCGATGACCATGGCGCCCGTATCTGCGAAACCACCGAGATCAATGGTGCCCATCACGTCCCCGGGCGTGCCGCCCCGTAGTATGGCTGCGATTCCAAACGCGGTGCCCATCAGGCCGGCATCGCGCATCTTGGTCGACAGGCACAGCCGAATTTTGAAATCCAGATACGGTCAAACTGGGTATCCGCCCAGGCCGGAAGGTTATGGAAGGCGCGGTAGCGCTGCTCATATAACTCATTCTCAACTAGTGCTTAATTGCGTAAATTAATAATGGTATTTTGAAGTTGACTGCCCTTGACCTCGCGTTTTCGCCAGCGGAACGGTTTGGCGTGCTCGTTGTGTTTTCGGATGAAGGTTTCAATGGCCTCGCGCAGCTGATCTTTGGTTTTGAAGCTTGATCCGTTGAGGGTCTTACGTTGCAGGAGGCTGAACACGATTTCAATCTGGTTCAGCCAACTGGCCGAAGTCGGCGTGAAATGAAACTGGACCCGCCCCTCGAACTTCGCTAGCCAATCCTCGTTTCCTTTGTGAGGAGAGTAGTTATCAAGGACGACGTGGATCTCCTTG
>JAIQFL010000055.1 GCA_020073365.1 Terriglobia bacterium | reverse complement strand
ACTGCACCAGCAGTTGATCTTCAGGCGTAGCACCGGAAGGCGCCTTCATGAAGACCAGTTCCACGCCGCAGCGCGACAACTCCTCGGCCAGCAGCACCTGGTAGGCATACTTCCGGCTCAGTCGGTCGGGCGAGTGGACGAGGACCACCTCGATGTGTCCTGCCGCCGCCAGGTCTCGTAAGGCTTCCAGGCCGGGCCGCAGCAGAGTGGCGCCGCTGTCGCTTTCATCCTGGAAGCGCCACTCGGGTGGAACCAGGTATCCATGGCTGCCGGCATACTCTTCCAGTGCCGCCAATTGGCTGGAGATCGTGTGATTCTCTTTCTGGCGATCCGAGGACACACGAGCGTAGATAGCGGCCGATCGCGTCATTCAGAACCTCCTGATCGCCGCCGGTTGGTCCGGTAGCGGCCCCGGCTGTCGGCCGGACTCTGGTGGGCACGAGCAGCTCATACGCTTGCGCCAGCTTCTCTGGCAACAGTCGATCAAATTGATATTCCAGCCGTAGCGTCCGTTGCCGACCTGGCGGCCGGTCAGCCACGACCTCCCCCGCGATGATTCGCTACTCCTTTCCTGTTGGACTCTTTCATTCCTTATTGCATGCCGGTTTATCCCGGCGCTCCGTCTGTCCCACCCTACGGAAGAGTCACAATTTTCGCCTCGCCGTACATCGTGAGGACGGGGTGTTTGGCCACCGCGCGGAATTCGTACCGCTCGCCGGCCGCCCAACCGCCCACCTGCGCCGAGAACGCGCCCGGACCGGTCATGCGCTGGAGCGGCGTCCGACGCCAATCGCCGGTTCGCTCATTCAGGTCCAGGCCTTTCAAAGAGCGATATTCGAAGCCTACTTCCACGGATGCCGTGTCGCCCAGCGCGCTCAGGTTCGCGGTCAACGTAACGCTGGACCCGTCGCGCGATGCGCGCCCCGTCTTCACGCGCGGCGGAGTGAGCGCCGGTTTCGCGCCGGTGATCTTCACGACCGCGGGGTTCGGCCACTGGCTGTTGTCCTGCAGCCGCTGGGTGCGCATGGCCCGAATATGGAGACCGTCCGACTCCTGGCGGAACGTGGTCTTGGGGTCCACGTTTTCCTGATACTCCAGGGTGCGGTCGTTCTGGCCGAGCAGGCTGACCTGGGTCCGGTCCGTGGCGTGTACGGAATGCAAGACGATCTCCTTCCACTCTCCACGCCTCCAGCGTTCCTTCACCACGGCGTAGACCGTATCCTCATCCTTCCTCTTGGTGAACCATATGTTCTGCTCATTGCTGATGACCCAGGGCCGCACAGCGTAAATGGCCTCGCCGTTGACGAACATCCACAAGGCCATCTCGCGGAGCCGCTCCTCCTGCTCGATGGGCAATTCACCGTCGGGTTTCGGCCCCACGTTTAACAGGAGATTGCCGCCCTTGGCGCGCGTTTCCACCAGCAGGGAAATCAACTCGCCGCCGGTCTTGTAACGCTCGTTCTGGGGCTGGTACTGCCATGCGGTGCCCATCGTGATGCACGCTTCCCACGGACCTTCCAGCGGCACGCCGGGCACATTTTGCTCGGGAGTTGTGATGGCGCCGCGCGTGACCACGATGTTCGGCTGCAAATCCCAGGACTCCTCCCGCAGGCCCTCCGGAGGCCCGTCCAGAAAGATGAGGGAAATGGGACCGTACCGGGTCAGCAGCTCTCTGACTTGCGCCTTGTCGAGCGCCATCAGACCCGGGTTGTTCGCGGGAGCCACCTCCGAGCGCCTCCGATCCACCAGGACGCCATTCGCATGGAGCCAATGAAAGTCGTCGGGTGAAAAGTAGATGCCGGGGGCGATGTCCTGTTCGCGAAACGCCGCCAGCACATCCGCGAAAATGTCCCGCCGGAATGGCGTGTGATTGATGCCGAACTCGGTAGTGGCCGTGTCCCACATGGCGAATCCGGAATGATGCTTGGTGGTGAACACGACGTACTTCACGCCGGCCAGCCGGGCCAGCACCGCCCAATCCTGCGGGTGGAATTTGCGGGGATTGAAGGTTTTCGGCAACTCCGTGAAGAAGCGTGTGGTGAAGTCGTCGGATGCTCCCACCAGCGAATGGCTGATCACCACGCCGAGCTGGCTGTCGAGGCTCCAGTGGATGAACAGTCCGAAGCCTTGGTCGCGGAACCATTCCAAGCGCTCGGGCCGGTTGCGTGAGGCGCCATCGCCCGCCGTCTGGCCGGCGATCCCAGCCGCGAAGAATACAGAGCCCCACGACACCAGCAGGATGGGCAACACCGGTCGGAGAACTCTGGGAAACGCGCTGGGGATCATCCCCTTACTCTACCCCAGGAGGACTCCTGCCTTGCTTCTCCCTGGCATGGGCATTAGAACAACGTAGCCCGGTCTTAGAAAATCTCGCACGATCAACCGAAGGCAACTGAAAGCAAGGCCGCCCGGTTCTTCGACTGAACACCGGTTCGTGTACAATTGGGCTTGGCCTTGGCGCCACCCATGCTCGGCGATCTCATAGCCGACCGCTACAGAGTTGAATCCGAACTCGGCCGCGGCGGCATGGGCGTTGTACTCCGTGCTCATGACACGCGGCTGAACCGCACCGTCGCTGTGAAGATGCTGCCCGCGAACGCTCAATCAGAACTTCTGCGGCAGCGCCTCGCCTCAGAAGCACGCATCGCCTCCGCACTGAACCACCCCGGCATTGCTACCGTGTACGACTTCATCGAACAAGACGAAGCCGCATTCATCATCTACGAATTCGTTCCTGGCCGCACGTTGCGCCGACATTTGGAATCCGAGCGCTTCAACTTCAGCGAAACCCTCGATGCAGCCCTCCAGTTGACCGAAGCCCTCACCGCCGCGCATGACAACGGCATCACCCATCGCGACCTCAAGCCCGAGAATATCATGGTTACACCGGACTCAAGCGGCGGTTGGCGTATGAAGATCCTCGATTTCGGTCTCGCCAAGCAACTGCAACAGCCATGTCATATTGAAACGGCCGCGCTCACTCAAACCATGCTTGCTCAAACGGCGCCAGGTTTCCGGCTCGGAACGATAGCCTACATGGCTCCGGAGCAGATGGAAGGCGGGCTGGCGAACGCTCGTACTGACATCTATGCCCTCGGCCTTGTGCTCTATGAAATGGCGACCGGCGTCCATCCGTTTCGCGGCGCAACACTGGCGGCAACCATCGCGAACGCACTCGCCACTACGGCTCCGCCGCCGTCACGGCACAATTCCACCCTGCCGGCCGCGTTCGACCACGCCGTCCTAAAGTGCCTCCGCAAGAACCCCGCCGACCGTGTCCAATGCTCGCGCGATCTCTTCATCGATCTACGTAACATTACACATGATCTGAATTCCGCTCCTGCGCAGGTGGTTATCGCACCCACTGAACCTGGCATCCCCCGTCGCATCTTTTCGATGATACTGCGTCATGGTTGGGAGTTCCTGCACGTTCGCCTGTGCATCTGGTGCGTCCTGTTAGCCTACGTGGCGTGGCGATTCCGCCTCGCAACACCTGGGGCCGTGGGCCTGGCAATGTTCTTCGCTGCCCTGATCTGCACGACCGTGCTGTCTGGATTGCTCTTCTCTCTTCTTTACACGCACATTGCCGACAAGAACCGCCTCGCGGCGGAGGTGCGCCGGATGGCGCCGTGGATCCGCGTTTTGAGCATCATAGTAGGGTTACTTGCCTGGGTTATGGCCGTAATGGTTGCGGCCACTCATACAGTTCTCGCCGTGTTTCTGATTCTCATGGGCACAAAATTTGGGGTTATGGTTGTCACGCTTAAATCCACGCTGGACCGCGGGGTCCTGTCCTCAAAGGACCTCACCTGAACCTAAGTGAAAGCTGTGGCCGGCAATCCTGCGAGAAAAGAAAGTCCCGATGTGCCGTCCGGCGCCAAATATCGGATTCGTCCGCGCCCCCGGCCTCCGGGTTCCCCTGTGCTACCCAGGGTACGGATACCCTCGTGCGAGGACCTTCTCCAAGTCGGCGTCGAACCCGTAGATATCGTCGAGAAAGCGGACCTCGCCCGTCTCATCCACCATCGCGGTGCCATACACGATGAATACCGGGACGGGCGTGGCGAGGTTGATTCGCTGATTGTCCTTGCCGGTCTTCATGGCCTCCTGAACGCCCTTCAGGTCCCACCCCGGGTTGTTGCGCAATACCCAGGCCGTCAGCTCATCAGGCCTCTCCACGCGGACGCACCCATGGCTGAAGTCGCGACGCGATCGCGCAAAAAGGTACTGCTCGGGAGTGCTGTGCAGGTAGACGTTGTAATTGTTAGGAAAGATCAGCTTCACCAGCCCCAGCGCATTGGAAGGTCCGGGCTTTTGCCGCACTTCCAACCTGCCCGCGCGGAGTCGTTCTAACACGTCATCGCTGATGGTGCCGGAAGTCACCACTTCACCGTCATGGGTGATCACCTCAAACCCCTTTTTCGAAACGTAGTCGCGATCCTTCTGGATGGCCGGCACGATCTCGGCCCGCTGGATGCTTGGAGTGACGCTCCAATACGGGCGGAACACCACGTATTCCATGGTGTCGGCGAAAACGGGCGTCTTGTGATCGTAGGCCTTCCCGACAATCACGTTCATATCGAGGGCGACATCGCCTTCTCCATCGGTGCTGTAGGCGCGCAAGCGAAACTCGGGAATATTGACAATGATCGGCGACTCCGTGAATTCATGCGGCAACCAGCGCCAACGCTCCAGGGTCAACTGCAGTTGACGCACCCGGAAGCGCAGCGGCGTGTTCAGGGATTTCAGGGTTTGCGCGTCAAGCCGGCCATCCGCCCGCAAGCCATGCCGCGCCTGGAAATGTCTCACGCCATCCACCAGCCGGCCTTGATACACGCCGGAATCGGCCGTTATCTGCACGTCCGCCGGCAAGTCTCCCAGTAGACGCAGAAGTCTGGCCAGGCGCGGAACTCCGGCGTAGGGGCTTCCCGGGGAAATCGTTTTAGCCAGCACCGGTAATTGCTCTCCGTCATCCTGCCGCGCCAGGCTGGAATATTGCCGCAGAGCTTCTTGCGCCCGCTTGTACGCTGCAAACCGCGGCTCCACTAGGTTGAGGACGGTTTCGACGTCGGTTGCGTCTACCAGGTGCTGCCGCAGGAAGTCCGGCAGGCTGTACTTCTTGTTCCCGACGTCGAGCCCGAAGTTGAAGTACTTGGGATTCACCTTGCCGATGTGCAGGTCGGAGATGTAACGCATGACGCAGAGCGTCACGGCTGCGTCGAAACGGGCCTGGACGGGTTCGGAGGGAGCCTGTCGCAGTTGGGCCAGTCTTTCCAGCCAGCGCGGAGCGTCGTAATCTTCCGGGTTGAGCCCCTTGTCTTCCGCTTTTTGAAGGATTCCGATGATGCTCAGCGCCTGGGGAGTCGGCTGGCCGCCGCGAATCCAGGCCAGTGCGTAACCGGCGGGCTCATAGAAGTTCCGGACGTGAAGACGGTAATGGGTAAAGTTTGGCCAGCGCAAATCCGCCAATTGACCGGCCTCGGCGATCTGGCGCAGCATGGCGCTGCCCTGGCCGGAGTCCTGGGCGGCGGTCCCGGCCACCACTCCTACAGCGGCCAGTACCGGCCACAGCAAGGCACCGGCCTTCAACTGTCGAATTAGACTTGCCATCCTCGTGCTTTTTCCTTTTCGTAGAGCAAGTCCTCGAAGTTCTCGACCTGCCAGCGATTCCACCATCTTAGCCGCAAACGTTTTCACTACTGATGATGCCAACCCCGTCCAGTTGCCGCTGCTCTCGTCGGATATACTCGTTGCGATGCGTACTCTGCTGCTTTGCCTGTTTAGTTGGGCCTGTGCGACGGCTGCCTCCGAATACCGTGGCGAGCTGATTTTTCCGCTCGAGAAATGGCACAATCACTCGTCCTCCATCGTGGAGTTGCCCAATGGAGACCTCCTTGTGTGCTGGTATCACGGCTCGGGCGAGCGCACCGCCGACGATGTTCTCATCCAGGCCGCCCGGTGGAACCACGCGACGGCCAAGTGGACCGAGCCGTTTACCCTGGCCGATACTCCCGGCTTCCCGGAAACCAATCCCGTGCTGTTCATCGATTCGCGTCAACGCCTGTTCTTCCTGTGGCCGCTCATTATCGCCCACAAATGGGAAACGGCCCTGATGAAGTACCGCATCTCGACCGACTATCAACAGCCATCGGGGCCTCCCCGTTGGGAGCATCAGGACAACATCGTGCTGATTCCCAGGAATATCGTGGAGCGCACGAAGGAATTCGCGGAAACGGAAGCGGCGGGATCGGGTCCCCGCGCCGAGTACGCGAGAAGGCTGATCGAGCACGCCCAGGATGAATACTTCTCCCGCATGGGATGGTTCACGCGAACCCACCCCCTACAGTTGCCCTCGGGACGCATCCTGGTGCCCATGTACTCGGACGGCTTTTCGTTCGGCATCATGGGGATCAGCGATGACGGCGGGTACACCTGGAGCGGCAGCGAGCCTATCGTCGGGGCCGGGGGTGTACAGCCGTCGGTGGTTCGGAAGAACGACGGGACGCTGGTCGCCTATCTGCGAGACAACGGGCCGCCGCCCAAGCGCGCGCTGTTCAGCTCGTCCAAAGATGACGGCGTCACGTGGACGCCGGCGCGCGACACCGACATCCCGAATCCCGGCACGAGCCTGGAGGTGATCCGTTTGCGCAATGGCCATTGGATAATGGTCTACAACGATATCGAGCGGGGGCGCTACTCGATGGCCGCCGCCATCTCGGACGATGAAGGCGCCACCTGGAAATGGAAACGCCACCTGGACGGCAACCCCGAGACGCCTGGCGCGAACCAGTATCACTATCCTTCCGTGATTCAGGCCAAGGATGGCGCCATTCATGTGACCTACAGCTACTTCACGGCCGAGGGCAAGGCGATCAAGCACGCCCGCCTGACTGAGGATTGGGTGACGGCGGGGGAATAGGCGGCCCACTGTTGACTCGGATTCAGGAGTCAACAGGCGACAGACGACAAAAATCGATCGTCTGTCCCACTCTTGCTTGAAACGAATTCCCGGTCACCCACACTATCCGGTAGGCGGCAATCTTTCGGAGGGAATTGCCGCCCCGGCTCATCGAGCTGCCCCTATTGCCCACCTTTCTGCCTCGGACGCAGGGATGTGCCCTCTCCGCGCATCCCTGCTGTCTGTCAGCCCGACCACTACGCCTGCCCGGCCAACCGCAAATCGTCCTCGATCTCGTAGATCTTGTCTTCCAATACCCGTGTCGGAGTACCCGCAGCTTTGGCCTCCTCGAGTTTCTGCTTTGCTGTGGCCAGCCGCTTCTGCAGTCCCGCAACCTTCTTGTTGGGCTTCGCCGGCGGCTGCTCCACGGGAGGAGCGGGACGTTCCACTTTGGCAGCCGCCTTCGGCTTGCCCGCCTTCTTGGCCTTACCCGTGGCGGAGGCCTTGTACCGGAACGCGGTGACCGGCGCCACCGGCTTCAGCGGAGAGCCGAAATCGGCCCGGTACTCTTCGGCGATCCGAACCGCCTCCATCAACAGGTCGCGGAATCGCAATTCCATGGCCTGCTTGGCCTCGACTCGCAGTTCTTCGCCTTGCTGTTTCCAGCGCTGGTATTCGGAGATAACGTCGGTCATTTTTTTGCTTATTTCTTCGGCACCGAAACGGTGATGTTGCGGAAGCGGATGACGCCCTGGTGATCGCCCTGCAGGTAGAACGGACCGGGTTCGCCCTCGTTGACATCCAGCACGCCGCCGGTGATCCCTGGAATCTCAACGTTATCGTGGATCTTGACGCCGCCCCGGACCACCGTCACGGTGCGCCCCACCAACGTGATGTCGAAGGTGGTCCATGCACCCATTCCGGGAGGCAGATTGCCGTCCGGAGCGCGGTATCCGTAGATCGCGCCCATCTCGTGGCTGGGGACGGTGCCTCCTTCGGTGCCCACCTGGATTTCATAGCGGCCGCGCAGGTAGATCCCGCTGTTTCCGTGTTCCGGGCAGTTCACCTCGATGTGCAGCTTGAAATCGTCGAATTTCCGCGTGGTCTTGATGTTGGCGCCCCCGTGGCCCGTGTTGTCATTCACCAGTTCTCCGTCCCTGGCCAGCCAGTGGCTCATAGCAGGGTTGCCTACCACCTCCCATCCGGTCAGGTCCTTTCCGTTGAGCAGTGGTTCCGGGTCCGTCCATGCCTTGGGCATGGCGCGCTTCAGTTCGGGCGCGCGAACTCCCGCGATCTGGGTGTCGGCACTATCTCCGCGCTTCTGCACGCCGGTGATTTTGGTGCCATCCGTGGTCACATCCCAACTGGTCTCCGGACCGCGATCGGTTGCCGCGGTCACGGTGACGATCAGGTGCGAGCCATCGAGTTTGGCGGCGACGATGGGCCGAACGGCCCCACCGCCGGGCTGGATACGGCCATCCAGCTTGCCATCTTTCTCGACGATTTCCATCCATTGATTCGCGGTGCCTCGCGGTGAGGTGACGACAATGTCCCACCGGCCGAGGAACGGGTTCTTTCCGGTCTGCGATTTCGCGGGGCCGATCAGCGTGGCGGCGACCGCCAATACGGCGTAGAGTTTTTTCATCACCGCATAGTTTAACCAACGTCACCCCTCGGCGGGACAGTCATCTGTGCCTGTCCTTCGCGACGGCGTTGCCGCCGGCGACAGGGTCGAAAAACCACCTTGCGCGGAGACGAGTGGACCGGCGGCGTGCAACAGAGGAGGAAAGCGCCAGGCGTCCCGAGGAGTCGGGACACGGCAAGCACGTGCTTGCGCCACAAAACCAGTCCGGCCCGGTTTTTCATGAAATTTCGCGGGCCACAGGCCCAGGGGAACAGGCCAGGATGCCCATCCAGGCGATTCGGGCGTTCGCCGATGGCTGCGCCGTATTCGCCGATTCGCGCGGGCTTTCTGCCGCAGGCTGCCCTACGCTGGGGTCATGGAACTACATGATCGTCAGCGTCCTTACCGGGTGCACGCGGGATTCACAATAGGGCCAGGCTCGGCGATGGTTCCCGGCCTGATCCTGATCGGCGTCGGAGCGCTTTTCTTCCTCAGTAACCTCCACATCTTCTACTTGCGTGAATGGGTCCGTTTCTGGCCGGCGATTCTGATCGCCGGCGGGATCGTCAAGCTGGTGGACTCGACGGTTGCCGGTGGCCGGGTGTTCGGAGGAGTTCTGGTCGGCTTTGGCGGGATCTTTCTGGCTCGAAACCTGGGCTACATCGACCTGGGGATGCGCGAGATTTGGCCGCTCTTCCTGGTCGGCCTCGGCCTGTTGCTGCTATTTCAGAGGACTGCGGAGTGGCATGTGAAAGTGCCGAACCCATCGGAGGCTCGCGTGTCCGACGTCAACACCTTGAACGTCAGCGCTATTTTCGGCGGAGCTAAGCGCGTCCTGACTACCCAGGATTTCCAGGGCGGCCATGTGTTGGCTTTGTTCGGCGGGGTGGAACTGGACCTCCGCCAGGCCGCCATTGTGGGTGACCGGGCCGTGCTGGAGATCGACGCGATGTTCGGCGGCGTCGAGCTCAAGATACCGCAGTCCTGGAACGCCGTGGTGGAGGGCACCGGGATTTTCGGAGGGTATGCGGACAACACGCTCCAAACCAACCCGGCGTTGGTTCCCGGCGTGAAACAGCTCATCGTGAAGGGTGCCGCGGTATTCGGTGGCGTGGACGTGAAGAATTGACCGGCGATGCATCCAATTCTGGCGTCGCGCCGGCGGTTGCTGCTGTACCTGGCGGCCTGGACTCCCGTTTTGGGATTGCTGGTATATGTGAGTTCCGCCGGCGGCGCGGCCCCCAAGGACGCGGTAGCAGTCTTTTGGCCGGCTTGCATCGTTTTCGCCTTCGTGTGCCTCTCGCCGTGGCAGATCTGCCGCATCCGGCCCTTGCGGCTCTCCCAGTTGCCCGAGCTGCTGGTGACCTTCACGGCCGCGGGCGCAGCCGGAAGCCTGGTGCTGGTGGGAACCGCGACGGCGATGGCGTATGCGCTCTCGCGGCCGGCCGTGCTGGCCCCTGGGGTCACCGGATTGCTGTTCGGGATGGGGGTCCTGCTCTACCTGTTTTCGACGGGACTGCACTACGCAGTGCTGGCGGCCGAGGCGTCGCGAGAGGCTGAGCGCAACGCCGCGGAAGCCCGAACCTTGGCGCGCGAAGCGGAGTTGCAGTCGCTCCGCAACCAGCTCAATCCGCATTTTCTGTTTAACAGCCTGCACTCGATCAGCGCGCTTGCCACGGTGGACGGGGCTCGCGCGCGGGAGATGTGCATCCGGCTGGCGGACTTCCTGCGCAGCAGCCTGGGGATGGCAGACCGCGAGAGTATTCCATTGCGCGAGGAACTGGCGCTGGCGCGAAGCTACCTGGAAGTGGAGCAGGTGCGCTTCGGGGAGCGCCTGAGGGTGGAGGAGGACATCGGGGTGACCTGCGAAGACTGCGCGGTTCCGCCGCTGCTGCTGCAGCCGCTGGTGGAGAACGCGGTGAGGCACGGCATTGCGGGCCTGCTGGAGGGCGGTTCCATCCGGCTGGCCGCCAGCCGCAGTGGCGGCGCCGTCTTTATCACACTGGAAAACGCGTTCGACCCAGAGACGCCCCCGCGGCGCAATATGGGGATGGGGCTGGCCCACGTTCGGCGGCGGCTCGAAGTTCGTTACGGCGAGGATGCGGTTGTCCTGGCGGGTCCCCAGGGCAAAATCTACCGCGTGATGTTGCAATTTCCGTGCGAATCTCCCAGGGCGTAGGTCAAAGACAGGCCAAGCGGCCGTTATTTAGATGTGTGTGCCCCGGCGAGGCGCTTGGTCTCCTGCCAGGTGTAGATCATGCGGTGAACCACCGTGAGATTGGACAGAATGGCAATCACCCAGAGCACCGCCGCCATGCGATCGAACAGCGCGCCGATGATGATCAACACCACGCGTTCCGGCCGCTCGAGAAAACCGACCTTGCACTTGAGAATGGTGTTTTCGGCGCGCGAGCGGGTGTAGCTCACCATCACCGAACCGGTCATCACGATGGCCGTGAGCACAATGTAGAAGAAACGATTGATGGAGGCGTAGTAAACCAGCAAACCCATGAAGAGGGCCAGATCGGAATAGCGGTCGAGCACCGAATCGAAGAAGCCGCCGAACGGTGTCACCTGGTCTGTGGCACGGGCCACGCGTCCGTCCACCATGTCGAACAGGCCTGCGCCGATCACCACTAGCCCCGCCCAACGGAAATCCACCCTCGGATCGGTGGCGCTGCCGGCCCGGGCGAACAGCCAGGCGGCCCAGATGTTGATCAGGAGCCCGAGGAAAGTGAGGACGTTGGGATGGATTTTCGATAACGCCAGCCAGCGCACGATGCGATCGATGACGGCGCCGGAGGCTATCCCGATGGCACGGGTGAAGGTCCACTTCTTGTCAGGCGGCATCGTGAATGGTGGTCAGCTTCAGGATTTCCAGTTCCTTGACGCCTCCCGGGCTTTGCACGCGGACGGCGTCGCCGACCTCTTTGCCCAGCAGCGCTCGACCGATCGGAGATGTGGTGGAGATTCTACCGTTAGCGGCATCGGCCTCCTCGCTGGTCACCAGGTTATAGGTGAACTCTTCCTCGCGCTTGGTGTCGAGCACGACGACGGTGGAGCCGAGTCCGACCTTGCCGTGCGGGATCTTGGTGAAGTCGATCATCGACAGCTCGGCGAGCCGCTTTTTCAATTGGTTCAGGCGGGCGTTCACGAAGCCCTGGCGGTCCTTAGCGGCGTGGTACTCGGCGTTCTCGCTGAGGTCCCCGTGGGCGCGCGCCTTCAGGATCTCACGGGGAAGCTCGACGTGCAGCTCATATTCGAGCACAACGATTTCGTCCTGAAGCTTCTTTTTGATATCAGTCATCTGACGGGGACAGCTCCACCGTCACATTATAGCGGGAGTGGGGCAGGCTTTCAGCCTGCGGACCCGCTTTCAGCGGGTCCAAGCCGCCTGAAAAGGCGGCTGCCGGCAGGATTGCAAGCCCCACAGAGGTTATGCCATCTATTGCACCGGGATGCTGGAGACCTTGGCGTTGATGCCGTTCACGGATATCGCGAGCGGCTGATTGCCCGTCGGGGCAGCACCTGGCACCGTAACGTTCACCTGATAAAGCCCCACACTCCCAGGAGTCAAGCCACTGAAGCTCACCTGAGCAGGGAGTCCTCCGATGGTTGCAGTGGGAACCACCGTGGTGGACGCCAGGGGTTGGGCCGGGCTGGGCTCTCCAGAGGCGGGCTGATTGGTCACCGGTCCCAAGCCATTCATATAAACCTGAATTGTCTTGCCGCGCTGCGCGGGGTTGGCCTGGCTGATCAGATTGAAGCTGATGTCTTGAGCGACGGCGGACTGGTGGCCGTTGTCGTTGTATTCCAAGACGCCGGGCGAGTAAGTGGCCAGCGGGACGGTGTAAACGCTGCTCGGCAATGCGCTCACCGTGACCTTCATGGCCACCGAAGACTGACCCTGGAATTCCCACGGTATCTGCACATTGATCTGGCCCGGGCTGACGAAGTGGATATGGCCGGGCAGGCTCAAGCCGCCTCCGTCAAAGCTCACGCTGACGTCGGACAAAGCCACCGGTAGCGAGGAGGTCGATTCCACCTGGGTGGCGTCCGCTAGCGCGGTCCCGAAGATCGTGATATAGGACCCGGGAGCCAACCCCTGGCCCACCTGAAAGGACGCCGCGTCCACCACGCGATTGGGCGTAATCACCGGATAGACCCGCGCGAAGCCGTTGAATTGCACGGTGAGACCGCCAACGGTGGCAGTGAAGATCTGGTCGCCCTGGTTAGGGCCGAGGTTGACGAAGGCAGCGGCGTTGCCGAGAGCGAACGATTGGTTGTCGCCGCCCGTGACCTTTCCGCCACCCTGCACCACACCGAAAATTACCGGGGTTCCAAGCACCGGCACGCCAAACTGATCCACCACTCGCAGGTCCAGTTCCCAGTCCGTGTCGTTGGTGCCTCCCAGGAATCCGCCGTTGCCGATGGGAAATACGTCGGTGGGAGTTCCGCTTCCCACCAGGTACTGATACGGCACGCGCAAGGTGGGACCGGCGCCGGTCACCACAATGAATCCTTCATAGGATCCGGGAGCGGGCCGGGTACCGGCCAGCGTCACGGTCACTGTGTTGCTGTTGCCGCTCTGTGACCCCGGTGGTTGCAGAGTCAGGCTGGAAGGCGTTATCTGCACGCTGGCGTTGGGCGGCTGCACGGCGAAGTTGAAGGTTGCCGCGGAACTGCTCACGTTGGTGATCTTCAACGCACGGCTGATGGGCAGAGAGCCCGCGCCGATCACGCCGAACTCCATGGTGGCTGGCTCCAGCGTTGCCGCGATGTTCACCGCATCGCCGGCGTTGAGCTTACCCGCGCCTGCCGAATTCACGCTCGCCTGACCGGCTTCGTCCGACACGCTCGGCGATGCGGTGTTGACCACCGCCGATTTCAGTTGCGCCGGCGTCATTCCCGGTCCGAACTTCTGTTTCACCAGCGCCACCGCGCCTGCCACCATCGGCACGGCGTAGCTGGTGCCGGTTACGCTGGTGTAGCCGCTGGCATGGTAGGAATCGCCGTTGGGGTCGAGCTTCTGGGTCGCGGTGTAGACGTTTGCGCCAACCGCCACCAGTTCGGGCTTGATGACCGTGGCCGCCGCCGCCGCGAAGATTCCGGGCGAAGGTCCGCGCGATGAGGCAGGCCACACCGTGTCAGGCGTGATTTCACTGGCCGTCAGCGCAGGATCAAGCGAGACGGTCGCCCCTGAATTCGATGCCAGGAAACTCTTCAATGCGACTCCATCGGAATTGCCAATCATGACTGCGGGAATGCCGGTGCTCTGTGCGCCAAGCGTGCTAAAGACGGTGTTCTGGCTGCTTAGCTGGTAGAGGACGACGCCAATCGCGCCGGCATTCTGCGCATTGACGATCTTGTCGGTGAAAGAACAGACTCCGCCGCGTTGGATCAGCGCAATCGCGCCGGTGAGCGAACCACCGGTAAGACTCGAGCAAGCCAACCCATCGTTTCCCAACTGGGCGACATCGCGGATGGGAGCGCTGAGAGGCGCTGCGATGTGCGGGCCGTCGCCGAACAAGGCATTGATATTCTGCAGTCCGGACGGTACGCCCGAGCCGTTTACATGCACCGCCTGGAAGAAGATGTGGGAGTTCACCGAGGCGCCTACGGTGATGCCGGAAGGCGCGGTGCCCGGGCTATGGATGGTGTTCAGCGTGGGAATTCTTTTGCCGATGTTGCCATCGTTGCCGGCGGATACCACCACGACCATTCCGTTGGTGACGGCGTTCTCCACTGCATCCACAACCAGGTCGCACGGGCCATCGTGGCCGCACACCGAAGTGCCAGTGTCCAGCGGGCCGTAAAACGCGGGGTCGCCTTCACTGAGCGAAAACGTAACGATGTCCATCCCATCCGTGAGGGCGTCCTGGAGCGCCTGTTGGAAAGCGGCCAGCCGGGCGAACGGGTTGATGCTGGGCGAACCGATAATCTTATAGTTGCCGAGAAATGCCTTGGGAGCCACGCCCTGAATCGTGCCGCCTGGTCCCGTGTTCTGGACCCCGGCGGCGATCATCGCAATGGCCGTGCCATGGCCCACGCGATCACGAGGCGAGTAATCGTCGGGATGCGAAGTTGCGATGGGGTCGGCGGGATCGTAGCCGGCGGAGTCCAGCGCCACATAACTGCGCGCCACAATCACCTTGCTGTTGGTGTAGTTCGTGTCGCCTTTCGGAAAACCGGGCGGCGGGGTGACGGAGGGATCCTTGAATCCGGGGTGGTTGAGGTCGAGGCCCGAATCGATGATCCCGATCTTGATCCCTGCGCCGGCGTTCGACGCTCCGCCCACGGCGCTCCACGCCGCCGGCACGTTTTCGAGGTCCAAAGCGCGATTGAGGTCCATGTGAAGCGGCGGCGCGGGTACCACGTAAGCCACGCCGGGGATGTCGCGCAATTGCGCCGCGGTTTCGCGGCTCGCGGTGACGAACACGGCGTTCACCAGAATCTGTCCGGCGCCGGTCACCTGGACCTTGCGGCGTTGGAGCTCCGCCAGTACGCCGCCCTGCGCGTTGCGAATGCGCTGGAGGTCCGCCTGCGCTTCCGGGCCCCGAAGAGCTACGCGCGAGTGGGTCTTCTGAGCTACCGGGGGGTCGGCCAGGATCAAGGCATAGTCCGCCAGGCGGCTGCGCGTCTGGGCGAACGCTGTAAATACCACCAGAAAAAGGACTAAAAACACTTGTTTCATAGCATCGTTATAGACGAAATCCGTCCCTCCCGGTTGCGCATAATTAACTACTCTTTGTGGCCAGAATCTCATCCGCCACGTCGGCGGCGGCGCGCATCTGGCGCACGTCGTGAACGCGGACAATGTGAGCGCCGCCCAGCACGCATACCGCCACCGCCGCGGCAGTAGCGTACCTGGTCTCCTCGAGACTCTCATGGGCGAGGAAGTGCTTGTGCGAGGGCCCCACCATCAGCGGAACGTCGAGGCCGGCAAGCTCCGGGAGGCGTCCCAGGATCAGCGAGTTCTGTTCCTTGCGCTTGCCGAATCCGATGCCGGGGTCGATGACCAGCCTGGTCTTGTCGATGCCCACGTGGCGGGCGCGGCTGACGGCGGCCTCGAGATCGCGGGCGATGGTTCCCACGGGGTCGGGCATGGGACCCAGCTTCGACCAGGTCTCCGGCCGGCCGCGCATGTGATTGATGACCAGACCGGCATCGTGGTTGGAAACCACGCGGGACAGTTGAGGCTCGAAGGTCAGGCCGGAGGGATCGTTGATGATTTCGGCCCCCAATTCGATGGCGCGCTCGGCCACTTCGGCTTTGTAGGTGTCCACGGAAATCGGAACGCTCAACCGGCCCTTCAGCCGCTTCAGGACGGGGACCAGACGGCGCAACTCTTCGGCGGCGGGGATGCGCGCGGAGCCGGGCCGGGTGGATTCGGCTCCGATATCGATGATGTCCGCCCCCAGTTCCTCAAGCTCCAACGCGCGCGCGAAGGCGCGGTCCGGGTCGGAGTATTTACCGCCGTCGGTAAAGGAGTCCGGGGTTATATTCAGCACGCCCATCAGGACCGTGCGCTCCCCCAGCTTGATCTCGCGTTGCTTCAGTTTCCAGTAGAAGAGCTTTCGCACCGTCTTTCCAATTTCGCACTTTTGCGTCCGGTGTGGAGGGGTGGAGGGCAGGGCAACCCCTGGAAAAAACCAGCCCACCGCGGAGCCGCGGAGAGCGCGGAGAAAGCGAGAAGAATGAGATCACCGCCGAGGCGCAGAGACGCCGAGTGCAAAAAAAGAAAAAAGGGGTGCGGCGATGTGGAAGGCGTGGTTCGCGTGCGGGGTTCGAGCGCAGAGGAAGCGGAGGGCGCAGAGTTTCAAGAGCTCTCGGCTGTGGCCGGCTCCTCTAGTAACGCTTCGATCTGCAGGCGCAGGGGGTCTTCCATGCTGCGCACGGCACCGGTGTCGATGAGCTCTATGAAAGCCGGAACGCCGGAAAGGCGAGTGGCCGTGAGGAGAAGATCGTCGGCAGGACGGAAGGATGGCAGTTGGACGCTGAGAGTCATCAGCGGAAGGCCGTCCAGACCCGGTAGGGCTTGGGTGCGAATCTCGTATCGCAGATCGTTGATCAAGTGCGCCGCGCCGGGACTTCGGCCCAGGGTGGTCTGGAACGCCAGAGCGTTGACTACGAACTGGCGCACGGACGAGGACCGGCGGTCATTGGGGTTGAGCAGTAGAGTTCGCAACTGCGAAAGCGAGATCGCCGCTCCGTAAGTGACGACCCACCGGACGGGAGAAGTCATGGCGATTTTTCGGGCGGCAGAGTTAGCCCCATGGGCTTCGTAGGTGTACTCGTACGGGTAGATTTGAATCGCGGACCCGATGGAGGTAAGCGCCTCTTCATCGAGCTCCGGCTTGAGCCCGGACAGGCTGGCGCAGACCTGCTTGTATTTTTCCGAAAGGTCCGCGAGGGCCTCGTCGGCCTTGGGGGCCGATTCGCGCGGCCCCACATGCTTACCAAGAACGCGGCCGGGCACCAGCAGGGGAGACATCGCAGTCAGATGACCCTTGAGCCGCTGGTTGAGGAAACCGGTAATTCGCTCCGTGACCTCGCGGAACCCCAGAAGCTCATCGAGATTCACGATATTCGGCGCGCTCTCTTGTTCAGTCATGACATCCCTTCATGCAGTTTCATGCCGCTTCGATAGCTTATCACGGCGAATAGGAGGCAGAGCCTCCAGGGCGTGACGGAAAATTCCGTGGTTCAAAACGGGGCCGGATTACTGCTGCTCCGGGCCGGCCGCCGTGACGTTGAGATTCACCGGCGGGCTCGCGACGCCACCGACAGTGAGGACGACGGGCTGCGGACCGAGCGGAGCGTCCGCCGGAACCGTGAAGTTGATCTGAGACTTCCACCAGTCCCCTGGGAATTCCGGCAAACGCAACCTGGGCGGGGACTCCGCCGACCGTCACGCTTACCGGGAGCCGCGGCTGCGGCAGTTTCGCGATGACGGAGGTGGTTGGAGACGCCTCCGTGGCGAGGGTGGGCGTGACATCCCCGGCCCACGCTTTCCGCCGTACCGCTGAAGGTGATCCAATGGCGGCCCCTGGCGATGTTGTTCACCTTCAATCCTTGGGATTCGAGCCAGGACGCGACCTTGGCGATGTCGTTCGCGCTCCATCCACCGGCGCCACAATCCGGTCTGCCGCAGCCGATATATTTGCGGTCACGGCTATGGACAGGAGCGCGGGGATGCCGGTCCGCGCCCACACGCGATTCGATCGATGGTTTGAGAGCATAGGGCTGAGGGGGCGGATTTCTAGTCGAACAGGTCTGGCTCGTCGCGGCTGATCTTGTTCCAGAGCGGCTGGAACTGAAACCAGCCTCCCATTTCGTTGCCCACCTGGCTCCGCGCGACGAGGGCCTGGTCGTGCGTAATCTTGATTGGTTTGCCGGCCGCCTCCGCCAGCAGTTGGGCCTGGCAACTGCGGTCCATGGTGATGAACCACCAGACAGCCGCCTCGACACTGTGGCCTACGGTCAGCAGTCCGTGGTTGCGGAGGATGATCGCCTTGGATGCGCCGAGCGCCTGGGCAATGCGGTCCCCTTCGGAGGTTTCGTACACCACGCCCGTATAGTCGTCGAAAAGGGCATGATCCTGGTAGAAGGCACAGGCATCCTGCGTGATGGGGTCGAGGAGACGGCCGAGGGAGGACCAGGATTTGCCGTACATCGAGTGAGCGTGGGCCGCGGCGACCACTTCGGGGCGTGCGGCGTGAACCCGCGAATGAATGGCGAACGCGGCCGTGTTGACCGGGTAGCGCCCTTCGAGGACTTCGCCCTTGTCGTCGACCAGAATCAGGTCGGAAACCCGAATCTGTCCGAAGTGGACGCCGAAGGGATTGACCCAAAAGCGGTCGGGGTATTCCGGGTCGCGGGCGGTGATGTGGCCGGCAACTCCTTCGTCGAATCCAAAGCGGGAGAACAGGCGAAAAGACGCGGCGAGGCGTTCCTTGCGGTAGCGGCGCTCCTCTTCGACGGTGGCGAAGGACGGCTGCGACGGGAGGTTCTTGGCTCTTCCAGGGGCTTCGATCATAATGTCAAGAATACCGGAACTCGGGGGGAATAGTTGCAGCGTTTCGGCCGGCGTGACACGGGCATTCTTGCCTGTGTGACTTTTCCGAGAGGCGTCAGGGCCATAAATCACAAACCAACACAGGCAAGGATGCCTGTGTCACGCTGTAGATATGCCCGAGGGATCGTATCTGTACTGCGACGTCAGCTTGCCGGTGCCGCTCGATCAGCCCTTCACCTATGGGCTGCCGGAGACGTTGCGGCATCGTGTGCGGCCGGGCAGTCGCCTGGTGGTGCCGTTTGGCCCGCGGAAATTGACCGGTCTCATCCTGCGCTGCCACGATGAGCAGCCGTCTGTGACGACGCGGGAAGCGCTGCGGCTGATCGACTCCGAGCCGGTGCTCAGTGCGGAACTGCTGGCTCTGGGAAGGTGGATCGCGGGTTACTATTGCGCGCCGCTGGGAGAAGTGCTGCGCGGCATGCTGCCGCTGGCGTCGGAGATTCGCCGGGGAAAGGTCTGGTCGCTAACCGATTCCGGGCGGGATGCCGCGCGCCAACTTCTCCTGGACTCCGCCCCGGACGACCCGGTGGCGCAGATTCTGCACATGCTCGAAAGGCGGCCGCTCTCGGCAACCTACCTCGCGAAGACGCAGCCGCTGGCCGACAAAGCCATACGCTCTCTCGAACGCAAAGGGTTCATCTTCGCCGAGCAGGTACAGACCGAGCGCGATCCCTTACGGGCCCCTTCGGAGCGGCTGCGGATCGAACTGGCCGTGGCGGACGGTGAGCGAAAACTCAACAAGCCGGAACGGGAGCTGCGGGCGTTTCTGGAGCTGCACCCGGGCTCGCACAACCTGAAAGACCTGGAAGACGCGGTCAAGAACGCCAGCATGGCGGCCCGCTCCCTGGCGCGCAAGGGCATGGTGTCGCTGAAGCCGGAAACAGTCGCCATGGCGGCTGGACCCGTGCGGGTGCGGCACGCCCTGAACCCTCCCCAGGAGGCGGCGTTCGAGCAAATCCTGGAGGCCATCCGGACCCGGGGGTTCCGCACGTTTCTGCTGTACGGGGTCACCGGTTCGGGGAAAACCGAGGTGTATCTGAACTCGATCGAAGCGGTACTGGCAGAGGGCCGCAGCTCCCTGCTGCTGGTTCCCGAAATCGCGCTGACGCCGGCGATGGCGGGACAATTCTTCTCGCGGTTTGGCGACCGGGTAGCCATCCTGCACAGCGCTTTCACCGACGTTGAACGCACCGAGCAGTGGCGCCGCATCCGTTCGGGCGCGGCCTCGGTGGTAGTGGGGACGCGGTCGGGCGTGTTCGCGCCGGTGCGGAACCTTGGGCTGATCGTGGTGGACGAGGAGCACGACGGCAGTTATAAACAGGAGGAGACGCCACGCTACAACGGGAGGGACGTGGCGGTAGTGCGGGCCCAGGCCGCCAACGCGTGCGTGATTCTGGGGTCGGCAACCCCGAGTCTGGAGAGCCGGTACAACGTGGAGCGGGGCAAGTATACGCTGCTGGAATTGCCGGGACGCATTGAGGAGCGGCCCATGCCCTCGGTCGAACTGATCGACATGCGGCAGGAATTCCTGGAGACCCGCAAGCAGGCTACATTCTCGCGGAAGCTGCTGGATGCCATCGGATTGCGCCTGGAGAACGGCGAGCAGACCATCGTCCTGCTGAACCGGCGAGGCTTCTCCAGCTTCGTGGCGTGCCGGGCCTGCGGTGAGCGGGTCGAGTGCATCAACTGCTCGCTGACCTTGACCTATCACAAGCGCGACCGCAGGCTGCTGTGCCACTACTGCGGCTACGCCGAGAAGGTACCGGCCGTATGTCCCAAGTGTGCGAGCGAACACATTTATTTCCTGGGGTTGGGATCGGAGCGGGTGGAGGAAGAGCTGCACCAGGCCTTTCCTACTGCCCGTATTGCGCGGCTGGACCGCGATACGGTAACCGGCAAACGCCAGTACGAGACCATCCTGCAGGATTTTCGCGAGGGCAACTACGACCTTCTGGTGGGAACCCAGATGATCGCCAAGGGGCACGACATTCCCAACGTCACCCTGGTGGGAGTGGTTTCCGCCGACATCGGGCTGGGAATGCCGGATTTCCGCGCCGCCGAGCGCACCTTTCAACTGCTGACCCAGGTGGCGGGACGGGCGGGACGGGGCAGCGTTCCGGGCATCGTGCTGGTGCAGACGATCAATCCCGATCACTACGCCGTTCGCATGGCCGCGGCGCAGGACTATCAGGCTTTCTATGAGAAGGAGCTCTCCTTCCGCCGCATGATGCACTACCCGCCATTCAGCGCCATGGCCAACATTCTGGTGCGGAGTGAGAAGAAGGAGATGGCCATGCGGATGAGCGCGGATCTGGGGATGATACTCACACCGCCCGCGGAGAAGCTCAGGGTGATGGGGCCGGCCGAGGCGCCTGTGCCGCGCCTCAAGAACGAGTATCGCTACCAGTTCCTGATCAAGGCGGCCAGCCGGAAGACCTTGAACGAGCTGCTCCAGCGAATCCGCACATTCGCGCTCGACCGGAAGTGGGGCGCGACGGCGCTGGTG
The DNA here is from genome assembly GCA_020073365.1 of Terriglobia bacterium. Lineage (GTDB taxonomy): Bacteria > Acidobacteriota > Terriglobia > Bryobacterales > Bryobacteraceae > JAIQFL01. The sequence continues at coordinate 21,687 of JAIQFL010000055.1, read as the reverse complement.
ATCGACGTAGACCCGTTGACGTTGATGTGAGGGGAGAGAGCCGGATGGCAGGGTCCATAAGCCCGCGTCGCAGGTGCAAGCCGGGCCAGGAGTCGTGGACTCTGCCGCGCGCCGCCATGAGTGGCGACGCCGACAGACGACAAAAAACGATCGTCTGTCCCACCGGGTTGGAATATACTATGGTATATACCACCTAAAGGAGGATGCAACGGCCCGCACCGCAAAACTGTTTCGCAACGGTCGAAGCCAGGCAATTCGCTTGCCTGCGGATTTCCGCTTCGAAGGCAGTGAGGTCTTCATCAGGCAAGATCCAACCACCGGGATGTGATCTTGTCGCGGCGGCCGGAAACCTGGGAGAGTTTTTCTCAGCTTACCGAACAGGCCGGTGTACCAGAGGATTTCATGGCCGAACGTTCGGATCGAGCGCCGCAGAAGCGCAAGCTTCTCTGATGACGAGCCGATACCTCTTGGACACCAACACCGCCAGTTACATCATCAGGGGGAACATTCCCGCCGTACGCCGCCGGCTGGCGAGGGTGCCGATGCCACAAGTTGCCGTCTCGACTGTGACCGAGGGCGAGTTTGCGATACGGAGTGGCGCGGCGACCGGACGTCACGCGTCTGAGGAGCATCGTCGACGAATTCCTGCTGCGGCTGACCATCCTGCCATGGGATTCGGAAGCAGCTCAACAGTACGGGCAACTACGCACGGCGTTAGAACGCGAAGGACAGTCGATGGGAAACCTGGACCTGATGATCGGCGCACACGCCCTGGCCTACGGACTGATCGTAGTGACCAATGACCGCGCGTTTGGACGGATCAAGAAGCTGAAGATCGAAGACTGGACGAAGCCATAAGCCAGTTCCGCCACCGGAAACCGTTCATGGGAGCGTGGCCGAAATTGGACACGGCGCCGGCCGGTGCCGAAGGAGGGACCGGCCCTCGGATAAAACCTACATGCCGGAGAGAAATCCTTTTACGCGCTCCAGGATTCGATCGGGGGGGCTGCCCTCGCTATCCACCACTGCCACGCTGAGCTGCAGCGACGGGCGCACGGTTTTTCCGGCCAGCATGCACGCGTAAGACCCGGAAAGCTGCGCGGAGACCGATTTCGCGATGACTGTAGCCTCCGCAACGGAAATGTCGAGCAGCGCGACGAACTCTTCATGACCCCACCGCCCGATGACGGCGGAAGGAGGGAGAATGTTCCGCAGTCGCTTGGTGAACGCCGCGGTGAGTTCTGCGGCTACCTCCGGGCGAAATTGGATCTCGGCAAGCCGGAAGCCACCGTTCACCCTGGCCAGCAGCAAACAGAATCCCGCGGGCGCCGAACGGATCCGTTCCTCCATCTCACGGCGGTTGAAGAGGTCGGCCAACTGGTCAAGAGCGGCCGCAGCCTCCAGGGCGACAATGCGCTTGTGCAAAACGCCGACCTCCACCTGGAGCTGAGCAACGGTAAGCCGATGCTGTTTGCGAATCTGCTCCAGGCTCTGGTCGATGGTATCCAGCGCGGACAGCAGAGCGGCCCGCACCGCGCTGCCTTCCGGAGAACGTGAAATGTCACGGAGGCGCCCGAGGGCCGATCGAAGACGCGATTCGTGGTCACCATCCGTCTGCGAAAGAGAGCTTAGAATCTGCTCCAAGGCACGCGCCGTGCCATCGAGTTCCTCGCGAAGCCGGTTCAGGTAGTGGGCCGCTCGGTCGCGATAGTCGCGAAGCAAGCCGCGCAACGTGGCTCGGGTTTCGGTGAGGAGCTCCAGCGTCCCTGACGACGCCTCCTCGGCCAGGGCAGTCAGGTACTTGCGTTGCGGGTCGGTAATCGCCGGCTCCAGGTCGATGGTGTACTGGGCCATGCTTCTGATAGCCCCCAGGTAGCAATCGACCGCGGCATCGCGCTCCCGGTGGCACCTTTCCAACTCGGCCAGGGAGTTTTGAATCGAGATCATTTTCTCGCGCTCAGAGGGTATATCGGCTGGGCATGAAATCTTCTTTACGTTCTTTCCTCTTGATTTTCCCCTTTTATTCGCCCACAATAGGCTCAGGGACCTACATGGCACTCACCAAACGGCAAAAGCAGGTACTCGATTTCATCGCCAACTTCGTGGACGAAAACGGCTATTGCCCGAGCTACGAAGAGATCGCCAAGGGGCTCGAACTGGCTTCGCTGGCCACCGTGCACAAGCACATTTCGGTGCTGGAGTCCAAGAACTACCTGAAGCGCGGGTTCAATCAAAGCCGCTCGCTGGAACTGTCCGCCAAGTATTTGCAGGAGCAACGGCGGACCAAGCCGGCGGCGCTGGAGATCCCGTTATTGGGGCGCATCGCTGCGGGAGCGCCGGTAGAGTCGGTGGAGCATCGCGAAATCCTGAATTTCGCGGACTTCGCCGGCAACGCCAGCACGTTCGCCCTCGAGGTGCGCGGCAATTCCATGATCGACGACCACATCTGCGACGGTGATCTCATTCTGTTGGAACGAGTTACGCAGGTGCGAGACGGAGATATCGTAGTGGCGCTGGTGGCTGGAAGCGAAACTACGCTGAAAAGGTTCTACCGCGAACCTGACGATATGGTTCGGCTCCAACCTGCCAACTCCGCAGTGAAACCGATCTTGGTTCCGGCACGGGACGTCGAGATACAGGGAAGGCTGCTGGCCGTGCTGAGAAAATATAAATGAAGATCAGGCGGTAGCGGCGACGGTGCGCAACCGCAACTCCTGCTCGGCGCGGACCCAGTCCTCTTCGGGAGACCCGCCCTGGCAACCACGAGCTTCCCAATACAGGTACGCCAACTCGCGAATCTGTTCGAGGCTTGGCCGGTGTAACGGCGTGGCGGCAACAGCTTGTGGGGCAGTGATTTCCGGCTCGGCGGCGGATGTCGAGGGCGTCTCAGGCGGTACCGCATGCGTGGCGCGGGTTCTGCTCGCGGATTTGCGGCGGGACGGCGCCGCGGAGGCTCCGGCGGATATACCCAGGTCGTTTTCGGGATTACGCTTAGTGGTCATTGTTAAATTTGATTCTCCCTGAATCGATTGGTTTCCAGACTATTCTAGCGGATTTGGCGAGAATACGAGCATTAAATCTTTCTATCAGTTGTATTGCCAAGGTATCTTTTCGGACCGTGGTATCTGAGTAGGTGTATATTGGGGGTATATTGGGGGTAGATTGCGACCAAGTGCGACTTTGGCGATAGGGCTTGTGCTGCTGGCGCAGGCCATCTCCGCGACGCCGAAAGTGATTGCGGTGGACGTGGATGGGGTGGTGCACCCCATAACGGTCGAGATTATCGGCAGCGCGATCGATCTCGCAAAACGGGAGAACGCGAGTCTCATCATCATCCGGCTCAATACGCCCGGCGGGCTGATGGATGCCATGCGCGAGACCATCGAGAGAATCGTCTCCTCACCCATCCCGATAGTGACCTTCGTGGCTCCCAGCGGCGGGCGCGCTGCGTCGGCGGGTTTCTTCATCCTGGAATCGGGCGACCTGGCGGCCATGGAGCCGGGAACCAACACCGGCGCGGCCCACCCCGTGGCGATGGGCGGCGAGATGGATGCCATCATGAAACAAAAGGTGGAAAACGATGCTTCCGCCTACATGCGGAGCATCTCGCAGAAGCGCGGGCGCAATAGCGCGCTGGCCGAGACCGCCGTTCGCGAAAGCAAATCGTTCACGGAGCGCGAGGCGCTCGACCAGCACCTGATCGATCTGATTGCGCCTAACGAACAGGGACTGCTTTCCGCGCTGGATGGGCGCGTGATCACGCGCTTCGACGGCAGCACCCAGACGCTGCACACTGCCGGCGCAACGGTGGAGGTTTACGAAAAAACGCTCCGCCAGAGAATCGTTTCGGCCATTGCCGATCCGAACATCGCGCTGGTGCTGCTGGTGATTGGCGCGCTGGGGATTTATGTCGAGTTCTCCCATCCGGGGTTGATCGCCCCAGGCGTGATCGGCGCGATTATGGTGCTGCTCGGGCTTTCCGCCATTTCGGTGCTTCCGATCAACTGGCTGGGCGTCGCGCTGCTGCTGCTGGCGTTCTCGCTTTTCGCCCTCGAGGTGAAGCTCGCGTCCCACGGGATTCTGGGCGCGGGGGGCGCAGTGGCGATGGTATTGGGCGCCGTGATGCTCATCAACAGCCCGCAACCGGAGATTCGCATCCACTGGTCCACCGCCATCAGCCTGGCGCTGCCGTTTTCGGCGATCACGGTATTCCTGCTCTCGCTGGCCGTGCGGGCGCGGCGCAATAAAATAGTGACGGGGCGGGAAGGCATGATCGGCGAGACCGGCGCCGCTGTGACGGAGCTGGCGCCGGAAGGCAAGGTCTTCGTGCACGGTGAATATTGGGACGCAGTAGCGGCGAGGCCGGTGCCCGCGGGGACGCGCATTACCGTTACAGCTATCGACCGGCTCAGACTGACGGTGGAGCCGAGTCCGTAGGGGGCGGAAGACAGGAATTGACCGTCGAGACGCTGAGACGCAGAGGAAGAACGAAACCAAGATTTGAGGGCGCGGAGTGGGCAGAGGTAAATGTGGCGGGCGGAAGTAGATGGTAAGACGACCCGATTTTTTCTCTGCGGCTCGGCGCCTCGGCGGTGAAAATGACTTTAGTTGACTGCGGGAATTACTGGCAGCTAGGAGGCTGACATGAGCGACCTGAGTCCGATGATCCTGATCTTCGCAGCCATCGTGTTGATCTGGCTGTTCAACTCCATCAAGATTCTGCGTGAATATGAACGCGCCGTGATCTTCCGGCTGGGGCGCGTGCTGCCACAGCCGAGCGGTCCCGGCTTTATCTTCGTTTTCGCGCCATTCGAGCGGATGGTGCGGGTTTCGCTGCGCATCGACACGCTCGAAGTGCCTTCGCAGGACGTGGTGACGCGGGACAACGTCACGGTGAAGGTGAACGCGGTCATCTTTTATCGGGTGGTCGATCCGAAGCTGGCAGTCATTGAGGTTTCCAACTTCCTGTACGCCACCTCGCAATTGGCTCAGACTACCCTGCGCAGCGTGCTCGGCGAAGTGGACCTCGACACGTTGCTCAGCCAGCGCGAAAAGCTCAACGTGCGGCTGCAATCCATTCTGGATCAGCACACCGCGCCGTGGGGAGTGAAGGTGTCGATGGTGGAGGTCAAGCAGGTCGACCTGGCGGAACAGATGATCCGCGTGATTGCGCGGCAAGCCGAGGCCGAACGCGAGCGGCGCGCCAAGATCATCCATGCGGAAGGCGAGTACACAGCCGCCGAGAAACTGAGCATGGCGGCGGAAGTGATCCAGAAACAGCCGATGGCGCTTCAACTCCGGTACCTGCAGACACTGGTCGAGATCGGCGCGGAGAAGAACACCACCATCGTCTTCCCTCTGCCACTCGATATAATTGCATCAATGGGACGCGCCTTGGATCGAGTTGGCAGGGGGCCTGAGCCGGGCGCCCAAAACCCGCAGGTATGAGAAACAACGAAACCGGAGAATTCGAATTAGTCGTGGGCAACCGGCAACTGCTGAGCGGCTTTTTCATTGTTGTGCTTCTGTTTGCCGTGGCTTTCGCGATGGGGTACGTGGTGGGAGAGAACTCGCGCTCCGCCAAAGCCCAGACTGAAGCGCCGGGAACTGCCGCCAATCCCGCCGCACCGGCGGAAATGCGCCCGCAGCCGGCCTCGGCCGCACCGGCTAACCCACCAGCCGCAACTCCCGCGCAGCCGGCCGATTCCGGACAACCGTCCACCGTGGATTCTACTCCGCAACCGACCACGCAGCCCGCCCGCGAGGTTCCTCCTCCCACGCGCGAGGGTCCGCCAGCGGCCCGCGAGGTTCCCCCTCCCGCACGCGAGGCTCCCCGGCCGGCACGCGAGGTTAAGCCCGCGGCAACCGCCGAAGCCGAGCCGCCCGCCGAAGCACCGCCCGGATCGTATTGGCAAGTGCTCGCCACGGCCAACCAGGACTCGGCCCAAAACGTGCTTCAGTCGCTGAAGGACAAAGGCTTCCCGGTATCTCTCGGCCCCGGTCCGAACAACCTCACACGCGTGCTGGTGGGTCCGTACCGCGACACTGCGGCGTTGGGCCGCGCCAAGACAGACCTGGAATCCGCGGGGTTCCATCCGGTTCGGCGATAGCATGAGCGATTCCCTGGTCGTGATCGGCCGCGAGCCGCGGCCACGGCTTCCGGAATGGGCGCGCCGGGGCCGCACACATTTCGATTCGCTCAACCGGCTGAAGAGCGGGCTGCGGCAGTTGAACCTGCACACGGTGTGTGAGTCGGCGCGCTGCCCCAACATCCATGAGTGCTTCCATCGCAGCGCCGCCACGTTCATGATTCTGGGGAACTGGTGCACGCGCGGGTGCGGGTTCTGCTCGGTTCCGAAGGCCAACCCCGCCAGGCACGACATGGGGCTCGATCCCGCGGAGCCCGCCAATGTGGCCCGCATGGCCGGCGCGATGAGACTGCGCTACGTGGTGATCACGAGCGTGAACCGGGACGACCTGGAGGACGGCGGCTCCGACCACTTCGCCCAAACCGTGCGGGAAGTGCGCCGCGCGCTGCCGGAGGCTCGGGTGGAAGTGCTGACACCCGATTTTTGCGGCGATCTGGATGCCGTAGCCCGCGTGCTGGACGCCGCGCCACACGTCTTCAACCACAATATGGAGACGGTGCCGCGGCTGTATCGTCGGGTGCGGCCACAGGCCGATTACCGGCAGTCTCTGCGTGTGCTGGAATTCGCGCGCGGAGTGGCAGATGGGAGGAAAGCGGACGGGGAAAAGGCAGACGGCAAAAATCGATCGCCTGCTCCACTGCCTACCAAAACTACACCACTGCTTACCAAATCGGGCTTCATGGTGGGGCTGGGCGAGACGGAGGCCGAGGTGCATGCATTGCTGCGGGACCTGCGTGCCACCGGCACTGACGTCGCCACTATCGGGCAATACCTCCAACCCACGCGCCGCAACCTGCCGGTAGCGGCGTTCATCGAACCGCGCCAGTTTGAAGCCTATCGCGACTATGGTCTGGCGCTTGGTTTCAAAGTGGTGTTCAGCGGACCGCTGGTGCGCAGCTCCTACATGGCCGACGAGGTGAGCGAGGAAGCGCGACGGGCGCTGTGCTGAACTGGATGCTGGCGCTGGCTTCGGCGGCGCTCCTGATCCTTACCTTTCCGCGATTCCACATCGTATGGTTCGCGCCGGTGGCGCTGGCGCCGCTGCTGATCGCTATGGCACGGGAGACGCGTCCGCGGCGGCGGTTCCTTCTGGGTTGGGCATCGGGGGTGGTGTATTGGTTCGGGGTCTGCTACTGGATTCAGTTCGTACTCTCCTTCCACGGCGGCGTGGGCGACGCGCTGGGGTGGGCGTTGTTCCTGCTGTTATGCGTGGTCAAGGCTCTGCACATGGGCGCGTTTGGGCTGCTGGCGGGAATCCTGATGCGCCGCTGGTGGGCGGTGCCCGCGGTGGCGGCGTTGTGGGTCGCGGTGGAAGTGACCCATGGACCGCTGGGCTTCGCGTGGCTGGCGCTGGGCAACGCCGGAATCGATATCGGGATTCCCTTGCGCCTCGCGCCCTTCACGGGCGTCTATGGGCTCTCCTTCGTCTTTGTGATGCTGTCCACCGCGCTGGCGCTGGCGGCGCTCGGACGCCCGCGCCGCGAGTTGCTGTGGCTGGTGGTGCTGCCGCTTCTGATCCTGCTCCCCGCCATGCCGGCCAGACAGCCCGGTCGCGATACCGCGCTGCTCACCCAGCCGAACATTTCGGAAACCGAGGACTGGACGGAGCAATCCGTGGACCGGATGCAGCGGGAGCAGGTGGCCCTCACGCTCCGCGGCGCGCTCGCTGGAACTGAGAGCCAGCCCTCCATCGTGGTGTGGCCCGAGGTGCCGGCGCCACTCTATTATTTCGAAGACCCGCGCTTCCGGAGCTATGTGGACAACCTGGCGCGCGCCATCCACGCCTATTTGCTGATCGGCATCGTGGCCCACAGTCCGGATGGGGCGCCCCTCAATTCCGCCGTGCTGGTTTCACCCTTGGGTATGCCCGTCAGCCGTTATGACAAGGTGAACCTGGTTCCGTTCGGGGAATTCGTCCCGTGGCCCCTGGGCTTCGCAGCCAGGAAGATTTCCACCGAAACGGGCGACTTCGCGGCGGGCAAACGCGTGGTGGCCTCACCGGTGGGCGATCACAAAATCGGAGCGTTCATTTGTTATGAGTCCGTATTCCCGAATTTCGTGCGCAAGTTCGCGGCGGGAGGCGCCGAAGTGCTCTTCAATATCTCGAACGACGGCTGGTTCGGGAAGAGCGCGGCGCGCCAGCAGCACCTGGAGATTGTCCGCATGCGGGCAGCGGAGAACCGGCGGTGGATCCTGCGTTCGACCAACGACGGCATCACGGCCACGATCGATTCCGCGGGGCGCTTGCGAGGAACGCTGCCGTTGTACGTCGAGGCGACGTCCTATAGCGGCTTCACCTACATTTCGGAGCGCACGGTTTATACGCGATTCGGGGACTGGTTCGCGGTGTTGTGCGCGACGATGGTGGTGATGGCACTGGTGGCGGACCTGGTGGCGTGATGGCCCGATGTCCAGAATCTTGCATGTTGACTACATTGTGGGAGGAAGTCCGCCATGGAAACCATACAGGTGGTGCTCGATGCCAAGCTATCAAAAGCGGCAGACGTCGCGGCGAAGCGGCAAAAGATGAATCGGTCGGCGTTGATCCGCCAAGCTCTTGAAGAGCATCTCAAGCGCTTACGTGAGTTGGAACTGGAAGAGCAGGACCGGCGTGGGTACATGTCGCGACCGCATCGGGAGGAAGAGTTCCGGATATGGGAGGATGCCGCGGCGTGGCCGGAACACTGAGCAGGGGTGATGTCTGTCTCTGTCGATTCACGCCCCGCTGTGCGCCGTCAGGCTATCACCCGGCATTCCCCGTGCGGTTCTCCTGCCGCGATTTGTCGAGCATTTCCTCTTTCAAGCGGATCCAGTCCGCGATCCGCGCCTGCTGGGTTCGGGCACGCCCCAGCGCCTCCGCGGCAATCTCCGGAGCCGGGCCCCCTACCACCCGGCGGACGCGCACGAAGTTCTCGGGGTCCAAAGCGCGCTCGATGCCATCCCGGCTGAGGTGTAACGACGGGTTCTGCTCGAGCAGTACGGCGGCGATCGCGCCGGCCCGATCGTCCCCCCCCGAAGTTTCGACCGCCCGGGCAACCATGGCATGCGCTTGGCGGAAACTCACTCCCTCCTGGCGGACCAGGGTATCTGCTAATTCGGTCACGGTGAGGAAATCGGCGGCCGCGCGGCGCGCCAGTTTCGCGCGGTCGACATCCGCCGCGGCCAAAAGGCCGGCCAACAGGCGGAGCGAGCGCCGGGCATCGGCGAACATCGTAAAAGCCAACGGCTGGAGATCGTCCTCGCTGTCGTTGATGTCGCCAAACGGCGTATTGTGCACGCAGGTGAACACGGCCTGGGCCTCACTGAGCGCGCGGCTGGCGAGGATGCGTGTGTGCTCCAGCGCTACCGGGTTGCGCTTCTGCGGCATAATGCTCGACGACTGCACATAGGCGTCGGACAACCGCAAGAATCCGAACTCGCGAGTGGACCACAGCAGCAGATCCTGCACCAGTTTTCCCACGTTGACCATGGCCACGGCCACAGCGGCGGCCGATTCGGTCAGGTAATCGATGGAGGCGATGGCGCCGTAGGAGTTCTCCGCCAGCCCCTCGAAACCGAGAAGCCGCGCGGTCATGTATCGATCGATCGGGAAGGCCGTGGTGGTGATGGCGCAGGCGCCCAGCGGACTCAGATTCACGCGCGCGAAGGCGGCCTGAGTGCGCTCGCAATCGCGCTCCAGGAATTCGGCGCCGGCCAGCAGATAGTGCGCCAGGGTAGTCGGCTGGGCGGGTTGCGTGTGGGTGTGGGCCGGCATCACGGTTTCCAGATGCTCGGCGGCCAGGTCCAGCAGAACCGCCCGCACTTCGATGATGGCGGTGGCGAACTCCAGCAACTCTCGCCGCATGCCCATGCGATAGAGCGTGATCGCGATATCGTTCCGGCTGCGGGCGGTATGCATCTTGCCGGCCAGTTCTCCGCAGGCGCGGCACAAGAGGTTCTCGACGAAGAAGAACAGGTCTTCGCAGGAACCGTCGTAGCGGGCCCGCGCGATCTCTTCGCGGTTGAGGCCGTTTAAGGCGTCGATCAGAATGCCCGCCTCGCCTTCGGTCAGGATGCCCTGGCACGCCAGCATACGAGTGTGGGCGTAGTGGATTTCCAGCAGGCCGTCCAGGAAGTACTTCTTCGCGTCTTCGAAGTTCGGGCCGAGAACGGTCTCAGCGTAGACCGGGGCTGGGAAGCCCGCCTCAGGGAGGTCGCCGGAACTCACTTCACGCCGCCCTGCCTCACGCCACCCTGCCCCGCGAAGGCGGGGTTCTTCCCCAGGCTGACCAGGTTGGCCAGAATGCGATACGCCCCGGGCACGCCGGAAGGCAGTTGCCGGTACAGCGCGAAGGCATCATAGATATAGGCGCCTTTGCCGTAGCGCGCCAGCAGCAATCCGCCGCGCTGCGGGTCCTGCTCCGGATCGGCGGTCTCGACCAGGGCTTCATAGTGCGCATCCCAGGTCTGCATGAATCCATGGCCGCGCTCCTCTACCCAGCCGGCAAAGTCCGCCTCGGTAATTCGATTGGGCCACGTGAAGACCGGGCTCTCGGGCATCAGGAACCGCACCTTGGAGAATTCGTCCACCACTTTTTGCGGATTGTTGCCCAAGCTGAATGGGTATGGGCCGTAGTTCTGGTCGAAGTCCTGGAGATTGTACTGAACGATCAGCACGCCGCCGTTCTTCACGTACTCGAGCAGGCGGCTGTTGGCGGATTTCAATTCGGAGCGCACCGCGTAGGCCCGCGTGCCGAGAATGATGGCATCGTATCCCGAGAGGCCGCCTTGAGTGATATCGCTGGCGGCCAGGACGCGGACGCTCTGCTCCAGGTTCTCCAGCGCCTGCGGGACGTCGTCGCCGGTTCCCGGCAGATAGCCGATGTGGAGTCCGGGCGCGGTCTTCACGTCCACGCCGACGGCGCCGTATACAGCGGGCCGGTAGTACGGATAGGGCCGCAGGCCGGGATATCCGACCATGCGGTATCCCTCCTCGAAGTTCTTGCCCTGATATTCGGCCACCGCGGTGATGCGGTATTCTCCGGGCTTGACCAGGTCGGGCAGGACGGAGAAGGTGATGGTGTGGTCTTCGCCGTCGCGAGCCATCGAGAACGGGGCCGACTCGGGGGACGATCGCCAACCCGAGGGCAGGCGCAAGCGGAGCGTCCCTTCAGCCGGTCCTTTCACATTACTGTGGACGGTGCAGGAAAACGCGAACGACTTCGCGCCGACGGGCACCGCGCCGGCAGCCGGCGCCAGCGTCACCGAGATCGCGGGACCCACCAGCAGGGGCTGCGCCACGATTCCCAGCGTCGGAATGCGCTGGGTGGTTTGGACCACCTGCGAAAGAGCCAGCGTGGCGCCGCGATACGCTACTTTCACGCTGGCCGACAGCGGGTACGGGGCCAGCGAGAGATTGCGGTAGCGCGGATCGGCCAGATCGTAGTAGGCCTGCTCTTCGTCCGGCCGGCTGAAGTAAGGCCGCGTCAGGATCGCGTCCGGCGGCGCCACAACTGTGAAGCGCGCCTGGGTCTGGGTGCGGCCGGCGAGATTCTTGAGTGGCGGATCGCCGGCCGTCGCGATCTTCCAGGCCTTGCCGTCGGAAGCCTCCAGCGTCACGGCTTCCACGGTGACGGGCTCCGGGCTCTGGTTCAGCAACTCCACCTGAACGCCAAACGACTGCCCCGGAATTCCGATCGTGAAGGTGGGCGCGGCGCCCGCGAACGGGTTCCGAACTTGCGGCTCCTTCTCCGGTAGAACGCCGGCCTGTAACGACAACCCCAGGGACTCCCCGAGGGCCCGCTCGAACTGATCCTCCTTGGCGCGCAATTCGAAAACGACATCGGATTTGCCGGGATCCGGCAGGCTGCCGGCATGGACCTGGTCGAGCAGCGAACGAGTGGCGCGCAGGCCATCGGCCAGCAGCGGTGCAATGCCCTGCGGGCGGTCCGCCTGATATTGATCGGAGGCCTGGTTGGCCAGCCGGGCGATCTCCGCCAAACCATTCTTGAGGTACTCCGGTTCGGAGGCAACCAGCGAGCCGATGCCGTTGACGGAAGCGTCGATACCGTCGAAGAAGCCTTCCTCATGCTCGGCGGCGGGGACCCGGGAATCGTAGCGATGGTACGCGCTCCCAAACGGCCCCGGCTTGGGAATGGCCGCGCCGTTGTTCTGGCTCTTCTGAAATCCGAAACCCTCTCGTCCCACCTGCAAGTACGTCAGACCTGTGGCCGGAGCGTAGTTGCCCTCCTGGATTTCCAGCGTAGTGGATGGCTTTTCCGTGGACCACGTCTGATGGATGTAGTCGAAGAACCGGACGGGCACGAATTTGTCGATGGCGTAATCATACATGCCCTGCGGGGTGACATCGAAGAACGGTACGTGCGCGTAGACTTTCAACGGGGACCAGGGCCGCAGCCCTTCTTTGATCTGTTCCGGGAAGCGGTTGGGATCGCCGGCCGCCAGGAACGCTTCCTGCGCCATCTGGCCGGCCACCTGGTGATTGCCATGGCCGTCGGTGGGTGCCCCCACAAACACCGAGGTGATCACCAGCGGGCGCGTCATGCGGATCACGCGCACCACGTCCGCCAGCACGCGATCGTGATCCCATTTTGCGAGCGCCTCCTCGCGGGTCTTCGAAAAGCCGTAGTCGATGGCCCGCGTCCAGTATTGATCGACGCCGTAATATCGATCGGCGGCCAGCAACTCCTGGGTGCGCACCAGGCCCAGGGCATCATAGTTGTCCGGGGACATGGCGTTCTGCCCGCCCTCGCCGCGGTTGAGCGTGAGGAGCACTCCGCGCGCGCCCATGCCGCGCGTTTCCATGGCAAGCATCCCGCCATCCTCGTCATCTGGATGCGCGGTTACCAGCATGATGCTGGCCCGCGTCTTGAGGGCGTGCAACCAGCGCGTAAGGCCGGCGGCCCCGCGGTCCACGTCCGCCTGGAGCGCATCGGGCGACGGCGCGCGCGCGGGAGCGTCGGCCGTCTGGGCCGACAAGGCTCCCAGCAGCAGAGCCAAACCCGGCAAAATGGAAACTGGTATCCAGAAACCCCATCGAAGACGCAGGCGCAGCATTCTTTCATTGTTTGCAGAATCCGGCTTCTGCCGCAAGGCAGAGCGTCCGTCGCGGCAACGCGACTGGTGATCGAGAGCCAGACCGGCACCCGGCGGCGGCGCGGTGAGATGGATCACACTCGCTGGCCTTTGGGGATGGTTTTGCAAAGCCAATCTGAGCGCCAGCGTGGTATCTTAATCGCGGTTTCATTTCGCCCGGAGAGTTTTCATGCCAGAGGAGAGAGTGGCCGTTCGCGGCAGTGAGCGCATAGCGCCGGCGGGTTCCAGCGTGATCGGCGTCGCGAATCCGCATGAAGAGGTGATCGTCACGGTTGTGGTCCGCCGGAGGACTGAAGAATTGCCGCCTCCCGGGTCGCACCCGATAACCCGCCACAAGTTCGCCGAACTCTACGGAGCAGATCCGGCCGATGTGGAACAGATCGAGCAGTTCGCCGCGGACTACGATCTGACAGTGGGCGAGGTCGATCTGTCACGGCGCAGCATCACGCTTCGCGGAACGGTGGCTAATATGAACGAGGCGTTCGGGACTCAACTGCGCGTCTTCCAGTCTCCCGAAGGCATGTACCGCGGCCGCACCGGCGAGTTGTCCATTCCGAGCCACCTGGGAGACATCGTGATGGGCGTGTTCGGCCTCGACGCGCGTCCCCAGGCGAGGACACGCTTGCGGCGCCACGTGGCAGGCATTGGACCAAAGGCGGCAGGCGACACATCCTACACGCCTCCAGCAGTCGCCAGCCTCTACAGCTTTCCTACCGCGGGAACCGGATCCGGGCAGACGGTCGCCATCATCGAACTGGGCGGCGGATTCCGGGCGTCCGACCTCAGTGCTTATTTCACCAAGCTGAAAATCAGTCCTGCGCCCAGCGTAACCGCCGTCTCGGTGGACGGAGCCCGCAACCAGCCGGTAGGTAATCCGAACAGCGCCGATGGCGAGGTGCTGCTGGATATCGAAGTAGTCGGCGCTATCGCGCCGAAGGCCAAGATCGCGGTTTACTTCGGGCCCAACACCGACCAGGGCTTCCTGGATGCCATCACCACAGCGGTGCATGACAATGTACGGAAGCCATCGGTCGTGTCCATCAGTTGGGGCGGCGCTGAATCCACCTGGACGGCGCAGTCACTGACCGCCTACGACCAGGCCTTCCAGGATGCCGGGCTGCTGGGCGTGACGGTGTGCTGCGCTTCCGGCGACGACGGCTCCACCGACAACGTCGGCGATGGCGCCGCTCACGTTGATTTTCCGGCCTCCAGCCCCCATGTACTGGCATGCGGGGGCACGCGCCTGGAGTCATCCGGCGGGAAGATCTCGAAGGAGGTGGTCTGGAACCACGGCGCCGGGAATGGCGCCACCGGAGGCGGAGTCAGCGATCACTTCCCGCTGCCAACCTTTCAGGCCGGCGCGAACGTGCCGGTTTCCGTCAATTCGACTCACTTCAAAGGCCGCGGGGTGCCCGATATTTCGGGCGACGCCGACCCGGCCACCGGATACCAGATTCACGTGGACGGGAAAGATGCCGTTTTTGGAGGAACCAGCGCGGTGGCCCCGCTGTGGGCGGCACTGATAGCGTTGATCAACCAGCAACTCGGGAAGCACGTGGGCTTCCTGAACACGACGCTCTATGCCAAAGGGGCGAGTGCGTTGCACGATATCACTTCCGGCAACAACGGCGCCTATCAAGCCGGCCCCGGATGGGACGCCTGCACCGGCTTGGGCAGTCCCAGCGGCCAGGCGCTGCTGACGGCACTGAAGGGCAAGTAGACGCGCCGGGAACTTGCCAACCACGCAATTGCTGGGAAGGTTATTGGCCTGATTTCCCCGGCGAATTGCGCATGGCGCGCCGCATGCGATCCCCCAGGGCACCCGCCTTTTCGTTGGCCCCCTGCCTTCGGTAGACCTCCTGGAGCGCCGTCGCGGCCGATAGCAGGAGCGGGTCCAATTCCAGGGCTCGTTCCAGATGCGAAGCGGCTTTCTCCACCTGGCCGGACTCCAGAAGGGCAGTGCCCACGTCCTCTTCGCTGGTGGCGCTGTTGGGGACCGATTGCAGCACCCGCTCGAAAGCCTTGAGTGCTTCGACGGGCTCCTTCCCCAGCAGTAGCGCCCGCCCAATTCCCTTGAGCACGCCGACATCGTTGGGCGCGGCTCTCTCGATCTCGGTCAGCATGCGGTAGCCGCGCACGATCTGGGCTGGAGAGCGGCCGGAGATGCCCGCGTTGACGTAAGCGAGCGCCAGGTTTCGGGCTTGGAGCGCCGGTTCGGGGTCGCGCCACGCCACCAGGTCCTCCGGTTGTGGAACCGGCCCATCGGGCTCCGGCCGCCTGGTGATCCGATGATCCGTGAACACGGTATGCCCGCCATCCTGCGCCCGCCGGCGCGTCATGTGGCAGCTCACGCAGTTGGTATCGGCCGGATGCGACTTCGCCAGCCTGCCTTGGTGGCATGTCTGGCACCGGGCGCTGTAGGTCTGGGATGTAGGCGCTGCCCGCGGGTGGGGATCGTGGCAGGTTCCGCACCACAACCTGCCCCGGCTGTTACGCGCGCATGCGCTGAGCGCCAACTGTTCCGCATGGCTGATTACCTTGAAGGCGCGGGCGCCTGCGCGGGTGTAGACCGTGAACGCCTCCTCCAGGCGCTGGCCCGGATGGAAATCTCCGAAGTTCCTGCCGGGGTTAAGAATGCGAGTTACGCCGGCCAGATGGCACTGCTCGCAGATACTGTCGCGAGCCGCCGGCGCCAGTTTTGCCGGGTTGACGATAGAACCCGGCACGGGCCGACGCAGGTGTGCCTCGGCTGTTCCGTGGCAGCGCTCGCACGAAATTGCCTCTTCCGCAAAGACGGGAGGCGTGTACTGGTTCGCGGTGCCGGGAACATGCAGCGCCCGTCCGGAGTGGCAGAGCACGCACTCCTCGCCCACCGGCCGCGTGAAATCGGGTTCGGAAATCCGTTCGAAGCCCGGGGCTAGATCGTAAGCCCGGCGATTCGTGTAATAGCAGACCGGGGACTGAAACAGGTGGTCAGCAATCCGGATGAGATAACCGGCGGCGTGGCTGCCCGATCCGATGACATACTCCACCTGGTACTCCGACACCTCGCCCGCGCGCTCCATGCGCTGCCATGTGCCCTTGCTGCCCGAGTGAACGGAAAAGCGCGTGCCGGAGCCGGCCGGGAACGCGCCTTCCGGCTCGTTCCCGGGACGCCGCAGCGACCGCGCCATGCTGGAATGCGAATAGCCGGCGACTTCCTTCGGATGGCAGGACTCACAAGGATGGGCCGCGAGGGCCAGCGGAAATAGCAGGAACAAGAACGCCCGCAAGCGGGCGAGGCAGGCTGAATGCCTGCCCCACCAATTGCAGGCGGCAACCAGGATGACACCACGGCACACTAGAAGATAATCTTAGCGCCGATATCAATCCATCGCGGATTCAGTTGGGAAGTCGAGCGTCCGAAAGTCGCGGCCGACAGATTCGCTGAGACACCGCCCAGGTTCACGCGGTTGAACACATTGAAGAACTCGAACCGTATTTGCAGGCGCAATCTCTCCGTGATGTTGGTGTCCTTCGAAAGGCTGACGTCGCTTTCCGCGAAACCCGGGTTGCGGAATTGGCCCCAGCGCTCGTTGCCCTCGGTACCTAGCGTGGGCTGGGTGAAGTTCGACTTGGGGAAGACGCCGGTCAGATAATCGTGGCGCCCATTGCCCATGCTGTAGCTGGCGACATTGGGATAATCGTTGTTGACGCCGTCCGCGTTGTAGTCTCCGCTGGCCGCAGAGAGTCCGGTGATGTTGCCGTTGGCGTCGCGAACCGGTTGGAATGTGGCGCCGGTGTTGACCGTGAAGGGGTGTCCGCTTTGCAGGATGGTGGTCCCGCTGGCGGTCCACCCGCTGGTCAGGTGCCCGGCCAACCCGTGTCCCTGATTCAGCCCGGATATGGTGTAGCTCCAGGTGAGAGAAAGCCGGTTTGCCGAATCCCAGATCGAAGGGCCGTAGTATTGCATCGGGTTGATGGCCACCGGATACACCTGCGTGTCGTCCTGGGAGGAGGATCGCGTGTAGTAAGCGTTAATAAACCCGCTCTTGGCAAAGCGCGTCCGGATCCCCACAATCAACGCGTCGAATCTCGACTGGCGATCGTTCTGCGTGTAGAAGATCGAGCCGAAACTCGGGTTCAGGCGGGTGGGAGTGGTGGTGTTGTGCTGGACCAGGTCGCCCGGGAAGTTATTGATATCCACTCCATAGCTGACGCTGAACTGCTGTCCGCCGCCCGCCAGCAAGTCCCGGCCGCGGCCGCCGGAGTAGCCCACCGACGCGACCGTATCCCGAGCCACCTTACGCTCGACATTCGCCGTAAAGTTGTAGGACACGGGCGTCAACAGATTCGGATCGATGGCGCCGATACCGGGCTGCAGACCGACGATTCCTCCGTGGGCATCGAGCTGCCCGCCGGGGACCGTTGGATAGGTAAACCCGAACGGCGGAGTGTTGCTGCTCCCCAAAACGAATAGTGGCGGAATGGCGCCAGTAGCGGTGAACGTCGGATAGATGGGTCCCGGCGGATTGCCGCGGAACTCCTCCTGGGCATTGGCCGGCGTCACCCAGTTGTGGAAGATGCCGATGCCGCCCCTGAGCACCCAGTCGCCCTTCTTGTTCGGATCCCACGACACGCCCACTCGCGGGCTCCACGCTTTCTGCGCGGAGCTGAATACATCGTTCTTCAGCACCACCTTCCCATTGGCGACCTGGTCCTGGAAGCTCCCGCCTTGAGCCAGGATGAAGTTCCCGAATGCGGTATTGGGAGATCGCGAGTAAGGATTGCCGAAGTCGTCAAACCGCAAGCCATAGGTCAGCGTCAGGTTCGGCTTGACTTTCCACGTATCCTGGGCAAACAGGCCAAAGGTTTTCGAAGCAGCGTTCCAATCCCACAGCACCGGTTTACCCGATATCGGATTGTACGCCACGCCCGTCTCGTTGAACGGCTTGTCCTGCACCAGGTCGAGCAGATTGTTGAAGAGGAAGGTCGGTTGAGCGTGCGGTCCCTGGAAATTCTCGACATCGTCGCCGAACCATCCGTCGTATCCAAACTTGAACGTGTGGGCACCGCGTACGTGAGTCAGGACGTCGCGCCAGTGGTAGTTGTGCTGGATGAAGTCGCCCAGCGCGAAGCCGTTCCCGAAACCCGTGCCCTGCCCGGTCACGTTGATCAGGGGAACGCTGAACAGGCCGGTCTGCGGCGTGATCCCTTCGTCCCGCATGTACCCAAAGCTGGCCTCGTTCACGGTTGTGGGCGAGAAGGTATGGGTTTCGCTGAACTGATACGCGTTCAGAATGGTATGGTTGGTAGCCGCGAAGGCCGGCCGGATCGCGGGTCCTCCATAGTCCAGAACCGTCCGGTACGTATTGCCGTAGATGCGATCGTTCTTGAAGTACTTGTCGATACGGACGTTGAATTGAGTGCCGTTGCGATAGTTGGTTCCGTTGAAGATGCCCGTGTCGATCAGCGGCATGTTGCATGGCAGGTTG
This sequence comes from Terriglobia bacterium, assembly GCA_020073365.1. Taxonomy (GTDB): domain Bacteria; phylum Acidobacteriota; class Terriglobia; order Bryobacterales; family Bryobacteraceae; genus JAIQFL01. Next base: position 2,969 of record JAIQFL010000055.1, on the reverse strand, counting down.
AAGGTGGCTGCCGTACCGCAGGTTCCCGGAAACACATCTGCCGCCGTCCGGGCAACCGCGGTAGTAGTGGCACTGGAAGCGGGATAGCTAGTCAGGATCTTCGTGCCCAGCGTGTTGGGGAAGTTTTGCTTGGCCCAGTTCGTGAACTGCGTATCCTCGTAGGTCGTGATGCTGTTTCCGGTCGACGTGGAAGCGCGCAGCGGCTCAATGGCAAAGAAGAAGAAGAACTGGTGGTGCGGAATAATCGGCCCGCCGATGGTGGCGGAGACGTTGTTGCTGTGGTAGGGCGAGTATTTATGAACGAACTCCGTTCCGGCCCACAGCTTCTGGTAGGTGAAATAGTCGCTGGCAGTGCCATGCAGGCCGTCGGTGCCGGATTTCGTGGTCATGGCCATCTGGATCGAGCTGGCCCGGCCGTATTCCACGGTGAAGGTGTTGGTTTGGATACTGGTTTCCTGCACCGAATCGGGATTGGGCGTCAGGTTCAACACTCCCGGCCGGATCGCGCTGGTCACATCCAGCCCATCCACCACGTACATGTTGGCCACGCTGCCTAAGCCGTTGGCGCTGGCATCCACCTGCAACTCCGTGGAGAAATTGTCCACACCCGATCCGGGACTACCGCCGGTAACGGTGCCGGTCCCGATCACCCCGGGCGCCATCGTGACCAGCGAAATCATATTGCGGCCGGCCAGCGGCAGGCTGGACAGAGCCGCCGTTTCGAGCGTTACCTGGGTCCGGCTCTCGGCCGTATTCAAGACAGGCACTTCGCCCGTAACCTCCACCGATTGCGATGCCGTAGCCACCTTCATCGACACCGGGACATTCAGGTTCTGGCTGGTTGTCAGCGTGAACGAGACCGTGGTGGTGTTGAAGCCGGCCGCATCCACCGTGATCTGGTAGGAACCGGGGGCGAGGCTGACAAACCGGTAATTGCCCTCCGCGTCAGACGTCGCCGTAGTGGCAACGCTGGTCGCGGTGTTTTTCAACTGGACCTTCGCGTTGGGCACCACGGCACCCGCTGGATCCAAGACCGTCCCCTGGATACTGCCGCTAAACTGCGCCCAACCCGCGGCGCTCACCAACATCGCGAAGCTGATAAACCGGACTACACCCCAAGGCGTACGTGGCCACATACAGTTCTCCTCCCGTCACAGACAAACTTGATTGGCTGCGACCCAAAGCCTGATTTTGGTTTTTACCCTCATACGGCAGCACTGGGGGCGCTAACCGCAAATTGCAGACTAGTGTGTTTATACTACGAGTTCTTCGGCAAGTCAACCTTAAAAATGAAAGGGCTTTCAGGCAGGGATCGGAAACTGTAATTAAGCGCAAAAGGTCCAAAATATCGCGAAATACGACCCTTTTTCGCTGTACCGCTAACCTGGAGAGACTGGCCGCCGGAGTTTGCCATCAGGCCTGATTCCGGGACCGCTTTCAGATGTGTTTCGCGGGTGGCGTCCGGAAGCCTTGGGAGGAGGCTACCAGGCCGGACTGCTCGTTGATCGTGACCAGTTGGTTACTCGACACTTTGGGGAACGCCTGGCGGTGGCCGTCCGGCCAGCGAACCTCCAGGTCGACCACGCCAATGTCACCCAGGCCGAAGTGCAGCCGCCGGTCGTCAACCGAAAGATAGCTGGATTGCGCCAGCACTTCCTGCGCCTGCACGTGCGCACCGTATTTGACCGTAACCCGCGAGCCGATCGCGCTGCGATTGGACTTCACCCCCACCAGCTTGACCTTGATCCAATGGGGATCGCCCTTGATGTCGTTGCGGAGCAGTGAGGGCGGCTCATTCAGGTTGACGATCAGGATATCGAGGTCGCCATCGTTGTCGAAATCCCCGAACGCGCACCCGCGGCTGGAATGCGCCATCGCGACACCTGGTCCGGCCTCGGTAAAAAGCTCTTCAAACCGCCCATTCCCCAGATTGCGAAACAATACCGGTGGCGTGCGGTACGGATACTGTGGTAGTTTCTTCTCGACTTCGGGGTAAACGCTCCCCGTCACCCAGAAGAGGTCCGGCTGCCCGTTGTTGTCGAGATCGACGATGCCGGCGCCCCAACTGACGAAGCGCGTCTCCACGCCCAGCCCGGCACGGATCGTGACATCCAGGAAGCCCGCCTTCTTCTGGTTCGAGTACAATGCCGGCGTGTCTTCCGTGAAGTGGGTCTTCAGAATATCTAACTGGCCATCGAGATTGAAGTCTCCGACTCCGAGGCCCATGCCGGCCTGCTCTTGCCCGTCTTCGTTCAACGCCACGCCCATTTCCAGGCCGGATTCTTTGAAAGTCCCGTCGTGGTTGTTCAGGAACAGGAGGCTGGGCGTGGAATCGCAGGCCACATAGATGTCGGGCCACCCGTCGTCATTGAAGTCCGCGGCCACCGCTGTCAAGCCGTAACTGCCGGTCGCGGCCGCGATCCCCGCCTTGGCGCTGACGTCTGTGAAGGTGCCGTCTCCGTTGTTGTGGTAGAGCGAGTGGGTATCGGGCGGCAGCCCACGCGGACCGCAGTTCACCGCAACGCCCTTGAAATTGCAGTCCGGGGCGTGTCCCGCCGCCGGGATTTTCTTGGGGTCGAATTGCAGGTACCGCGAAACGAAAAGGTCCACGTTTCCATCGCGGTCATAATCGACGAATGTGCACCCGGTGCTCCAGCGGATCTTGTCGTCCAGCAGCGCGGCCTCCCGCGTCACGTCGGTAAAGGTGCCGTTCCCGTTATTCCGGTACAGGACGTTGTGCCCCCAACAGGTGATGAAGATATCTTCGAAGCCGTCGTTGTTGTAGTCGGCCACGGTCACGCCGCAAGCCCACCCGGTCCGAGTCAGTCCGGCCTTCTCCGTCACATCGGTAAACGTGCCGTCGCGGTTGTTACGGTAGAGCCGATTGGTGGTGTTTGGCGGCGCGCCTTCCCACCGGGTACCGGAGAGCAGAAGAATGTCGAGCCAGCCGTCATTGTCGTAGTCGAGAA
>JAIQFL010000457.1 GCA_020073365.1 Terriglobia bacterium | reverse complement strand
CTCAGGACGATGTTGCCTTCGCGGTCGAGCGTCACCCGGTTATCCGGATCCGGCAGATCCTCTGACGTCAGCCAGAAATCCAGCGAGTGATTTGCCATCAGATCCAACGTGAACCCTGGTGCAATTGCGGGTGCGCCCGCGCTGAGAGTGACTCCGTCCAGCTTTCCGACGAAGGAGATGTGCCCCATGGGATACTTCCAGTCTTCAGTGCCATGATAGAAATCGTTGACCGAGAGAGTCTTCTGGAAGATGACCGGATTTGGGCACTTTGCGACTGCCATGAGAATCGAATTCACGTGTCCCATGTAGTGGCGGCCGACGACATCCGAGCCGTTGGCGAGGCCGCGCGGGTGCTTGTCATTCGCCGATCGCAAGAGCAGCGCCGCGGAGTTAATTGCGCCGCACGACACCACCACGATGTCGGCTGAGAACTTCGCGGTGGCGCCGTTCTGGCGGACCACGACACTCGCGACGTCTCGCCCCGATGCACTGGTTTCCAGGCGCTCCACATAGGCGTTGGTCATCAGACCGACATTCGGATATTCCAGTGCGGGGTCAACGCCGAGCACTTGTGCATCGGATTTCGCGTACACGAGGCACGGAAACCCGTCGCACGTATTACATCGAATGCACTTGCTAGCGTGGGCGTTCTTCTCGTCCAATTGCACGCCGAGGGGCGTGTGGAAGGGGCGAAGTCCCGCGGCCGCGAAATCGTCGCTCAACTGCTGGATGCGCGGTTCGTGGCTCACGGCTGGGTGGGGGTACGCTCCGCTGGATGGAGGATCGGTAGGGTCCTCGCCGCGCTCTCCGTGCACGTGGTAATGCTCCTCCGCCTGTGTGTAGTAAGGTTCCAGCTCATCGTAGGTGACGGGCCAGGCCGGCGAGACTCCGCCGTGATGCTTGACCGTGCAGAAGTCCTCGCGCCGCAAGCGGAAGAGTGCCGCACCGTAGAATTTCGTATTGCCGCCAACGCAATAGTTGGTGTGCGGGTGCAGTGGATTCCCGTCCCGGTCGCGCCAGACCTCCTTGGTCTGGTACTTCCCCTGAACGTTGACCGCGCGCGTGCTCCAGTTGTCCTTCTCCCGCGGAACGTAGTCGCCACGCTCCAGCAGGAGGACCCGCTTCCCGGTGGGCGCCAGTTTCCGGGCAAGTGTCCCACCGCCGGCGCCGGTCCCGATGATGATCACGTCGTAATGGTTCTTATCGCTCATTGTGGATTGCTCCGTAGTTGCACCGGAAGATGCAACGCTTGTCGTTGTGGTGGTGATACTTGGCGCAAAAAATGCGATGTGCGCCGCGAAAGTGTCGGAAGAGTTGGCCTGCCGAAAACATGGCAAGCACGGGAGCGAGGAAATACACCCAGATGGCTGTCCATACGCCGGCCGGTAGCGCCGATCCAAGCGTTCGCGCCGGATTCATGCTCATGCCGGAGAGCGGTGATTCTATGCTGATGTAGCTGGCGATCAGAAGGCCGGCAACCCAAGGTGTGTAGTGGGTCATCCGGCGCGAATTCGATACATTCAGAATGATCGCGATGAGCAGGAACGAAATTGCAAACTCCGCTGCGAAGGCAACCCACGGTCCTTGCGGCCCGGGTACCGTCACGACATAGTTGACGGCAGGATCGGCCACAGGGGGGCCAATGAGAAACGAGGACAGTACAACCCCTGTGAGTCCACCAATAAACTGCGCGATTACATAGAAGAGGGCGTCCCAAGGCGCGATCTTGCCAAGCGACAGAAACATCAGCGAGAAAGCCGGATTCATGTGAGCTCCTGACTGCTTTCCCCAGGGAGAGGAGATGATGCCGACGGCAGTCAGCCCCATCGCGATACCGCCCAGAATCTGCCGGACGAGCGGGTCGGGCACTGCCTGGTAAATCGCTGAAGCGGGATGTCCTAATAGAACGCCGAAAACGCACGCCGAGACCATGAACATTCCCAGTGCGGCGGCCTCCATTAGATATTCCGGCCAGTGTGTGCGTAGGGCTTCTGCCGCTCCTCCGCGCTTCGAAATTGCCAAGGTTGCTGCTTGCACGCGGTTGAAGGACAGATGGCCCGTGAAATATTCCACGGAATAAAACTCGGTGTCAGTGGGATTTTTGGGCAGGATGCAAGCTATGACGACTAAACCCTCGCGCCAATCGGCCCTGATCGAAACGAACGTCCGTTGGCTGCGCCAGGCGCTTCGACTGGTGGGCAGCCTGGATGACAACGCGTATGCCACGACACCACGCGGACTCGCCCCGCATCGTGCGGGCGCACATCTCCGGCACATCCTCGAGTTCTATCGGTGTTTCCTGGAGGGCCTGGAGTCCTCCCACGTCGACTACGATGCGCGGCGGCGCGACGACACCATTGAGTACAGCCGCGACGCTGCGTCGGCGGCCATACGCTCCATCATTCGCACGCTCGAAACATCACGAGACCTTCACCAGGAGAGAATCATCTGGGTCCGGATGGAGGACGCCGATAGCGATGCGGTACGTGAGGGCTTCATGGAATCGTCGATCAGCCGCGAACTCCAGGTGCTCAGCAGTCACACCGTGCACCATTTTGCGCTCATCGCAATAACTCTGCGCACGCACGGTGTCGAGCTCGATTCCGATTTTGGGATGGCGCCATCGACACTGCGTTACCTTGCATCGAAGACGGCGGAGGCTGCATAGTGTGCACCGTAAGTTGGGTACAGCAACCCGGCGGTTATCATCTGTTGGCGAATCGCGATGAGAAGCGGACTCGTGGCAGAGCCTTCCCACCGGCAATTCGGGAGTGCGGTGGCGTGCGCTACGTCGCGCCGATCGACGCAGATTTTGGCGGCACCTGGATCGCCGCAAATGAGTTTGGAGTTTCGGTCTGTTTACTGAACGGGGATGCCGGAACTCAGAACTCCTTTCCCTCGCCGCAACGGAGCCGCGGCGTCCTGCTCCGTGAACTGGCTTGGGAAGCTACCGGCGGCGACTGTCTCTTGTCCCTAAGGCAGCTCGACCTGAATCCCTACGCACCCTTCGTCCTGTTGATTCTGGAACCAGACCGGCCAGCGATTCTGGCGGAGTGGAACCGTGAACAGCTTACCGTGGATCCGGCCGCCGCCCCGATGCCGCTCACCTCCTCTTCCTTCGATTCGTGTGGAGTGCGGCGTTCCCGCCTGAGCGAATTCGAGCGCCGCGCTGGCATGGCGGCACGCGTAGATCCAGCTCTCCTGTACGACTTTCATGCGAGCCATGGTGCGGCGGTGGATGCGAGCGCCGATGCTTATTCTCCTTGCATGCATCGCGAGGATGCGGAGACCGTCAGCTTCAGTTGGGTAGTGGTCACGCGCGAGGAGGTTCGATTCCTGTATTCGCCTTCCGCACCGTGCCGGTGTAGCCCATGCGAACAAAAGCTATTGGCGCGTGCCGCCTGACCACAGGAAATTCATGGGACAACTCATTCTCATCGCTCTTGCCACATTCGTCAGCGAGGACCTGACCTGCATTGCGACAGGTGGGCTAATTGCCTCGGGCATGCTGGGATTCCTTCCCGGAGTGCTGGCCTGCGTCGCCGGGATCTTCTTTGGCGACCTATTGCTGTATTTTGCAGGACGTCTGTTGGGACGACCGATCGTGCGGTGGAAGCCGCTCCGCAAGATTCTCTCGGAACAGAAGCTCGACCTTGCATCGAACTGGCTCGCCGAACGCGGCGCGAGTGTAGTAATCCTCAGCCGCTTCACACCTGGCCTGCGACTGCCAACGTACGTTGCGGCAGGGGTCCTGCGGACCCGATTTTGGACCTTCTCGCTCTACTTTCTGCTGGCGGCGGCGCTCTGGACTCCGTTGCTGGTCGGCGGGTCAGCCGTGCTCGGCAGGAGCCTGCCCCATCTCGCCTACGCGGGACCTGCTCTCTTTCTGGCGGCAGTAGCAGCGTGCCGGCTTCGAATCAGTTGGCAGACTCGACGCCAGGTTCTGGGATGGGTCCGGCGACGGGCTCGATGGGAATTCTGGCCGCCCTGGTTGGCATATCTCCCGGTGGCGCCCTACATCCTGTTCCTCGCAATCCGGCACCGATCGCTTACGCTGTTCACCGTGGCCAATCCTGGCATTCCTTCGGGAGGATTCGTCGGGGATTCTAAGTCGGCCATCCTGAGCCACCTGTCTCCGGTGCCGGAGTTTACAGTGTTGCACGAACCCCTCTCCGCGGACGCACGGTTTCGAGCGGTGAGGGAATTTCTGTCGGTGCACGGTCTGTCTTATCCGATCGTGCTGAAGCCGGACGTTGGAGAACGCGGTACGGGCGTCGTGATCGCCAAAAGAGACGGTGACGTGGCGGCGTACTTCCGAACCTCCATCGGTGACACGATTGTCCAAAGATATGTCGCCGGACTCGAGTTTGGCGTTTTCTACTATCGCTACCCGCATGAAAGTCGCGGCTGTATTCTCTCCATCACCGACAAGCACTTTCCCTCTGTAACTGGCGATGGCGGCAGCACGATCCGCGACCTCGTGTTGCGGGATGAGCGCGCCTGCTGCCTTGCGGGGATGTATTTCGGCCGGCTGAAACGTCATGCCGAGGATGTGCCGGATCGCGGTGAGGTGGTACCTCTGGCTGAACTCGGCTCGCATTGCCGCGGCGCGGTCTTCCTGGACGGCGGCCATCTGCAAACCGAGGCCTTGTCTTCCGCCGTGGATGCCATCGCGTCCAACTTTCCCGGCTTTTACTTCGGCCGCTTCGACGTCCGCGCATCGTCCCTCGTGGACTTTCAGGCCGGCCGCTTCGAGATCCTCGAGTTGAACGGGGTTTCAGCGGAAGCGACGCACATCTACGATCCGTCCGTCGGCATACTGGAGGCGTATCGCGTGCTCTTCTCTCAGTGGCGCATCGCTTTTGAGATCGGCGCGCACAACCAGCGGGCCGAGTGGAAGCCGATGCCGCTCCTGGACTTGGTGGATCTCGTCAGATTCCGGGGAAAGCCGAGTCGCCCTACTTCCGTCGCCGGACACTTGGCCCCGGCGCGGATGGGCGCGCGCGCGGAGTGACAGTTCCCGTTCCTCTACGTCTACGGAATGGTCGGGCTTGGAGGCATGAGCGAACCCTTGTTCAGCAATACGATCGTGTATGAATCGGCTCTGATCCGGATCGGCGCCTTTCGTTGCGACCGGACGTACTCCGGATTCCGCAACACCGGGCCGGCACAAAACGATTGCTTCGTGTTCCCCCGCACGGCTGTTCAGATTGAGCACGAGGACGCGCCGCCCTTTGTCGCCAGCCTGAACGTCGTTACCTTTTACAACCGTTCACAGGTTTACGAGCGCCGCGAAATCAGTGTTCGCGGCGATCGCTGCGATTGGTTCGCTGTGCGTCGTGATCTGGCATTGGAGGCGGTTCGGGCGAGCGGAGCGGAGGCAGAGGACGCACCCTTCCGGTGGCATCGCGGGCGCTGCGAAGCCAAGACCTATCTGCTGCAACGACGCCTCTTCGAAGCCGTTACCGCCGGTGGCTTGCACGATTCGATCGCCATCGAAGAAACCGTGTTGCTCCTCCTCGACCGCGTGATTGGCGGAGCCATTGCCGCCCCAGAGGATGGCAGAAAGCGTAGTTTGGTCCACGATGTGGAGCGCCTGCTGGCTTCCCGCTTCGACCAGCATCTGGACCTCGCACGGATCGCCGATCAGGTGGGCGCCTCGCCGTATCATCTGTGCCGGGTTTTTCGAGAATTCACAGGTTTTGCCGTGCACCAATACCTCAGGCAACTGCGCATCCGTCACGGGTTGGAGAGCGTTCTTGAGACGGCAGATCCGCTGTGTCGCATCGCCGTCGATCTAGGCTTCACCCACCACAGCCATTTCACCAATGCCTTCCGGCGTGATTTCGAAATCACTCCTTCAGTGCTGCGTTCCTCGCGATTCCGCTGCTGATCAAGAAGACGCGGCCCGAATGGTAGCCCTGAATGCCACTCCACGCCGAGGTGATCAGCAGATCCACCGTACCATCCCCATCGATGTCACTCATGCCCACGGCGTCGAACCCGAAAGTGTCGCCGGGTATTCGGCAGGTGTAGGTCTTCAGGAGATCTCCGGTCCGGCCCGAATAGAGATACGCCCGGCCGCCCGAATTGGCCTCTCCGCTTAATTGCCACGCGCCTACGATCAGATCCGGACGCCCGTCGCCGTCCACATCGCCGGCGACGGATTCGCTAGTGCCAAGATTCTCGCCGGGGGTCTGGCCTGTCAAGGTGAACAAACGATGGCCATCTTTGCCGGAGACGATATAGACCCTGCCCGCGCCAGGAGCCTTTCCAGTGTCCACAAAATCCGACGCAAATACGTCTGGAATGCCGTCGCCATCCAGATCGCCTGGCACAGAGACGAACATGGCGCCCAGAGCCTGGCCAGTTGCTTCTGCGTCCACTACGAATGACGGCTTGCCGCTGAGGGACTTGTACACGTAAACCCGCCCGTGGTGTTGGGCGCCGGCCTGCGGCGCACCGGCGACCAGCAGGGTACCGGCCTTGCTCGTAAACCCCGTCACCGCGGAGCCGAACTGATCTCCTTCTCTTTCGCCGGTGAGGGTAAGCAACAGCTTTCCGTCCCTGCCGGAATATACGTATGCCGCTCCCCGCCGACCATGGTTGCCGGGCGCGCCGATGATGACGTCGGCGTAGCCGTCTCCATTGACATCACCCGCGCCGGCGACGTGCCGTCCAAAATTGTCGGCCGCATCCTCCGCGGTCATCGTGACCAAGACACTCCCATCCTTGCCGGAAAAGATGTACGCCTTACCTGCCCCGGGCGCGCTGGCTACGACGTCCGGAATGCCATCGTGATTGACATCGCCGGCGGCTTCGATGCCGATGCCGAGCTGATCGCCAGGTTTCCCGTCGACACTCCAGATGAGTTTGCCCGTCCTGGTGGAATACACGTAGACCCGTCCCGCGTTCTGGCCGCCAAGATTCTTGGTGGGTGCCGAAGTGACAAAATCCGGCAAACCGTCGCGATCGACGTCGCCGATGCTTCGAGCGATCCAGCCGAACTGGTCGTTGCTTCCCTCCCCAACCCATTCGCGGATGACCTTCACCGGTTCTACGAACGGATCCGCGAAGTCCGACGCCTTGGGTAGGATTGCAGCGAAGCGACGGTCGGAGCGGAACGGCGCCAGCTCCGGAGCTGCTTCCGCTTGCGTCATGTCGATTTTCCGCGTAGCCTTCGCCTTGCCAAGCCACTCGAAGGCGTGATCGGCATCCTGCTTCGCAGCATAAATGATAGCGATGTTGTAGGCCGGCGCGGGCATTTCGGGCTGCACCTCCAGGGCCCGCTGGAAGGCGGCAATCGCTTTATCCGGATCCTTTGCCTGTTGATAGGCGACCCCGAGATTGCGCCACGCGCGCCCGTTCCGCGGTTCGCGACTGGTGACCGCCTGCAACACATTGACGGCGCCAGCGGCATCGCCGGACTGCAACAGTGCCACGCCCTGTGCCAGAGTTGGCTCGGCCTGCTGGCCGAACAGTAAACCGGCCATCAGAATGCCCAATACAACTTCTATCTTGAGCGCCATTGCAACAGGTATAGATGACGCGGCCCCGCCGGCGCTATCAAAATCTTGCTTGGCCTATCTCAGGTTGTGCTGAACGTTCGGCCAATCAAGGGCAGTTCCTGGCG
>JAIQFL010000456.1 GCA_020073365.1 Terriglobia bacterium | reverse complement strand
TTTCCATTCCCCCGGGATATTCGGAGGCCAAGGCGCCGCCGGCCGATCAAACGCAGGCATCGTCCGCCCTTGATCAAGGTTTGGCGGCCTTCCTTCTGGTGGCCTTCGGGTTTGGGCTCGCGTCCATCTTCACCCCCTGCGTCTTCCCCATGATTCCGATCACCATGTCGTTCTTCCTGAACCGGCAGTCTGGCGGAAGGCGGGACAGCGTGGTGCAGGCCGTGGTTTTCTGCCTGGGAATCATCGTGCTGTTCTCGGGGATCGGGCTGCTGATTACGGTCATTCTGGGACCGTTCGGGATCGTGCAACTCGGGTCCAACCGGTGGGTCAACGGCTTCATCTCGGCGCTGTTCATCGCCTTCGGATTGAGCCTGCTGGGGGCGTTCGAGATCACCATTCCGTCGGCGATTCTCACGCGGCTGAACCGGTCGTCGGAGAAGGGCGGGTTCGGCGGCACCTTGCTGATGGGGCTGACGTTCTCGCTGGCTTCCTTCGCCTGCGTGGGGCCATTTGTCGGGACCCTGCTGGCGGCGTCGGTCGGTAGCGGCGGATTGCGGCCGGCGCTTGGGATGGTGACCTTTGCCACGGGGCTCGCCCTGCCCTTCCTGCTGCTGGCGCTGTTTCCGTCCTACTTGAAGCGCATGCCGAGGAGCGGCGGGTGGCTGGCCCGGGTCAAGGTGGTGATGGGGTTCGTGATCCTGGCGTTCAGCCTGAAATATCTCAGCAGCCTCGACCAGGTGATGCAGTGGGGCCTGTTGACGCGCGAGCGCTTCCTGGCCGCGTGGATCGTGCTGTTCGCCATGGCGGGGCTGTACCTGCTGGGCTACGTGCGGCTGGAGGGCATCAAGCCGGATGAGCCCATGGGCCTGGGAAGGCTGCTGGCCGGGATCGTCTTTCTGATCTTCGCCATCAGCCTGACGCCGGGGATGTTCGGCGGCGGACTAGGGGACCTGGACGCCTGGGTGCCGGCCGCTGGAGCTGATTCCGGCGGCTTGGGCGCGAACCCGTCGTCAACGGCCCTGGTCTGGATGAAGAACCAGTACCGGGAGGCGTTGGACCGCGCGCGGCGGGAGGGGAAACTGGTATTCGTCAACTTCACCGGGTATGCCTGCGCCAACTGTCACTGGATGAAGGCCAACATGTTCACGCGGCCGGAGATCGCGGCGGCGCTCAAGAACTTCGTGCTGGTGGATCTGTATGCGGATGGTACCGACCAGGCTTCGGAGGACAACCAGAAGCTGGAATTGGCCAAGTTCAATACCGTGGCAGAGCCATTTTACGCCATCATGGACCCGGATGAGAAGGTGATCGCGACGTTTCCGGGGCTGACGAAGGACCCGGTGGAGTATTTGGCGTTCCTGGTGAAGGGGGCGGCGAGCACGACGGCGGCGGCACCGGCGGCTTCGCCGAGTAACGGGCAGGTCGGTGACCTGCCGCAGGTCACCAAACTGGAGGGCGGAGCGTTGGATACGGGGGGCCTGCGGGGCAAGGTGGTGGTCTTCAATTTCTGGGCCACCTGGTGCGTGCCCTGTATCGAGGAGATTCCCCGCTTCAATAAGTTGCACCAGCAGTTCGCGTCGAAAGGCGTCGTCGTGGTGGGGGTCTCGATGGATGAGGAAGGCGCCGAACGCGTCCGGCCTTTCCTGAAGAAGCACCCGATGGACTACACGGTCGCGCTGGGCTCCGAGGCAATATCAGAGCACTATAGGCTGGGTGAGCTGCTGCCGGTGACCCTGATATTCGACCGCTCCGGAAAGCAGGTCAAGCGCTTCGAAGGCATCGTCTCCCAAGCCGATTTAGAGGCTGCAGTCCAGCAGGGGCTTTAGACCGAGGTGGGACAGGCCCTTTGGCCTGTCTGCGGCGGCCACGCTGCCGCTGTACGGCTGGAGGCCCCCTCTCTACTCTTTAGGCTTCTCGAACGTAATGCTCGTCTCGCCGGTGTACTTGTGGTAGTTCCGGAAATCGATGGTGTTGCGGCTGCAGTAGTTGGTTCCGCGCTGGCAGCTCAGCGTCTCGGCATGCACCGGCAGCAGATACTGCTTGGCATCGCCCAGGCGTATGTACTGGTAGTCGGTAGCCGATTCCACGTGGTCTGTCGGGAAATCTTCCGGGAAGCCAAATGCCTGCATCTCAATCCGCAAGACCCGCGAGGTGGCCGGATCGATCCACACGGCGCCTTTGTACGCCGGTTGGTAGGTCTGCGATGCCATGTGGATCGACCAGTGAGAATTCTCCCGCGCCACTTCGAATTCGTACATCTTGGCGCTGACTCCGCCGGTGCGTGCATCCCGGCGATAGTGGAATTGGGCGGCCGTGGCCGGAGAAAACAGGTCGATCAGCACGGTTCCGAATTCGCCCGTGGACCAGGCGCCACCCGTCTCCTCCATGCTCTTCTTGGGCTTGCCGTTGACAGCAATATCCTTGTACTCCTCTTTGCCGTTTTCGTACACCAGGTTGGTGGTGACCACATCCAGCGGCTGCCAATTGGCCGGATGCGATTCGCTCTGGAACCGCGCCATCATCTCCTGGCAGACATAACTGGGCAGCGTTTCGGTGAAATCCAGCGCCGCATCCGAGGCCTTGCGAATCAAGGGGTCATCGGGACGCCGCATCATGGGAATCGTGTCTTCGTCGCCGTTCCGGCGAATCGTGGGCGCGGCGGACGCCAGGGTTTCGGGCGCCGTGGTGGGAGCCTCTACCACCGGTCGGTTCGCGATGGGGGCGTTCACCGGCGTATCCGCGGCGTGTTCGCGCTTCGGATCGGCGGGCGCGCCGCGTTTCAGCCTGGGAGGCCCGGGGTCTTCCGAATCCCTGGCCGGGGGTGGCGCTTTCTCGGTGGCGGATTCCAGCCCCGCCGCGGCCGCTGCCTCCTTGGGTGCGTCCTTCGCCGGTGCGTCCTTCCAGGTGTCCACCACACCGTCATTCTTGTCACCGGATTTGGCGGTATCGGTGGAGTTGGCGGCCTTTTCCCAGTACACGTTGACCGCCGTCAGGAAGTGCTCCGCATCTTCGGGCCCTTCAATCGAAAGCTGGTCTCCGGGGTTAAACTTGGGGCTCTTTACTTCGTCGCCGTTCTTAAAGAATTTGGTCTTGTCGTTGCGCTTGAAATCCAGTACCCGGTTATCGCCCAACTCCAGCGAGATGGTCTTGTTGTCCATCTGCTTCAACTTGCCGCGGAAGTTCGGAAGCGGCCCATCCGTCTTGGAGGTCTTGGGTTGTTTGGAGCCGCGGGTCGGGATCGGAACCCCCGCGCCACCCGGATAGCGGCCAGGCGGATAGCCGCCGGGATAGCCGCCCGGCGGGTAGCCGCCCCCGGGATACCCACCAGGGGGATAACCGCCGCCGGGGGGATAGATCTGCCCGGAGGCAACGCCCAGAGCGAGGGAAAAAAGGGCACACAGAGCCACACCGGCACGATACACCATGACAGGAGGGTAGATGCTTGCGAATGTCCGGAGGTTACTGTGTATTAATAATGCTTCGTCCGGAATGTCGTGAGCGGGCCAAGGGCCGTGGCACGAGTCGTGCCACGGATTGCACAGTCGATTCAATCTTTTCAATCACTTCCATTTTTCCCGTGGCACGAGTCGTGCCACGGATAGGCGGCTCTAGAGCCGGCGGCCGGCGCGATCTGAAGGTTCATTCGTGACGCAGGGCGGTCAGGGGGTCGATCCGGCAACCACGCATCGCGGGGACGCACACTGCACCGGCGCCGATAAAAAACATCACGAAGGTGCAGGCGGCCACGATGGCGGCGTCCGGCGATGAGACTGCAACAAAGTATTGCGATAGGACCCGGGAAGAGGCGACTGCCAGGGCCAGACCCAGGGCGCTGCCCGCTCCCACAAGCCAAAAGGCTTCACGCGCGATGGCCCATAGCACGGAGCCCGAACCTGCGCCGAGGGCCATGCGGATGCCAATCTCGCGGGTGCGCCGCGATACCGAGTACGCAAGGATACCGTACAGTCCCACGGCGGCAAGCGCCAGCGCCAGCATTCCAAACGCCCCGGCCAAGTCAGCTACGATCCGCTCGCTGGCCAGCGAGTCTTCGATGCGCACCGCCAGCGTTCTGATGTTGAATACGGGGAATCCTTTATCGAGCACATCGAACTCGTGCCGGATGGCCGCAATCATCGCGGCGGTGTCCGATCTGTAAGTGCGGACGTGCAGGGTGGGCAGGTAGGGCGCCAGTTGCAGGATCGAGAACCATACAAAAGGCTGCGGGGACTTGTGGATATCGTAGTAATGCGTGTCGGCCACAACTCCCACGATTTCGTATGATCCATCCAGTTTGTCCGACGTTCTTCGCAATGTCTTGCCGATCGGATTCTGGTTTGGAAAGAAGGCGCGGGCGAACGCCTGGTTCACGATAACCACCAACGGCGAGCCTGCCCGATCGCCCGGCACGAAGTCGCGTCCGGCAACCTGCGGGATGCCAACGGTCTCGAAGAAACCGGCCGTTACGGAATCGGAGCTGATCCGTATGGGGCCGCGGCCGGCGATCTGCAGAGAATCGCTGCTCGAGCGGCTGCCCAGAGGGCCGTTCTCGGCGAGTGCAGCGGATTCCACGCCAGGCAGCGCGGAGACGCGGCCAATCAGCTCCACCGCGAGCAGGCGCCGGCGTTCGTCGCTGTAGATCTCCTGCTGCGGCTTCATGGTGAACAGGAGGACGCGGTCCGGCCTGCCGCGATACTCGGTGGGACGCAGATCCGACAGAGTGCGCAGGAAAATGCCGGCTGCCACCAGCAGCACCATCGAGAACGCGACTTGCCATACCACCAGAATCCTGCGGAACCCTGTGCCCCGTCCTGCACCCAAAGAGGCGGCGGAATCCACTTTGAGGGTTCCGGCAAGGTTGCCGCGAGTGGCCTGAATCGCCGGCGCGAGGCCGAACAGCAGCCCGGTGACGAGTGAGATCGCGAAAGTGAAGAGCAGCGCGCGGCCGTCCGGCTGCAAGTCGATGACGATGGAGATGTGACCCTGGGGGAGGAAGTGGAACAATACGTCGGCGGTCCAATAGGCGACCGCCAGGCCTAACGCTCCGGCCATGACCGCGAGCAGTATGCTCTCGGTGAGCATCTGGCGCATGAGCCGCCAGCGGCCGGCGCCGATGGAGGTCCGAACGGCCAGTTCGCGCGCCCGGGCCATGGCTCGCGCCAGCAGCATGTTGGCAACGTTGGAGCAAGCGATCAGAAGTACGATGGCCACCAGAACGAGCACCACCACCAGCGGCGTGCGGAATGCACGGACATACTCATAATCGCCTCTCGCGCCCGGTGAGACCTGCAAGTGCCGGAGGCCGCCGCTTTGGAATCGCCGAATGGGCGTGGCCTGCAGGAACTGCTGGAATTGCGCGTCTGCGGCCGCCTCCGCCTGTGGGAGGCCGGTACCAGGTTTCAGGCGCGCCACCACATTAAGCCATCGCTGCGGACTGCCGCTGAGTTGGCTGATCTGAGCGTTTTCCAGGCCTTCCGGAAGGATGGGGATACGCAGTTCGTAATCGGTGCCGCGGACCAGCCCGAAGAATGAGGGTGGCGAGACGCCGACGATGGTGAAGGCATAGTTGTTCAGGCGGATGGTGCGGCCGATAACGCCCGGATCGCCGCCAAAGCGCCGCTTCCAAAAGTGGTAGGACAGCACCGCCTCCGGCGCCCAATGACCGCTCCGCACCTCGGCCGTGAAGCCCTGGCCAAGAATTGGCCGCACGCCTAGAAGATCGAAGAAGTTGGGGGAGACGACCTCACCCAGAACGCGCTCGGCACGGCCGTCATAGGAAAAGCTGAGGCCGTCCGCCGAGCTGATGGCGACACCCGCGAAAATCTCCGCGTCGCCCAGTTGGCGGACAAACGCGGCGGGCAGGTCCGTCTCGGGATCCAGATTGTCCCGTGAAATGGAGAATCTGACCAGACTCTGCGGACTGGCGACCGGAAGGGCTTTCCAAAACACGGCGTCGAGGGTGGTGAAGATAGCGCTGGTGGCCCCTATGCCGAGCGCGAGCGAAACGACAGCCGTGAGCGTGAACGCGGGGCTGCGGCGGAAGGTGCGGAAGGCATAGCGTAGATCGGCCGCCAGGTCTTGCAGCCAGCGAAATTGCCACGGAGCTCGGGAATCCTCCTGCATCAACGCGATGGAGCCGAACTCGCGGCGCGCTTGCGCCTGTGCGGCCGACCGCGAGAGGCCCAAACTCTCGAGTTCAGCCGACCGGGTTTCGAGGTGAAAGCGGATTTCGCCGTCGAGGTCGCCTTCGAAGCGCGACCCGCGAACGAGATGGCGGAGGCGATTGATCCATTCGATATGGACAGCCATGACGTGAGCCCCTCTTTTTGTGCCCTATACTGTCTATGTATAGTCTGGAAAGGGGAGGCTGTCAAGCCAGTATCTCCTGGTTCGGCGCGCCCACTTCACAAATTCCCCCGCCGTTCCTGCTCCCTCTCGATGGCCTCGAACAGCGCCTTGAAATTCCCTTTGCCGAAGCTGCGGCTCCCCTTCCGCTGGATCACTTCGTAGAACAGCGTCGGGCGATCCTCTACCGGCCGCGTGAAGATCTGCAGCATGTAGCCTTCGTCGTCCCGGTCCACCAGAATGCCCAGTTCCTTGAGCGCCGCCATGGGTTCGTCGATGCGGCCGATGCGCGCCTCCAGGTCGTCGTAATAGGCTGCCGGGACGCGCAGAAAATCCACGCCCTGCCTCCGCAGCGTGGCCACCGTTTCGATGATATTGCCGGTGGCCATGGCGATGTGTTGCACGCCCGGCCCGTGATAGAACTGCAGGTACTCTTCGATCTGCGACTTGCGTTTCCCCTCGGCCGGTTCGTTGATGGGGAACTTCACGCGCTCGTTGCCGTTCGACATCACCTTGGACATCAGGGCCGAGTACTCGGTCGAGATGTCCTTGTCGTCGAAATGCTTGAACATCTTGAATCCCATCACGTCGCGGTAAAACTCCACCCAGCGGTTCATCTCTCCCCATCCGACGTTGCCCACCATGTGGTCGATATACTGCAGCCCCACGGGCCGGGCGATCGAGTCCTCGCCCGCCACGGCCGTGAATCCCGGAAGGAACACACCGCGATAGTTGCGCCGTTCCACGAAGGTGTGGATGGTATCGCCATACGTCGCGATCGACGCGATGCACGCTTCGCCCTGCTCGTCGCGCAAAGTCTCCGGTTCGCGCACGCTACGGGCGCCGCGCTGGGTGGTCTCGCGCCAGCCCGATTCGGCATCGTCCACCCATAGGGCGATATCGTGCACGCCATCGCCATGCAGCCGGATGTGCTCGGCGATGGCGTGCTCGGGAGTCAGCGGCGTGGTGAGCACAAAGCGGATCTTGTTCTGCACGATCACGTAAGAAGCCTGGTCGCGGGTGCCGGTCTCCGGTCCGCGATACGCGGCCAGGTTGAAACCGAAGGCGCTGCGGTAGTAATGCGCGGCCTGGCGCGCGTTGCCGACGTAGAACTCGACGTAATCGGTGCCGTTGAGCGGCAGAAAATCCCGCTCAACCTGTGCGGGGTGCTCCAATATCTGCGATGCCCATGGCCAGGGGGCCCCGCCCCTCCTCCTCCCACCTCCGGTTGAGCGACTCGAGCGCCGCGTGCATCCCGACCGCGGTGCGGGCGGCGTGCCAGCAGTGCTCCGGGTC
>JAIQFL010000054.1 GCA_020073365.1 Terriglobia bacterium | reverse complement strand
AAGCTCTCAATCGATCCCGTTCTGCCGTCTGGTCGGATAAGTAACGAGAAACGCGCCACGTTCCACCATCCACTTACCTGTGTAGTCTCCGGGGATGTGTCGGTCCGGATTGCTCTTGGACGATGCGCAAGCCGGAACTGGCCGGGCCGGCTTGCGAATAATCAGGACTGAATATCGGCTATAATCCGAGCGGGATAGACTATTAGAGGTCCGGGAGCACACATTGGCGATTATTAAAACGGAGCCGTTTGAGAACGACGGAAAAACGTACGAGATCCGCGTTGAAGGCTCAGGTTGGGACTACACCGTCCGCGCCTTCCTGAATGGCAAGCCGGCGAACGGCTATAGGTATTGCGTAAGCCTTCCAACGGCGTTCGACCTCCGCACGGTGGCCGATATCGATGCCATAAAAGTCCTCTTGGACGCTGCCAAGCGCGACGTCGAAGAAGGGATCTGGGAGCAATATGTTGATGCGTACGTTAAGACGCTCAGCAAGACTGAAGATCAGGCCCTTGGGTGCCGCAATTGTGCAACGCGAACGATCACCGTCTCGACAGTCGATCAGCGGAAGATGTTCGAGTGTACGAACTGCGGCGCCATCTGGTATGAGCAACGAGTGATGACAAATGCGTATCTGGTGCAGGTAGACGACATCACTGAAGGAGTGGAGCGGGATGGCGGATACGAAACCGACACGTCGCTCCTCCTGAATGGTGCATTCCGGGCACATGAAACGGGGCCATCCTTTGAGGACCAACTGCGGAGCTGGGCCATACAGAATCGGTTGCAGTACGAGCACTTCACAACGAGCGGGCGGCCTCATTTGCGATTTTGGAGGAAGACGAGATCCGGCCCTCAGGCAACCTCTACGCAAGGATCTTGAGCGTTGTCAGCCCGTATCTTGCTTACGATCGAGTGGGATAGCGCTCGCTCGATGCCGGCGCTGTTGCCAAGACAATCGAAGAGAGCAAGGCTGGCGCAGATTGGATTCTATGGGTGAAGCAACCTTCGGGCTCTCCTTCAGTGGCCTTGGTCGCATAACCGGCTACGCGGAAAATCACCACATCTGGTCGCCGGACCGGTACTAGTAACGATAAACGCGCCAGGGTCAGGCGATTCATTTGGGCGTAGAGTCACCCTGCGGTGAGAACTGCCCTCCGAACCTGAAACTCCCCGGAAACGGCGCTCTGGAAGTATCGAGGATGACAGATGTTAGGCGAATCGTGTTGCAATTTGGAGCGGCGCCGAGGCTCCGGATCGGCGTATTCCAGCCCACTGTTCCGGCGATATCGAAAAGAGCGACAGCGGTGAGTTCGGCGTTTGGCCCGAGTGCTACTGGGCCCGTCCCGATCCGGCCTAATCAGATCTCGGCGTCGGCATCGCGCCGGGAAGACTGAATGCGCCACTGAGGCCCGGCACGGCCAGATACACGGGCGCCACTGTTTGACCGGCACCCGGCAATCGTAGAAACGCCAGGCCGCTCAGTCGAGTGCCTCGTCGCAGACGGCTCGGTAGCCGCAGGCGCGACAACGAGCCGCGTGCTGATGATCGCGGTGCGCCGTCCGGGTATTTCGGGCTTCGCGCATTTCGTCGAGAATGTGAAGAAGTCGCTTGCGGTCTTTCAGGGTATACCGGATGGGCCAGGAGCGATCGGCGTATTGAATAATCCCACAGGGCGGTGTCGCCCCGAAGGCGTCTTCGACAAGCACGCAGTAGGCGGTCACCTGAGCAACCTCGCCCTCATGAGGACCGGAGCGGGGGCAGTTGCGTGATTTCAGCTCAACAGGAATCAGGCCATTCGATGCTTCCACCAAATAGTCTGGCTTCCCGGTCAAGCCGCAACTCGGAGACACCAGGGGAAGTTCGACATTGTGGCGCCGGTCGGTGTCCTGGTAGACAACGCGACCATCCGGAATCCCACTTTGCCGTATCTGTTGACGGGCGCGCGCCCACATGAGCAGGGCCACTAGAAATACTATACCGAGGACGGCAAATGAGATTGTCATTGGGTCCATAAGCGGGAAGTCCCAAGCAGAATGACGATCAGAACGCAGACGAGCATGACAATTCTCGCTACCGCCTGCTGCTGGTGGGCCGCTCGCAGGCGGCGATTGTGGGCCTTGTGATATCGGATTCCGGCTGCGCGCTCCTCTGTAAGCGAGCATGGATAGCCGCTGTGGCTCAGGTGCCACGCTTTCTTGCAGTAGCACCAGGTGCCGATCTCGGAAGCAGAAATGAATCGACTATCGCGGCGCATGGGAGTCCGTTAAGGCGTCTCATCCACCGCGAGTGAGTAGTCCACCGGCTCACCGATTTTCGCGCGGAGGTCGCGTACCCAGTTTCTTGGATTCCGGCCGTGCATGACGCGGCCGAGGAAGCCGAGTTGCTCGGCCGCGTTCCGCCGATTCTGGCGGATGTCGTCCTTGGCAGCTCCCGCGTACGCGCGGACCCATTGATCGAGGTTCGGCGCCCGCGAGAAAACGTAGGTCGCATGCCCTTGCTGTGGAACTTCCACCACGGTGGCGTGTTCCAGCTCGAAGATGTACTCATCCCGGAAGAGAAACAGCTTGCGGGTACGTTTCCGGAGTTGGTTGTAATAGAAAGAATCGTAGTCCGGCTTCCAGGATATTTGGGCGATGTCGAAATCCGCGGGGATCCGGAGTTCGCCGCAGATGCGGTCCAATTCCGTCCGCTCGATCGGTTCACGTTCCAGCCGGAAGCGAATTTTCTGGATCGCGTCGTAGAATTCGCCGAATCGATGGTACGTCTTGCGGGCATTCGCCAGAACCTCTTGGGTATCACCTGGGAGGGTGATTTTGAGGCGACTAGGCAGGGCCGTCTCCCAGTGCACCAGGCACCACTCACCGTCTCGAAACAGATACTTTCCGCTCTTCACGAAGGTCGCATCAACGCCGAACTTCGTACTGATCAGGTGCCTCCACTGGTTCCATGTCGGGTCAAACGCAAGAGGAAGCGAGATCTGGTCCAGGACCACTTCCGCTTTTCGCCGGCTGTCACGATAAACGGCATGGCCATCGAAAAACTCGACTTTCCTGAGGGGAGCACGGAATCGCCACTGCCGACGATCCGGGAGGAACGATAGGATCTTCTTGGCGAAAAAGGTCTCCCGGTCTGGCGAGAGTTCACCGGCAACGAGCAGCACTCCAAAGCCGCCGTAAGGGAACAGCGCGGGCGCGTCAGGGTCGCGAAGCAGGGTCTGATAGCAGGATCGGAGGTCCGGGCGCGCGAGGAGATTGAAGGCGCGTTCGACGGCCTGTAATTGGTCTTTGGACGCAGCATCCGTCTGAAGTTCGAGCCGTCGCACCTTGAGAGCAAGCCTGAGATCTACGGGTCCGGCCGAGGGAACGGTTCGCAGCAGGTCATAAAGAGTCTGCTGGTCGCAGCCAGGACGGCTTCGATTGCTGAAGTAAAAGTAGTCGCGAACGGCTGCGTTGGGAAGGTGAACATGCCCGATGCTGAGGCGGCTGCCGGTGACCGCCGCGCGCACGAAGTATTCGCCCCGCTTGTCAGGCTTTGGCTGCGTCACATAGCCGATCGGTGCGAAGTAGAGTTCCCTTGGGCGACGGGATGTGTTTTGAACGACGCGAAGTTCTCGATTCGGATCGACGGCCGTAGGGTCGAACTCGATCTCGTCTGAGAGATGGATAAAACCAGCAAGGAAACGGGAAATCGTCAGAGAGGCCACGTCAGAAAACAGGCACTTGATCGCTGATCCGTCCGGCTGCAGTCTTGCAATCCGTTGGGACACGAGGGGCGCTGGTGCTGGGGCCGGGCCTGTGGCAACGGATGGCATCGCGAACTGACCTTACATGATCCGCTCGGTCGGGAGCGCGAACATTCGAAACCCTTCCGGCAGATCAAACGTGGCATGGCCGGTCGCCAGTAATAGCGATTCGGCATCATCCAGGGCGTTCTGCAGATCCAGCGGCATCCGCACCGGCTCCTCTTGCTGGTCCAGGCCCAGCCCAAGCCCAGGATCAGTGTCTTCAGCATCGTCAGGAGCGGCGGCAATCAGCGCCGCGTCATCCAAAAGGGCGCAGACGTCCTCATCATCCCGGCCCACACCGGGAGGCGCTCCGCAAGCCGGGCAGACCGGCTGCGACTCGTTCAACTCGTCAAGCTCAGCACCGCACTCCCAGCAACGCATAGCACATACTCCGGCCTCAGTGTAAACGGGAAACACGGGTTTCTGCAAAAGTCTCGAAATCGGGACGCACGGCAGCAAGCGTGGGCAGGCGGTGGTTTGACGGGAAGTATCTTGTTTTCCGCACATTATCGACAGTCTGGGAGGGGCGATATCCACGCTGTTTAGCCAACGACGGCGAGAACGCCGGGAGAGCTACCGCCCAGCGGGCGAGCCGATCAAACCGCGGCTCTACGAGGTGGCGGAACTGGCGGAGACCGGGAGGCCAAAGCGTTGATTCTGGCCGACCATCCCGCGCTTTCCTGCCTGGCCTATTTCATTCCCCTACACGACCCAAAACACGAAGGACTCCTCAATGGCCCACCCGTTTCCGCTGTTCGAGCAAATCTGGACCCCAACCCGTGAAGTGTTGGTTACTCCCGAAATCACTTCCGCCCTTGAAGTAGGGGCAGCCGTAGCAATCGGAGTCTCTGGCGGCAAGGACTCGGCGGCTACTGCCCTGGCGACTATGGACTACCTCGAAGATGCTGGGCACCGCGGCCCCCGCGTACTGATTCACAGTGACCTTGGCCGCGTGGAGTGGCGCCAATCGCTGCCGGCGTGTCAGCGGCTCGCCGTCCGGCTCGGCCTGGAGTTGATGGTAGTGCGGAGGGAGACCGGGGACCTTGTGGACCGCTGGGGCTTGCGTTGGGAGAATAACGTGCGGCGGTACGCAGAGCTGAGTTGCGTGAAGCTCATCCTGCCGTGGTCGACGGCCTCGATGAGATTCTGTACTTCAGAATTAAAGACCTCGATCATATGCCGGGCATTGGTTCAACGCTTTCCAGGCCAGACCATCCTATCGGCGACGGGCATTCGCAGGCAAGAAAGTCCGAATCGTGCCAAAGCGCCTGTGGCGAAACAACAACCAAAACTGGCCAGCGCTTCTCGGCGCACCCAGGGGCTGGACTGGCACCCCATTCTCGACTGGACCACACAGCAAGTGTTCGCGTATCTCGAAGAGAAAGAAATCCCACTACACGAGGCCTACACACGGTATGGATCGAGCCGGGTTTCATGCTGCTTCTGTATACTGAGTTCCCAAAATGATCTCGCAGCAGCGGCCAGATCCGCGGAAAACCAAGCGGTATATCGCGACCTGGTCGGCTTGGAGGCAGTGTCGACGTTTCCATTTCAGCCAACGCGCTGGCTGGGTGACGTTGCCCCGCACTGGCTTACCGGGGAGCTACGCCAAGGGGTAATTGTCGCTGAGACAGGTGCGCGGCGTCGCGAAACGGCAGAGGCGGAAATTCCGCAACACCTGCTGTATGCCGAGGGCTGGCCGAGAACGATCCCTACAGCAGCCGAAGCTTCGCTGCTATGCGATGTCCGCCGGGAGGTCGCCAGTGCGGTCGGCATCGAAGTGGGCTACACAGAACCTCTGGAAGTGATTCGCAGATACAAAGAACTCCTCAGTAGCGGTGTGGGAACTGCGGCGTGATAGAGAGCCCCCTGTATGCGTGCAGCGCATTTGTAGCTGACGCAGCGAAGCACCCGCACGGCCAGATTCACACCTGAACAATTCCAAACGAGGAGCCAATGGCCAAAACAGTAGCCACCATTCTGTCCTACGGCATGGGCGTCGAATCCTCAGCGATCCTGCTGCGCTGGATCATGAGCCCGGTGACGAGACCGTGCTCGTTGGAGGATCTGATCGTCATTACGTCCCAGGTCGGCGACGAATACACCGACACCGGTAGCGACGTGGAAGCCCACATCCTTCCACTGATGCGTGCGCAGGGGATACGGTACGTGCAGGTCGCGCGCCATGGTCATTTCGAAGGTGAAGGCATAACGGTGCTCGACGATTCCCGCACTCCTGCAAGGGTGTTCCTGGAAGGCGACTACAAACTCTCGGATGAGCTGAAGCGGAACGGAACGGTACCGCAGTACGGCGGTGTCCACCGCTGTGCGCTGAAGTTCAAGGCTTGGGTGATCGAACAGTGGCTAGAAGAAAACGTGCGTGGCCGTGCCCGCCATGCGATCGGATATAACGCCGACGAAACCGGGCGGGTCGCCAGGAGCGAGTACGCATTCGGCGAACGAATAGCGTTCGGTTTCAGTGTCGACGAAAAGAGCCGAATCAGCCGCAGTTGCGAATACAACACACTCAGCCGGGAGGCGTTCTATCCGCTGCTCGAATGGGGTTGGGACCGGCGGACCTGCATTGACTACATCCGCTCTGCCTTGGGTATTACCTGGAAAAAATCGGCTTGCGTTTACTGTCCTTTCAACGCGTTGCGCGATGACGCGATCGAGCGGCAGCGAGAGCACCCGCGCCAGGTCGGCGATGCTATGAGAATTGAACACCTTTCCCTGGCCCTCAACCCGCGCGGAACGATCTACAAGGGTCGCTCTTTGATTCAGATCACTGTCGAAGCCGGCAACGACGTTGCTGTTGAAATGTACCGCAAGAGCATCGAGTCGGAGCCGTGGGCTCTGTATCGCGTCCGCCGCATTTACTCAGGCAAAGGAAAAGCCGACCGGGCAGTCGAAAAGCTTCACGTTTTCGAGGGCCCGGCCGAGGCACGAATGGCCTTGAACACGATCTCGGCTAGTAGCGGTTTTGCTGTCGAAGAATTGCGCGGAATTCCGTACGTATGGCATGAGTGTCGCAGCGAGACAGACTTCCCCACCCGAGAAGAGTTCATCACCATCGCGCCGGCTGCCGTCGAAACCAAAGCCCGATATGGACTGGAATGGTTCGATGGGCGCTGGTCCGCCCTGCAGCTTCACCTGTTTTGATATCACCCCACCACCACTACTACTAATAGCCAAACAACGAAGGAGATCTCTCCGTGCGCGGAATTGCGAGGCAGAAACTCGGTTACTTCCCCCTGTCACAGAAAGAAGCAGAGCGGATTCGGCGATTCCTGTTGTTCTGTGAAGACTGTGGCACCACGAGCGTGCTCGATCCCTGCGCCGGCGAAGGGACGGCGATGGCAGCGATTACCTCTGGCGCCAAGACGTTAACCTACGGAATCGAACTCGATTCCTTTCGCGCGGAAGAGGCCCGTTCGGTCCTCGACAATGTGATTCAGGGCAACTGCTTTGACGTTCATTCCGCAGTCGAGTCGTTTTCCCTGCTTTTCGAAAATCCACCGTACGATTTTGAGGTGGGTGAGAACCGCAACGGCCGAATGGAATACCTATTCCTCGAACACACGTATCGGTGGTTGAAGCCTGGGGGCCTTCTGGTGCTTGTGGTCCCGGGCGACCGATTGTCGACCTGCGCCGAGATCCTGGCCGTCCACTTTCGGGACAAAGCGATCTACCGCCTCAGTGAACCCGAGTCGATTCGCTACAAGCAGACCGTTGTGTTCGGCGTGCGCCGAACGAGGCGCGAACGCGATCAGTTGAAAGACTGGGACGTACAGCGGGCCAAGACAAAACTGTTGGCACTTACGGGAAGCTACGATGAATTGCCCGTGCTGCCGGATGAACCGGATAAAGAGTTCGTGGTGCCGCCGAGCGGGCCTGCTCAGCTGGTGTATCGCGGCATTCCGTTGGATACGGTTGAGGATCTGCTATCGGCATCCGCGGCGTATCGACAGGCCGGGCGAATTCTGTTCGCGCCGGAAGTCGGCGCGACCGGCAGGCCACTAACGCCGTTACATGGCGGCCACATTGGCCTCCTGACGACGGCCGGTCTGCTCAATGGGATCTTCGGTGAAGGGCCCGATCTTCACGTGGCGCGATGGGAATCGATCAAGGTGACGGACCGGTTTGAAGAGACCGATGAGAATGAGGTAACCACCATTCGGGAGCGCGAGCGCTTCACGCAGTCTCTCACTCTGGTCTACGCGGACGGAACCACCTCGATTCTCGACGAGAGGAGTAGGGAGCCATGAAAAACGCACATCTCCGCATGGGCAGTTTGCGGTTTACCAAAGTGCTACGTGACACGAAGATCGACATCACCTTGCGAATGGACCGGATGATTGCCGAACATGCCGCGGACAACCGAAGTGCGCAATGCCATGTGCTGTCGGTGATCGGCAACGACCAGGAAATCGCGGCCATCGCGGCGGCGATTGCAGATGAAGCGCGGTTCTATGCCACCGGGCCGGAGATCAACCGACTCATGATCACGATTGGCGAAGGAGCCGAGGTGTTTCGCAGTTCAATCAACGTTCCGGGCCGAAGGCGACCGCTTCGCCACCTGGTTGCGATCTCCGAAGAACTGTCAAAGACGCGCGCAGGCGGCAATCCGAGCGCTCGCCGAACCATTCTGTGTGATGACGATAGAGCATTCCTTCTCTACCGGATCAGTGTCCGTTTCGGCCTGCCGGTTCTACCGGAGTGGAGTGAGTGGTTCGGGGAGATGCTGGAGCGCAAGAACGCGATCGATCCGCTGATCGGAATCGGCTGCACGCCAATGGTAGTCAAGGGAACCAAGAAACGATTCCTGGGCTGGATGGGTCACGCGCTGAAGCGCGGTGCCATCACGATTCCAGAACACAGTCAACCCACCCCCTGGCAGGTACCGATCTCGTTTTCGGCCGGGTTGCAGAAGACGGACGATGTGGCGGCATGACATCCATCTTGTCCGTGCGCGCGATTGGGTACGTCACCCAGGAATTGCCCCGGCGCATTCCCGACCAACCACAGTAGGCTCTTTCCTTCGGGCGTTCCTCGCCCGTGCCACTTTTCCAACAGCTAGCGCAGTCAATCGAATATCGTCGAGGGCCGGCCCGGTTCCTATACCCGCCTCGACGCTCTTTGAGGAGGCCACTTGTATGAGCTCCGTGCCGACGAACATCAATAACTATCTGAGGCAATTCGCGCACCAACTCGAGGAGAGAATCTTGCAGCAGTTCCCTCCCTTGCACCAGCCTGGCGAACCGTTCCCCGCAGAACTGACGCGACTCCGCCGAACGCCCTACCACGCGCAGGCTCTCGCGATCGCCGGGATTTCGAAGCGCTGGGAGGTCGAGAACTCCGCCGGCGCAATCGCCGAATGCGGTACCGGAAAGACACTCATCTCTCTGGGAGCAATGTTCGTCAATTCGAAAGGGAGGCCTTTCACGGCGCTGGTAATGGCGCCACCGCAGCTCACTATCAAATGGTGTAGAGAAACGCTCTTGACGCTGCCCCGAGTCCGCGTGTTTCTGATCGACGGCGTGCGCAACGGCGTGGGATCCAATGGACATACGGGGGTGAACGAAGTCCGGCTTCGCAACGGACGGATCGTGCGCGAAGGCCTTCAGACGACACTCAGCGATTTGCGGCTTCGGAAGCAGTTCAAATCAGCTCGCGCGCGGTGGCAGTCGCTGTGTGACTGTCCGGCGGTGTTCGTGCTCTCCCGCGAGGTAGCGAAATTGAGCTACTTCTGGCGGCACGCTTACGGAGTGCCACGCAGTGGACCATTCAACGGGTCCGTCGTCAACCCGGATACGGGTCGGCCGGTTCTAACTGACGATGACCAGTTGCGGCGAGCCGATTTCCGCAAGACCAAGCACAGTGAACTCGTCCTCGGCGAAGAGCAATCGAGTGCCCAAAAGGCTCGACGCACGATATTCAGTGCGCTCTGGCAGGCCGATGCGACCAAGGTCCGCCGGTGCGCACCGATGGACTTGATCGGGCGGCACATGAAGGGCTTCTTCGACTACGGCATCGCCGACGAGGTGCACGAATTAAAGGGTGACACCGCCCAAGGGGCAGCCTTGGGGACGATGGCTTCATGCGCGAAGCGCACGATCATTCTCACCGGCACTCTGAACGGCGGATATGCGGACGAATTGTTCAATATCCTCTTTCGGCTCCACCCGAAGAAGATGCTCGAAGAAGGATTCGCGCACGGCGAAGCCGGTGTGCGGGCATTCTCGGAAACCTACGGGGTCCTCGAAAAAGTCACAACCATCAGTCCGGCCGATAACGCCTGCTCGGATAAGCCGAAGGTAACTACAAGAGTGCGGCGGCGCCCCGGCGCTTCACCCTTGCTCTTTGGCCGGTTTCTGATGGAGCTCGGCGCTTTTGTATCGCTCGAAGACATTTCGGATGCGCTTCCTCCCTATGAAGAGGAGGTGATCAACGTCGAGATGGATCCGGTTCTGGCTGCTGCTTACGAGAGCCTCGAAGAGGATATCAAGGCAGCGCTCGAAGAACATCGTGGCAACTCGTCTGTTGTCAGTACTGGTCTGAACGCGCTAATGCTCTACGGTGACCGCCCCTTCGGGCTTGGCACGATTTACGGTTACGCGACGAATTCAGAAACCGGCGAGCGCGAGCGCTTTGTGATTTCAGAGCCGGCCGACCTGGATCAGGAGTACGTCTATGCGAAGGAACGCCGGCTGGTGGAAGAGGTCAAGACCGAGCTTCGCCAGGGGAGGAGGGTGCAGATTTTCGCGGTCTACACGCAGAAGCGCGACGTCACCCAGCGGCTGAAGAACATCTTGAGCCGGGAGGGCATTCCCGTCGAAGTGCTCACCACCGCTGTCCCGCCAGAAGCCAGGGAAGCCTGGTATGAGCGCCAACTGAAGGCGGGGATGCAGGTGTGCATCGCCCATCCCAGGCTTGTCGCCACCGGATTAGACCTTTTGGGCATGCCGACCATCTTGTTTTACGAATCCGGCTATTCCATCTATGTACTCCGGCAAGCGAGCCGGCGTTCTTGGCGCATTGGACAGAAACATCCAGTGAAGGTGAAGTTCCTGGCCTACGCTGGCACGATGCAGGAGAACTGTCTCCGGCTGATGGGGAAAAAGCTATTGGTTTCACTCGCCATGGAGGGCAAGTTCGCCAATCAGGGCCTGCAGGCACTCGATGACGATGACGACATACTGACGGCGATGGCGCGGGAGTTGGTGACGGAGAAGGGTGTCGGGCAAAAAGCCGATGCGCTCTGGAGAGAAATTCAGCAGCAACACACCCGCCTGCTTGGAACCACGAACGTCGTCGCGATAGCGCAGCCCGAGCCGACGCAAAATGGGCCATGCCTGCCTGGGAGCGACCCACCGTTGTGTCCGCTCCACTCTGAATCGGCGCCAGGCGCTCTCGTCCAATTGGTCTTATCGGAGCAGAGAGCCGCGCGCAGGCCCCGTCATGACAACGACGCCCAGCTCTCGCTGGCGTTCTGACCGAAACACAACACGAGGAGGCTACGCGGAGGGGGCAGAAAGAGGGATTGCACACCTCCGCGTAGCTAGCTCACGAGGTACGGCACATGGAGAATAAGGGTTTCTACATCAACGACCTGCCGCAGTCTGGCGAGGTCACCTTCCTGGCGGCGGTCATCGAAAAGGAACTGCGGCCAAAGAGAAATGGCGGATCATTCCTGTCGGTTCGCCTGGCGGACCGAAGCGGCGAAATAGACGCCAAAGCTTGGGACAACCCCGAAACCGTCGCCCAATTGTTCGACTGCAACGACGTTGTGAAGGTCCGGGGCGCGATGGAGCAGTACAACGATAAGCCGCAACTTATTGTCAGCCGGATTCGACGCTGTGAACAACAGGAGTACACCGCCTCTGATTTCTATCCGGCGTCCATCCGCGATCCCGAGGAAATGTTCGGCGAGTTGGAGTCGTTTGTTGCGATGGTGCACGACGAGCCCCTTCGGCAACTACTGGAATCGATCATCAACGACGTGTCCATCGGCGCGCGGCTCAAGACAGCGCCGGCGGCGATGAAGATCCATCACGCGTTCCGAGGAGGATTGCTGGAGCACATCCTTTCGCTCTGTAACCTCGCCGCGGCATTGACCGCCCACTATCCCCGCCTCAACTTGGATTGGCTCATCGCTGGAGCCATTCTTCACGACCTTGGGAAGATCGAGACGCTGGAATTGACGGGTGTTCGCTTCGCATATACGACGCGGGGCCAACTGATCGAGCACGTCACGCTCGGCCTGGAGATCCTCGAGAAGCACGTAGGACGCTTCGCCGGGTTTCCCCTGGACCTCAAGACCATCCTTCAACACTTCATCGTGAGCCATCACGGCGACCTGGACAAAGGCGCGCTACGGCGACCGATGCTGCCGGAGGCCTTTGCGCTTTCGCTCCTGGATCTGATGGACGCGCGGATGGAACAGGTGTTCAGGCTGATCGCTTCAGCTCCGGCCGGAGAAGAGTTCACATCGTATGTCCCGTCGCTCGAACGGCAGTTGTTCCGCGGATTTGGGGAACATCCGGAACCGGGCGATAGACCGCAAACCATCGAGGGAGGCAAAGCAGCATGAGCGCACTACCAATGGCAATCACGGCCCAAGACGTGGCAAAGGGGCTCAGCATGTTCGATATCGACGAGTCGCTGGAGGCCTTGGTCGAGGCGGCAGAGCAGGAAGCCGAGGCGAACAATGGTGAGATTTCGGAGGACATCAAAACCGCCCTGGCGACCTACGCCGAAGCGTTCGGGTACAAGGTAGATCGCATCGCTAACTATCTGAAGGCCCAGAAAGCGGAAGCTGAACTGGCTCAACGCGAGGCGGAGCGCTTCCAGGCACGATACAAGGCAGCAGAGAACCGTGAGAAGCGTCTTAAGCAGATGCTCGTCTGGTTCATGATCTCGCGGAACACGCAGAAGTTGCGGGGTTCGATGAATACGATCAGCCTGCAGGCCAACAGCGCGGCGTCGCTGACGATTCAGGAGACTACGCACGTTCCCGATAGCTTCTACCGGGCGAAAGTGGAACTCACGTGGCCCGAGTGGCGGGTGATCGTGGATTCGCTTCCGCCAAGCGCCCTCCGGGACCGTCTCGGAGCCGCAGACAGCAAGTTTGTGCAAAAGGACCTCCAACGGGGGATTCTGTCCGATGCCTTGGCGCGTGGCGAAACGATCACGGGAGTGTCGCTAGTAAAAGGGCACCACGTGCGGCTACGCTGAGGACCTCTTGGGGATGTTCAACGTGAAGTGTAGCTAAGTCGAGCCGAGGGTGAAGGGAGTCCAGCCACGAGAGAGAGCCCAGATGAATAGCTAGCCGGATGTACAATGATCCTTACGTGAGACAACACGAACTCGAGCACGAATTCACATGCCCACACCAAAACTGAGTGCTGAAATCATCGCCGCCGCCATCGAAGGCTTCGAGTCGCAAAAAAGACGAATTGATACTCAAATCGAGGAACTCCGGGCCATGTTGTCCGGCGGCAGAACCGAGGGAACCGTCGCGCCGGAAGCGCCCACGCGGAAGCGCAAGGTCAGTGCCGCCGCCCGTCGCCGTATGGCAGAAGGCCAGAAAAAACGATGGGCAGCAATAAAGGCGGAATCAAAGACGCCGGAATCAGCGGCCAAATTGGAGCCTTCAAAACCCAAGCGGAAGATCAGTTCCGCTGGCCGGCGTGCCATTTCTGAAGCTACGAAACGCCGTTGGGCGCTCAAGCGAGCCGAGGCTGCGAAGGAGCAGGCAGCGAGTGCAAAGAAAGCTGCAAAACAAGAGATGGCTGCCAAGAAACCTGCGAAAAAGGCTCCGGCGAAACCGGCGAAGAAGACTGCCGCCAAGGCCACCGGGCAGGGCGGCATGTCGGAAGCTGTTGCTCAATAGGCTGCGCACTACGATTCGATGGGAGACGGAGGCAGGATTTCCGAAGTGAACGTCGGGGCTACGGGTGGAAATAATACGCGAGCCGTTTCAGCGGGCCACTCTACTAGACGCCGACGACACAGTACCGTGTTGCCGAAAACCAGTCGCAAGCGGGTTTGTGGGAAACATGATTCTAGATCCGGCTCATCACGAATTCGGCCGCGTTCAATTGGTGAGCGTGAATCCCTTTTTCTCTCGATCCAAGAATCTTTAAGTGTTAATAGCTTCGGCCTTAGCGGTAGCCTTTGAGGAGATGATGGCAGGAGATCTGCGCACTGGATGGGCATTCAAGTGGCCGGAAACACGCTGGAGCTTGTTTGCGCGGGTTAATGATCGACGCTAACATGCGGACTGAATCATGGCGGATAGCGGACAATTGGCCCTATTGCTTCACGACGGCGTGGATGCATGGAATGCATGGCGGAAGGAATATAAGGGTGTGGTGCCCGATCTATCGGGAGCTCATCTCACCAAGGCTGATTTGGCCGGCGGCGGTGGGGTCGGGGCAAATCTGTATCGGGCAAATCTACGAGACGCGAACCTGTTTGGCGCCAATCTTCAAGGCGTCAATTTGCGTGAGGCAGATCTGTCGCATGCCGAGTTGGGTTTCACGATCTTTGGCGATACAAATTTGAGCGGCACGATTGGCTTGGAATACTGTCGTCATACCGGCCCGAGCGTGGTTGACCACCAGACGATGATGAAGTCCTGGCCGCTACCAGTGGCTTTCCTCCGAGGCTGCGGCTTGCCGGAAGCGCTGATTGAATACTTCCCATCGCTGGTAAATGAGCCGATCCAGTTCTATTCCTGCTTCATCAGCTACTCGACGCGTGATGATGAATTCGTCCATAGGTTATATGCCGACCTACAGGTCAAAGGCGTTCGATGCTGGTTCGCACCGGAGGACATAAAAATCGGTGACCGCTTCCGGCAGCGCATCGATGATGCGATTCGTCTCCATGACAAGTTGCTGATCGTGTTGTCGGAGAATTCTGTGCAAAGCGCGTGGGTCAGGGAGGAAGTCGAATCCTGCCTTGAACGAGAGCAGCGAGAGAACCGCACTGTGTTGTTCCCCATCCGGCTGGATGATGCAGTAATGAATACGAACGAGGCGTGGGCCGCGTCGATCAGGCGCCAGCGGCATATCGGCGATTTCCAAGAGTGGAAAGAACACGATGCGTACCAGAAGGGGTTCAAACGGCTGCTGCGGGATTTAAAGCCTGAGAACAAAAACGGGAATGACACTCGCTAGAGTGCATCTAAACCGCTTCCTTCCTCACGAAGGCCGATAAGGCCAGCCCAGAATGAAAACGCCAGATGGCGCTCCCATGGTCAGGCCGACGTTTTCCCAAACCGGCGCTCATGTGCGTGAACTATAGCAATGGCCACATCGGTAGAATGAACAGGATGTTCGGAAAATCGAAGCGACGCGATATAAAAGTGACCACCCTCGGAGAATATATCTCCGCGATATCGAGCATCCGAGACGAGTGGCTGGACGACCCTGATGATGAGCTATGGTTCCGCGGTGAAGACGATAGGCATCGGGAAACGACGCTGCTGCCCGAACTGTACCGCACGGACAAGCCAACGGACAAGGTGTTGGAGATGGAGAGCCGCCTCTTTGACGAATTTAAAAGATGTGGCGTTCAATATACCGAGTTCAACACTGAGGACGAATGGAACTGGTATTACGCCATGCAGCACCATGGCGGCCCGACACGGTTGCTGGATTGGTCGGATGGGTCTTTGATGGCCGCCCACTTCAGCATGCGGTTCAAAATCGGCCCGCGCGATCTCCAACATGACTCAGTTGTGTATGTTCTGGATCCTCATTGGTTGGTGGAGCATATCGACGGATCGCCGTCGGCAAAAAAACGGCGGCAGTTCTGGGATATGAAGTCAAAGACTGAGAAAATCGACCAAGACGACCGGGACGGGGAATACGACGATATCTGGCTTCCGGGGGCAAAAGAGGATTTCAAGGAAGACCCCTTGCCGGAACACCCTTTCCTGCTCGACACGGAACAGATAACGCGGCGGGTTGCCTCCCAGCGGAGCAGGTTTATGGTGTTCGGTGCCGATCGCGATTTTCTGAGGAGGCTGGCGGCGGACGAGGATTCGAAAATCCGGCGACTGGTCTTCCCAGGGAAAAGCATGCCGAACATCCAGGCGGACATCCGGGATTGCGGCGTCAGAGAGTCCGTCATTTTCCCTGACCTCGACGGTGTAGGACGGGAACCAAACAGCGATGGCAACAGTTTAAGGTTAGACCTTAAGCCATTGAAAAATTGAGCCGAACGCGAGTGGGGGAACCCCGACGATCCGTGAAATCGAATACAATTCTGATACGATGGCCGTTTGGAACGAATCGGGCTCGCAATGGCACAGATGGGACCCGCATCTGCACGCACCCGGAACGCAGCTCGCGGACGGTTTCGGCGGTAATTGGGAAGAGTATCTCAGCAAGATCGAGACATCTTCGCCCCGCGTGCGCGGGCTGGGAGTAACGGACTATTTCTGCATTCAGACGTACCGCAAGGCCAGAGAACATAAAGCGGCAGGAAGGATGGCCGAGGTCGAGCTGCTCTTTCCCAACGTGGAAATCCGGCTGGACATCAAGACCGACAAGGCGCGTGCCATCAACATGCACCTGCTGTTCTCGCCGGACGATCCGAATCACGAAAAAGAGATAGAGCGACTGCTGGGGCAACTGCAGTTCGAGTTTAATGAACGGACCTATTTTTGTACGGCTTCTCAGCTGGCAGACCTTGGCCGCGCCTTCAACCCGTCTATCACGGACGACGCAGCTGCGCAGCGGGTCGGGACCAATCAGTTCAAAACGACGCTAGGCGACCTGCGGAAGCTTTTCCGTAATGAGAAATGGCTGCGTAACAACTGTCTGGTAGCCGTAGCCGGAAGCTCAAATGATGGCACGTCGGGCCTTCAGAGCGACGACTCCTACGCTGCAACGCGGAAGGAGATTGAGCGATTCTCTAATATCATTTTCGCCAGCACGCCGAAGCAGAGGGAGTTCTGGCTCGGGAAGCTGCCGTCTGCCTCCAAGGAGGTTATCGAGGAGACGTACGGCGCGTTGAAGCCGTGTCTCCATGGCTCCGACGCCCATCGGAACGATAAGGTTGGCGCGCCGGAGTGCGATCGCTATTGCTGGCTGTATGGAGACCTAGCCTTCGAAACGTTGCGTCAGGCGGTGATAGAGCCAGAGCACAGGGTGGCAATAGGGCCGCAGACGCCGCCGGAGCCGCTGGCGTCTGAGATCATCCGAACGGTCACCGTTCGGGATGCGCCCTGGATCGCCAAACCGGAGCAAGAATTCAACAGCGGTCTGGTGACCATTATCGGCGCCCGCGGCTCGGGAAAGACAGCGCTGATGGATTTGCTCGCGGCGGGTGCGGGTGCGTTCAGCACGGCACCCAGCGAATCATCATTCCTTCAGCGCGCATCAAAACCCGTAAACCTGCTGGGCGCAGCCGAAACCGTACTGAACTGGGGCGACAACGCGACGTCAAACGTCGAGCTTAGTCAGGTGGTTCGTGGGTATGGGCTGGATCGACCCTATGTACGCTACCTGTCCCAGCAATTCGTCGAAAAGCTCTGCTCTTCCTCCGGGCTCGCCATAGAACTCCGCCAGGAGATGGAACGGGTGGTTTTCGACTCTACTCCGCAGGAGGAGAGATTCGAAACCGACAACTTCGACGACCTGGCCGCAGCACTCCTGCAACCTATCACCGAGACCCGCACGGAGCTTCAGCAATCGATTCACGGCATCGGGCTGGAAATCGTCAAGGAAGAAAAGCTGCGGGACGAACTGCCCCAGCAGGAGAACGCCGTTAAGCAGACGGGCGATGCGATTGTGCGCATCCGGAAAGAGTTGCAGGACCTGCTGCCCAAAGAAAGCGCGGAGCATGCAAAGGCGCTGACGGACCTGGAGACCCTGTGTTCTCAGGCGGAACTGAGAATCGAGGCCATCCGCAAACGCCGGAAATTACTCGACGATCTCGGCGTGGATGTGAGGCAAGTCCGGCAGGTGCGCGAGCCAAGCCGGTTCCGGGAAATGCAAACCCGGTTCGCGGGAACCGGCCTCGCCCCACAGGAATGGGCCAATTTCGGGATGAAGTTTGCCGGAAACGTCGATTCCGTCCTGGATCAGGCAACGAAAGCTGTAGACCAGGCGATTCTCTTTGCTATTGAGGGCGATCCGAAGACAGCGGCAAATCTGAAGGCTCCGCCGAACGCAACATGGCCGCTAGACCGCTTACATGCCGCGCGGGATGAAAAGAAGAAGTTTGTCGGCATTGATGCTGAGCGCCAGAAGAAATATGACGAACTCCAGAAAACGCTCCAACGCAATGAAGCGACGCTGCGGAAGTTGGAGGGCGATGTCACGCTCGCGAAGGGGGCGGCGGATCGGCGAAAGGCTTTATTGGAGCAGCGGCGAGAGGAATACACCCAAGCGTTTCGGACCATAGTGCTGGAAGAGGATGTTTTAAGTAAACTCTACGCTCCCCTACGAACGACGCTGGAGACGTCCGGAGGAACACTTGCAAAGCTCGGCTTCGTCGTGGAGCGGACGGTGGATATCGAGAAATGGGTTGCAGCCGGCGAGAGCCTCATGGACCTACGGCTTGACTCCGCGTTTCGCGGTCGGGGATCGCTGGGGCAAAAAGCAAGGGACTATCTATACATCGCGTGGAAAACAGGCCCGCCGGAGGCGGTCGATGGAGCAATGGAGAAGTTCCGCGCGGACCTTCTGGAACAGGTGAAAGCGGCTCAGCCCGCAACGGTCGATGCGCAGGAGCGGCGGGAATGGCCGCAAAGGGTCGCAACTTGGCTCTACGACATCAGCCATATCCAGGTTCGATACAGCATCGTTTATGATGGCGTTCCCGTGGAGCGTCTGTCTCCCGGAACCCGCGGCATCGTGCTGCTTCTGCTCTATCTCGCAGTCGATACGCACGACCCACGACCGTTGTTAATCGACCAGCCTGAGGAAAACCTCGATCCTCAATCGGTATTCGATGAGTTGGTGCCACATTTCAGGAATGCCCGGAAGCGAAGACAGGTCATAGTCGTGACTCATAACGCCAATCTGGTGGTCAACACCGACGCCGATCAAGTCATCATTGCCACTTCGACACGGCAAGCAGAGGGCGGCTTGCCATTGATTTCCTATCAAAGCGGCTCACTGGAAAACCCAAGGGTGCGGACCGCAGTTTGCCGATTGTTGGAGGGGGGCCAGCGGGCATTCCTTGAGCGGGAGCGGCACTATCGGCTGAACTGGGGAGCGGCGGACACGGATGGGGAAAAATGATGCACTTGAAGCCTTAACGTTGCGGTGGTAAGGCTCGCCATGAATGCACGCCGCTTGAGAACATCCGTCCATCACCAATTTCGTGAAGCTACCGATGCTTTCGCCTATTTCGCTTTGAGCATCGTCTGGAGTGCAGCAGTGGCCAAATGGTCGTTGCCAGACGGCGGACTCACGACCCGTTGAGCTCGGCACATTTGAAGAACCCGTTTGGGCGCTTTCTCATGGCCGAAGCGGGAATGCCTCCAGATATTACCCATAATGGTCTGTGTATGCAGCGACGAATCTCGAAGAGCATGGTATATCCCCGCTCCCGTCGAGGCACACCCTCTTATGTGCCATGCGGCTTCGATCCGCTGATGCGTGTAAGCCCCGGCGCTTCGCGGTGACACCACGTGTAGAAGTGGCTCAACCAAATAGCCCCACGAAACACACCCTGGTGTTTGCTACCTCAGCAGCATCATCGAAGCCGCGGCTCGCGACTGCCTCGCGTCGCTACTGAAGCGGAGTAGAACTCAAGCTGCAGCGAGCACCTGATTACCTCTGGCGATCTGGGTGTCCTCACCTGCCCAAGCCGCCTCCGGCGAAAAGGGTTCTGATAGATCTGGGGCGACCCCTCGCCCCTCAAGAATCGTGCCGGCCCATGTCCGATACTCGACGACCGGCAGAGCCACCCGGTAGCCATGGCCGACTTTGAACGAATTCGCGCCGACCACTCGGCCAGGCGTCTTCTCACCGACAATCGTTGCCAGTTTGTTTTCGGCGGCAAAGGCAGCAATCATCTCGCTGGCACTGGCGGAATGCTGATTTACCAAAACCACGATTCTCCCGTGAAAGCGCTGTCCTCCCAACCCCTCCGTCTTCACCGCCACGGACTTGTCGCCAAGACCAAACTTGAATATGAGGGGAATGAGGCCGAGCTTCGAAGGCGGAATTCGGTCGAACACCGGAAGGGACTCCTTATCGAAGCCCTTCTCCGCCTTGGATCGTGTCACGCTGTGGCCCACTCCTCTGCGGTCGGGACAGAGATGGCTCATAACACGCAGCGACCCGAGGCCGCCGCCGGTATTGCCACGCAGATCGATGATCAGGCGATCGCAGGCCAGCTCACGAGCCGCCGCGCTCACCGAGGCGGCCACGTCGATGCCCACGATCCCGGGGAACATACTGACCTTCAACAGGCCGGTGGAGTCGCCGAGCCGCTCCGAGGTCACGACATCGGGGATATTGACAGGCTGTTTCTTCGAGCGCGGGTCGGGGATGTCGATTGTCAATCGGGCGACTTTGTTGCCGGCTTGCGCGATGTCGGCCTCGATTTGCTCGCCCATGGGAAACTGCGGCGCTTCTGACGTCAAAACCTCGCGGCCTTTCAGTGTAAGGACAATGTCGCCCGAACGGATGCCTGCTTTCTCCGCAGCCCCACCTCGGTGGACGTCCTGAAAGCGCCAACGCGGGCCAAAGGAGGTCTCCGCTTTGATAACGGTGGCATTGATGGCTTGTCTTGCGGATGCAGCCTTGAAACGGGCCCCAAAGAACCCCACATGGCTAGTCTTCAGCTCCAGTAGAAGTTCGTTCAATGCCTTCTCGAACTGATCTGGCGCCGCGTTGACGATAGCCTCTCGCCGCTGGTTAACGAGGCTCGTCCAGTCTACGCCGTTCAGTTGAGGGTCATAGAAGCGTTTACGGACAACCTCTGCGACACGATCCAGAATCTCCGACCGATCGTTCCTTGTTAATTCAGTGTTTGCCTTCATATGCGTTCGATAGGATCCGAAGCCCGTCACCAACGACTATGAAACCAGCCCACAGCCGCGGAGGGGCAGCCTTCCCATACCTCCCGGTAATTCGCAGTTTTGCTTGCGTAAGCGCGGAGCCAACGTCCAAACCAGATTCGAGTTGCGTGTAAAACTCCTTCATCAGAGTCCTTGTAAAATCGTCGTCGGCACTCCACAGGTTGGCGACTACTGCCTTCGCACCAGCAACAAGGAACGGCCGTACAAGGGTTGCCGATCCTTCCTGACCGTTGATTTTGCCCGTTCCAGTGTCACAGGCTGATAGCGTGACAAGGTCAGCTTGAAGGGGCAGCGTTACAATTTCGCGGGCCTGCAGCAATCCGTCTTCACGGCCCTGTGGATCAGTGCGAAACACGAGCGCTGATCGGTCCGGATATCGAGTGCTGATTAGGCCGTGGACGGCAAAGTGCAGGATTCGGAATCGTGATAGTGGCTGCTGCTTGAATGCAAATTCTGTTGCTTCGGCTCCCTTGAGTACCACGGAATCTCCGCCCACAATCGAGACGACTGCCTTGGCCTCTTCCTCGGCTGCGGGTAGCGGGGGAAGTTCCGTTCCATCCAGGTCATATATTCCGCGCTGAATCCTCAAGGACGCTTGCGTGGGCAAGCCTTCCTGGCGTTCAGGACCGCCGGCGGCGACAGCTAGCGCAGAAACCGCGCGGTGATCGGCTGCGGGTGTCTCCCGCAGTAGTGCGAGGACGGTGCCCGAAGGGGCGTAGGTAACGATGTGCGACTGCAGCAAACTCTTGCCCGACGGGGCGATGAGTACTTCAAACGGAAGACCAGCCAGGGGACTGTCAGGCACAACGATCAGCCGCTTCTTAAGACCCATCTCAGGAACGCTGCTCAGGAGATTCTCGTAGGCCTCGGCGGCCAGATGAGTCGCGTAGTCGTTTTGGCGGAGGTTCTGCAGGAGAGCTTCAACGGAACGGCGGATGACGGTCTTGCCGGGTAAAGCATTTAGGCGCAGGCTCTCGCGCGTCGCAACCAAACAGTACGAAACAGGGTCCGTGAGGATGTATTCGATGAAAACTTCATCGGCGCGAAGACGCGATCTCAGCGTGCTCGCCGCCGCGGGCTGAGAAGTACGCATCCATTTGCGGCTATTGGCTGCTTCGGCTGGTGAGATGGACTGTTCGGCTACCAGGATCCGATCGAGAATTTGCTGCCGCTGTGGTTTGGTGGTTGTTTTCTGGAGCGCGAGTTGCAAAGTGGAGATTTGTCTCTCCTGGGCGGATGTGCCTCTGGCCAACATGGCGCTGGTGGTGGGGGCCAGCCTCAAAAGATCTGCCACCGACCGGCCGCGGGCACCTTCAATGACGGAGAACGCTTCGGTCGCGCTTTTCAGGTCTCGCGCCGCGAGAAGGAAATGGCCGACGTAAAGCTCATCCATGACGGAAATGAGCGAGCTCTTCGCGGTGGCGCTCGAAACGTTAGCGAGCATGCCATTCGCAATATCTGTTGCTTCCTGGAATGTACCGTCAGCTTGACGGTACTGGCGACGGGCAGCCTTGATTTCGGCATAGGCCGCCAGATAGCGAGGCAGCGTGTAGCGGTCACCGGCGTTTCGGGTTGCCTGAATTCCGCCGGCCAATGCCTGTTCGGCGGCATCCAACTGGCCGCGCTCCCGATAGATGTTCGACAACTCCAGTGCAGCCTGAGAGACCAGGCGGCGGGCGTCGACTTTGTTGGCTAGCTCGAATGCCTGTTGAAGTTGCTCAACAGCAATGCTTTGGCGGTTGGCCTTCAGAGAGAGCCTCGCCATCTGGATTAGTAGATCGGCTTGATATCCATAGCTTTGGCGCTCGACCGCAGCATTCAGCACGCTCTGTAAGATCTTGGTTGCTTCCGGCTCCTGGCCTGTAGCAGCCAGGGCGCGCGCCTTCTCTGTGTATGTCATGACTGGATCCGCCAAATCCGGGGTGGATGCCACGACCTTCAGCGCGCGGTCCAGATATTCGAGCGCCTGCTCGGGGCGTCCGAACTCCGTTAAGCCACTTCCGATTAATGTCAGGTATCGGATCTGTCCGCCAATATCGCCGCTCTTGATCGCATGCGATAGCGCATTGCCGATGCCCATGACTGCGCCGGAGTGATCGCCCTGCAGGAAGCTGATGATACCCAGCTCGCCCGTCGCGCGTGCTTCCCAATCTGGGTCCTTTAGGGACTTCGCCAACGCCAGTGCCGCGGTCCAGTCCTCCTGTGCCAGACCATCGTCGAAGTCCATATCCACGTCGCCCTTCACGACGAGACAGCGGAGCTTCAGCTTGGTGTCGTTCTGAACGATCGGGGTACCGAGATAATCGGAGAGAGTTTGCGAGACCTCAATGAGCGGCAACTGCGGAAGGCGGCCTCTGATGGCGCTGATCCTGGAGTATAAGACATTCCTCTCGTCGCCGGCCGCGGAAAACATCTCCTCCGCTCTTGAAAATAGCGGCTCAGCTCTCGACCAGTTCTTCAGCCAAGCCAAACGGTCCGCCTCGGCTAACAGATCCGCAGCAGTCTGGGCATGAGCGTTCCCGATCGCCGAAGCGAGGATAACCAACGAAATCGCGAGTCTGGTGATTTCATGAATTCCAGCCGTACGCTTCAATCCGGGCCGAGGCGAAGCCCGCGATTTGGTGGGCCAGTTGAGAGGCGACCCTGCCACTCGATGACCACGAATTTGATGTCTCATTAAGCGGCAGCCCATCGTTCCTTCCTTATTAGTCCAAAACGACTGCGTACTCGCGCCAGGCGGAGGTTCCGCTGCGGATCGCCAAGACGTAATCCCCAGGTGGCAAGTTGCGGAGATCGACCGCGACAGCAAGAGTCTCTGCAGCTCCATCCCATGCCGCTGTGCCTATGACGTTAACGACAGATTGACCGACCTGGTTTCGGAACTGCACAGAGTACAGGCCGTCCTCCACGCCAACGGGAAGCTTGATGCTGAGATCGAGCTGTGCTCGCCTCAGATGTGGGGCCAGTGGCTCATTGGGCAACTGTTTTCGGTCAGACCTCTCTGCCGTTCTGTTCCGGAAGTCGAGCACCGCCTTGAGGGCTGTCGGAGGGATTTGTGCAACAGTCTCATTTCGAGGCCGTGCGGGCGTCGCAAAGCGCCAAATGAGCCCCGTGAGCAGTAAACCCAATACGCAACATAATGCCGTTCCGCCGACGAGGCGCCGTCGTGATCTCCGCCGAATGGCGTGGTACTCGAGGAAGCAGGGTGAACATGTCGCGATGTGGTCGACGATATCCTCGGCCTCAGGGAACTTCAGATGTCGCCCCGCGATCGATTTGAGGGCTTCCGATCCGGGACAACCGAGGCGCTCTTGGTTCGGAAAGCCCGACCTGACGTATTCGGAGGCAAGCTCTAGGAGCCTCCGCTCTTCGCGGCGGGTGAACTGTTTAGCCGCGCTTTTCTCGTCCATCATTCCGGCTCCTTACCGTTTCGTCGCTTCGCCTGGTTCTCAAGGAGCGTCTCGTAGGCCTTCTGAACGCCGTAGTAAAACCTTGATTTTGCTTGCTCTACCGTGATTCCTGCGAGCCGCGCAGTCTCTTTCCAGGAAAA
The DNA here is from genome assembly GCA_020073365.1 of Terriglobia bacterium. GTDB lineage: Bacteria > Acidobacteriota > Terriglobia > Bryobacterales > Bryobacteraceae > JAIQFL01. The sequence continues at coordinate 18,771 of JAIQFL010000054.1, read as the reverse complement.
CCCTAGGGTGCGGAAGTTGAGCATGTGCTTTATCTGGTGCGGAAGATAAGAAACGAGGAAGTCCAGAGCCAACTTCGTTTCCATCGCCGCAACCCAATCCGGCGCTTTGGGCTTGTGGTTTTCCTCGAGTTCGTAGAGGAGACCCTCGTACGCCAACCGACTGTCTCTTAAGAGTTGGGAGCGCACGCAGTGGTGGAACGCCGTAATCAGGTAACCGCTTAGGTTGCGTTCCACTTCCGGCTCGTCGCGAAGCCGAGCAGACACCTCCATGGCGACTTGCTCCAGAAGTTCTGCGGCACGCGCGCCATCGTGTAACTCGACTTCAACGTGTCGATAAGCCCACGGCCAAAGCTTCCGCGAGGCTTCAAGGAGGCGTGCGTCAAGTGGACTGCCGCGCATATCCTGGGGCCGGATCCAGAACTCTGGTATCCGGTCGGAGCCTCGGTCCCGTTTCCTCCCCTGTGCCTCTCCCATCGCTTTGGCCCATGCGAACAGTCGTCGGCAGAGGGTTGATCATGGATGAAATCGAACGCGAGCATCCCCTCTACCTAAATAAGCCACAGACGCGATAAAAAGTTAGAAAGATTTTGCATGGTTTAGCTGTCCAAAACGTTTATGGGGCGAGATTTCGTACGGTCTAGTACGGTCTATCGGCTTGTAGACCAAGCAGACGATACCGGCTAAGGACACCCTCGCAACCAGACAGCACACAGCAACCCGGCAGCGAGAAGGTCCAGGCAGCGATCGCGGTCACAGTTTCGCGACCCGACCTGAAGTCCCCCACGGGAGATCGTTGTGAAATTTTGACAAGCTGCTTTCCGATCCGGCTACGGACATCTCTGTTCATCAAACGGCGGTGGTGAGTGTGATCAATTTCATGGTTCCAGGCAGATCCAAATCTGACTTTCCTGGCCGCGAACTGCTTATTTCAGTAGAGAGCCAATCTGGCGAATGTCGAAACTCGGCGGCGGTTCGAGGGGCATCAAGCACTACAAGGCAGCACCAGCGGGCGGGGAATAATATGAAGGCAGGCCGGAGGAAAGGCCGGAAGGTCGGCAAGCCCAGGGGGAAAACTTGCCGCTGGACTGCGGAGTTGGATGACGTTTTGAAGATCGCCTGGGCACGGGGCGGTCTGCGCGCCGCGCGGCGTGCTATCCGGCAGCACCAACCACAGTGGTCCTGGTATTCGGTCAAGAAACGCGCGGCATACTTAAAGTTGTGCCGGCGAAGGGCGCCGCGCTGGACAGACGCGGATGAGAGCCACCTGCTCTGGTCCATCGACAGCAATGCGTCGCTGGCACTGATTGCGGAGCGGCTCGGCCGCACTGTTGCGGCTGTCCGGAAGCGGCTTCGGGATCTCGACTACACGGCAGAGAGTCTGGGCGGATTCAAAGTCAAGGATGTCGCCGACATGTTCGCGGTTCCACCTGCCAGGGTTCAATACTGGGTCGCCGAAAAGCTTCTCCTTACCAAAGGTGGCCGCATCACCGATAGTTCGGTGTCGAAGTTCCTCGCTGACCATCCGGAGAAGATTCCATTCGAGAGCCTGAGCGTGGACATGCAAGACTGGCTTCGCGAGATGGGATATCCGGGCCGCGCAGCCAAGCAAAAAGCGGCCGGAGTGGACAACGAATGAGGTTTAGGCTCTTCGAACAACACAGTAGCCGTCGGCAGCTGCAAGCCATTCGGAGAACAACGGGTAGGACTTCGGACCAGCTTGGGACCACTCATCATGGCACCGCTGATTGTAATGAATGAGCCGTTGGTAACGAGGGTGGTGAACGACCTCGTAGCGCAGTGCCGCGTACCATCCTTCGGACCGCGCCGCGCTCCGCCAGTTCGACTCGCCGGAACGAATGAGGCTATAGAAAAGAGATCGGATCCACAGAGGGCCAGGACCGGAAGCGGGCAGAAGCTTGGGGCATCGGTCTCGCAGTTCATTCGCTACGGCTTCATGAAGGGGTTGCCCCGGTTTGGAGGCAGTGTCGATCCAGAGCGCGAATGCTCGCGATTCGAGCAGTGCGGTGACGGCTTGGTTGAGGCGCGACGCTTCCACCGCTCCAAGAGCATGAACAGCCCGGGCCTTCTCGGTTCCGGGACAGGCCAGGCTGCGGGTGGCAAGGACTTCCGACGTCCAGTGTTCCAGCGTCGGCCATCTGACCGGCGCCGTCTGGTGCCAATCGGCCTTGGTGCGCTCCCACGTCGTCCAGGCTTGCTCTGTGCGGAGATCCTCGTAGGCGTAGTACATCAGGGCATCAAACCAGCCCTCGGCTCTTGCCGTGGCGAATTGGTGAGCGGTGACCCATTCTTCCAAAGATTTCCAAACGGGAAGACTGTCCCTCTGTTTCCGCCTCTGGCTCTCCAAGAACCCGGGGCACCGAGACTGCAGGGCGGCGCGCACGATTTGTGGAAGCTGCTCTGCGGTTTCAGTAATGACCCGCACCCACAAAATGATCAGGTGCCATTCCGCGAATGCCGCTGCGCCATCCGCCAACTGCCGCCAAGGCACCAGGAGTGCCCCCTGCAGTGCTTCTTGTTTTCTGTCGCGCCGAACGTTGAGAACGAGGTTTGCGGTGTCTCTTTTCGCCATCCACGGCTCATTTCTGGGGGAGGCCGCTTGGACTGGTGGTCAAAGCTTTTTTACTGTACCAACTCCAGTGCTTCGGTGGAAGAGCGAGAAATCGACCAACACATAGTCGCCTGCACGACGTCGCCGCTCGTCGCAGGAGAGATGCGGGGTTATCAATGATCTTCAAGATCGGCGAATGCCGGGAGGTCGTGTTCTGGGTGTTGCTGCTCGGCAGTTGGCAGTTCTTGGCATCGCCAGGGAGCAAGACCGGCATCATCGGTGCCGTTGGCACAACAGCATTCCTGGTTTACGCGCGGGCAAACTTAGGTCGATTGAGAAGCCTGGGCCTCGATCATGCCCGCTGGTGTTCAACCGCCCGCTCAAATTGGGTGCTCGCCGCCGTGAGCGGCATCCTGGCCGGCATCATCGTCTTCGCGATCGGGACTATTTCAGGGCAAAACATGAGACTGGGCGACAATTGGAAGCTCATCGCCCTTCAGGTAACGCTAGGGCCTGTGCTCGAGGAGATCGTGTTCCGCGGTTATCTGTTCGCGTTCCTTATTTGGTTGCTGAGCAAGGCAGCCAATGACGCTGGCTGGCGCCGGTCGGTTGTGGTTTTCGCGGCGGTGGTCTTTGCTGCTGTCCATCTCGCACAGCCCGGCGTCAGTTGGCTACAATTGGCGTGCATCACCTCAACGGGAACCCTCTACGGCTGGATCAGGTGGCGCTCTGGATCGACGGCGCCCGCTGCAGTTTCACACGCGCTATACAATCTAGCCCTTTATGCAATCAGCGGCGCCATATTGCTCGGCGAAAAAGCCCTCGCGCCCCGATGACTCCATGTTGTCATGGCACGTTGACAGCATATATATTGACAATTATGATTGTCCTTGAGATGATGGAGGTTGCCTTTTGATTCCGGCGTTTGACCCTAATACCGGCGGGTTGCCACCGGGAAGTCATCAGGCAACATTAGGGCAGATCGGGAGGCGCCTCGGGTTCACGCCCCGTCGTCGATGGTTGTTGGAGGGACTCCGCGTGGCGGTCGAGGCTTTTTGGGTGGCCGGCATTCAAGAGATCTACATTGACGGCAGCTTCTGTACGGAGAAGCCAGATCCCGGTGATATCGACGGATACTGGGTTGAGCCCGACGAGGCCGTCTATGACCGCATCGATCCCTACTGGATCGACTTCGAATTGGTCTTGGTGCCGCTCGTACGCAAGTGGAAGTGGCGCATGTGGAGCGAGTACGGGGTTGAATTCTTCATTCATCCTGCAATGCAAGCCAGCTCGGAAATCGGTTTTCCGGAGTTCTTTCGACGGGACCGCGAGGGTCAACCCCGCGGCGTGATTCAAGTGGTGAAGGCGGCACGATCATGATAAAGAGCGACGCTCAACGGGATCGGACAGTGGCTCAGATTGGGGGCTTCCGGCGAGCACTTGCAAAGGTAGACACGAACGAGGCAGGCAAACGCTCCGCGGCAATCCGTGCGAGCTACCTTGGCATGATCCGGCAACTGGAGGACGAATTGAGGGAGTACGATCAATTGAAGTCCGGCCAATTAGCCATTCCGGGCATCGAGCGGCTCGATCAAATCGCACCCTTCATCACGAAACTACGAATTGCTAAGGGTCTTTCGCAAACCGAGTTGGCTCGACGACTCGGGGTGAGCAAACAGGTGATCAGCCGCTACGAGGAGAATGACTATCAAAATGTGGCGATCGTTCGACTTCAGGAAATCCTGGATGCGATCGGGATCCAGACTCTCGTAACTCTCAGCGTATGAACCGTTGGCCGTGGGCGTCGCGCATTAGCGGTTTGTCGTAGTCAAGGGGTTGCGGGCACCCTACCTGAAGCGGTAGGTTTCGGGTTCTTGCATAATCGAACGAGTCGTAAGGCTGCCCGAGCGCAACCTGGAACCCTGCACGCGCAGCTGGCCGTTCTCCTGCCGGTCCGATGGCGAAGCGTCCGTCCCATCCGGGCGACTCAGGTGAGACCATAAACAGTCTATGCCGAGCGACTACGCTAAGATTTGCAGGGATAATCTTGAGGAGTATGGGAAAGGCACAAGGCACCTCACTTTCCTAGAGCGACTCTACTCCGAGCGGACGCACTTCATCTTTGAGCTGCTGCAGAACGCGGAGGATGCCCGAGCGACGGGCGTTCAGTTCGATCTCCGGGCCGATGGGCTTGAGGTGCGGCACGACGGGCGCCTGTTCAACGAGAAGGACGTGCGTGGGGTGTGCGGCATTGCGGAGGGAACGAAGGAAGACGACCTGACCCAGATCGGAAAGTTCGGCATCGGTTTCAAATCGGTCTACGCGTATACCCTGCGACCGGAGATCCACTGCGGCGACGAACATTTCGCAATCGAAAAGTACATCCGACCCATCGCCGCTGATCCCGTTGCTGTCGCTTCGCCCTGGACGACCCTCTTCGTTCTACCGTTCAATCGAGACGACGTCTCGGCGGATACGGCCTGCAGCGAGATTGCCCAGCGGCTCAACACTCTCAATTCGCGTACGATGCTCTTCCTACGTCATGTTAAGTTCATTGAATGGTCTTCGCACTTGAGTTCAATCGGCCGCTACCACCGTCAGGAGAAGCCCTGCGGTCCTGCGCGCCGCATCTCTGTGATTGGGGAGAGGAAGGATCGCCGAGATGAGGAAACGTGGCTTGTCTTTGAAGCTCCGATCACAAGCGAAACCTGCGTCGATCCCCTCCGCGTCGAAGCCGCATTCAGCCTGGTACGGGATGAAAAGACCGGCAGAGAGAATGTCGCCCGCTTGGACGCTTGCGAGCTAAGCGTATTCTTCCCAACGGAAAAGCTCACAGGATTAGGATTCCTCATCCAGGGACCATACCGGACAACGCCGGCCCGCGACAATGTGCCCAAGGACGACGAGTGGAACCGAAAGCTTGTCGCCGAAACTGCAACCCTTGTGGCTTCGACGTTAGCGCAGTTGCCGGACCTTGGTATGCTAACGGTCGGATCGCTTCGGACACTACCAATTCGTCAAGCCGACTTCCTGCCTGGGACAATGTTTCGACCGATTTTCGAATCTGTGGCGACAGCGCTGAGAACCAGGGCCCTGATCCCTACTGATTCCGGCGACTTCGTCAACCCGAAGGACGTGAAGATTGCCCGCGCGGGCGATCTCAGGAATCTCTTCCCTTCAGAAACACTGACCAGCCTCCTGGGCGCGGCTCAAAGAATCCAATGGGTAACGGCCGAGATCACGGAGGCTCGCACGCCCGATCTCTACAGTTATTTCCGCCAAGTCCTCAATATCGAGGAGGTCACTCCGGAGGCCGTAGTAGCGCAATTGGACCAGCATTTCCTTGAGGCGACCTCGGATGAATGGATGAGGAGGTTCTACGAGTTCCTCGCCGGCCAGGAGGCGCTCTGGCGAAAGCCGCTAACCCCCCGGGATGCTCCTGGGCCTGCACGGTCGGCACCGATCATCCGTCTCAACGACGATCGGCAGGTTCCGCCTTTCCGGGCTGACGGATCTCCAGCCGTATACCTTGACTCCCGACTGCAATGGGGTGATGTTCCGCTTGTCAAAGCGGTGTTCCTTACAAGCGACTCTACTCGTGCCTTTTTCCAGAAATTGGGCCTCGGTGAGTTCGATATAGTCGCGACGGTCAGGGAGAAATTTCTACCTGTTTATCGCGATGGCTCTCCACCGTACACAGTCGAAGACCACCTTGGACACATTCGCCTGATCGACAACGCTCGTAAGAAGCTTGCAGCTGAGAAACGTACTGAACTGATTTCGCTCGTCCGCGATACTCCGATTGTCCTTTCTCGGAATGCTGGTACGGGGATTGAATCCTATCGAAAGCCGGGGGAGGTGTACGACGAGAACGAAGAACTCGCCATTTACTTTGCTGGCAATCCCAGCGCTTGGTTCCTCAGTCAAATATACACAGAAGAATTCTCTGAACTACTCAGGGACCTCGGAGTCGCTCGGGCAGTCCGAGTTTCACATCCCAACAAGCCCGACTCGGCGAACAACACAAATCTCCCTGCAGTTAAGGGTTCCTTTCGACGCGGAAAGCAAGGCTTCGACCCGGAATTCACTGTTGACGGGCTTCGCTATGCCGTATCATTTCCGACGCCCAAACGGTCTGCCTACGTCTGGGAGACGATCGCTCGTCCGCATTGTCCGCAAATCCGGGGCGATGTTGAGCGATCAAACCTGCCGAACTTCTATAGGGGGACCTCGGCGCTCACCTGGTCCAACATGGGGAAGACTCTTTCCGAATGCGCGTGGCTGCCGTCATCAGAAGGAGTTTTCGTCAAGCCGGCCATGTTTTCGTTCGGCGAACTGCCTCACGACTTCAGTCCTGATGAGCAACTCGCCAGACAACTGGGTATGAAGATGGACGATGAGGCCATTCTGGCGAAGAAGGCCGGCGTAGATGTCGAGACGCTAATCCTGGCGAAGCAGATTGCCAAGGACGAAGAGTTGTACGCACAGGTTCGCGAGTTAATTGACGCCAAGGCTAAGAAGCCTGACTTCCCATCTCGCCCAATTCCGAACCCGGACCAAAGGGCCCATCGGCTCGCCCGTGAGCTTGCGACAGCTCCACTCAAGACTTACGAGGAGCGGTCGCGAAGCGTCCGAACGTCCGAACCCGCATACAATCCGGCTACCTGGCTGCGCGAGGCCTACACCAACACTGCAGGGCTGATGGTCTGCCAAATCTGCCGGGAGGAGATGCCGTTCAAGAAACGGGACGGCCAGTACTATTTCGAATCTGTAGAATCAGTCAACATCCTTCCTCAGGAGCATCAAGCGCTCTACTTGGCGCTGTGTCCTCTGTGCGCCGCCAAGTACACCGAGCTCGTGAAACGTGATCCTGCCGCGTTGGAGCGTTTTCAAGCCGCTGTCAAATTGGCAAGTGAGCCCGTTGTCTCCGTTCAGCTGGGAAACGAAGTGGGATCAGTTCGCTTCGTCGACTCCCATTTCCTTGACCTTCAAACGCTATTAAGGGCCAGCTAACTGTGGCACGGATCTCGCCGCGGTTGCAGCAGAGGTGCGGTCACGGCACCGCCTTAGTCGAAGCGAAACCAGCCGCAATCCCCGACGAGGACCTTCGTCCCTTCAGTTTCGGGAGGCTCGGTAGTTTTGCCTTGTAGGAGGGCCAAAGTCGCTCGGCAGTCGGCATCGTTGGCGGTCGTTGCCCCCCTGCGCGACAGAATGCAACGTTCTACTATTAGATTCTTGATGCCTGCAGCGGCAATGCGGTGCGCCACGGTCTCGGCGCCGAAGTTGGAGCCGCTGAGGAGTTTCGCAGGGTTTACGGACACGACCTATGAATGCGAGGATTTCTGGTGTATTGAAAGAAACGGCGAGTGATCTCTGCCGCTACCTAGAGGGACTACTGCCGAGCCTCTCTGAGAACTGGTGGAACGAGCTGGTGGTGCGAGCCCTGTCGTACCAGCAGCAGCGCGCGGTTGATCAACGCAAGATCACAGCATTGTCTGGCCTTGATCTTGCGGCGCTCCTTCGCGTCCTCGATCAGAATTGGTACACAATCTCCGAAGCCAAGCATCCGCCCGCGGAGGCACGGCACTACGTCAAGGAAATGCGGTCAGTTCGCGATCGATGGGCCCACGCTAGTGTTGATGAGTTCTCCAACGATGATGTCTATCGCGACCTGGACACGATTCAGCGATTTGCCATGATTATCGACGCACGCGATGCCCTGCTTGAAGAGATCCGCAAGCTAAAGGCAGCCATAATGGTGCCACCCTCCTATCCAACAAGACCTCAGCCAGAACCGCCTGCAGAAATTATCGAGCCACGGACCTCGGCATTCAAAGTGGGTCAACTCGTCACTCCAAAATCCAATCCGTCCCTGCGAGGGGCAATAGTCGCGATCATGCCTGGACAACCTGAGAAGCGCTATTCGGTATTCCAAGAGGGATCAGTTGTGACCTACTACGAGTCACAACTGGCTGCGCCGGTGGCCGCAGCTTCATTGAAACTTCTTTCGCTGACGGATTTTCACGGCCATCTGACCGGCATTCAGATCCGGCATCCTGCACTCTCGGTTCTCTACTCGCTCAATGCCGGACGGATAGATTGCGTTCCCTACCAGTTTCGCCCTGTCCTCAAGTTTGTCCGAGCGGAACGCCCACGTCTCTTAATAGCGGATGGAGTGGGCGTTGGCAAGACGATCGAGGCCGGTTTGATCCTGAGAGAACTTCAAGCCAGGCGCGATATCCGCAGCGTCCTCATTATCTGCCCAAAGCCGCTCATCACCGAGCGCAAGTGGGAGGTGGAAATGCGGCGATTCGATGAGCGATTCACACCGCTTGATGGCGACAAGCTCCGCTACTGCATTCGCGAAACGGACCTTGATGGAGTCTGGCCCGAGCAGTATTCGAAGGCGATTGTCCCCTACTCGCAATTCGATGAGGACCTTTTGTTTGGAAGCATGGGTACGGGCAGGCGTCAGCGGAAGGGCCTGCTTGATCTCAATCCGCCGCCACGGTTCGATTTGGTTATCGTTGACGAGGCCCAGCACATTCGGAACGAGAGTACTTTCTCCCATCGGTGCGTTCGGTTCTTCTGCGAAAACGCGGAGGCCGTACTGTTTCTGACAGCGACACCGCTGGAAATGGGCAGCACGGATTTGTTCGTTCTGCTCAACTTGCTTCGACCAGATCTCATTCGCGACCTTCCGACATTCGAGACGATGGCCGCTCCAAATCCGTTCATCAACGCCGCAGTCACGGTGGTTCGGCTGGAACGTCAGGGTTGGCAAGGTGATGCCCTGGCCGCACTTGAAGGGGCCGCAACAACGCCATGGGGCGAACTAGCACTGACCCACGATCCGACTTTTCAGTCTGTACGGGAGGTCTTAAGACGGCCGGTTGTGTCCGCGCAGGATCGGATCGCCTGCATAAATCAGCTGGAGCAGTTGCACACATTCTCCGGGATGATCAATAGGACCCGTCGGCGGGATATTGGCGAGTTCACTGTGCGCAAGCCCGAGACCGTCTTGATTGAATTTACCCCGCAACAGCGCCGCCTTCACGATGATCTCCTCGCGACCCAGGCTGCCATACTTACGCGGCTTCACGGGACCGGCAACGTGAAGTTCATGATGACGATGATCCGACGTCAAGCGGCAAGTTGCATTTTTGGTCTTGCACCGCTGCTCAGAGATATCCTTACACGAAGATTCCCACTAACGGCTGCGTCCGAAGCTGATTTTGAAGGCGCGGAGCAAGATCTTACCATCGATAGCAGGGTTGAGAACCAAATTCGGGATGTGCTGGACCAAGCCGAGAAACTTGACCCGTACGATCCCAAACTCGAGGCACTCCGCAGCATTGTCAGCGAGAAGCAAAATCTGCCAAACCATCGCATCATGCTGTTCAGCAGCTTTAGGCACACACTCGGTTACCTGTTTGACGACTTGGAGAATGCGGGCTGCCGCGTTGGATTGGTTCACGGCGACGTGCCAGACGAAGATCGAGTGGACATCCGCCGCCGTTTCAAGCTCGATCGTGGCCACCCTGAAGCACTGGACGTCCTGCTATTTTCCGAAGTTGGCAGCGAAGGCCTCGATTACCAGTTTTGCGATTGCATCGTGAACTACGACCTGCCATGGAATCCGATGAGGATCGAACAGCGCATAGGGCGAATTGATCGCAGGGGTCAGAACAGCGAGACCGTTCGCATCTTCAATATGGTCACGCCCGGGACAGTCGATGGGGATATCTATCAGCGCTGTCTTCTGCGCATCGGAGTATTTGATCGTGAACTGGGTGCGAGCGATGAGATCCTAGGGGAGATCACGCGGGAGTTACGGGATATTGCGGAGAATTTTACCCTTTCAGAAACCGAGCGTCAAGAGAAGCTGCACCAACTGGCGGACAACCAGATTCGGCTGATCCGAGAGCAGCAAGAGCTCGAGGACCGCCAGGCGGAATTGTTCGCCATCAGAGTGCCATCTGATCAAAATGCCGAAGCTTTGCGCGACGTCACCAGCTACTGGCTCTCGCCCGCGATGATGGAGAATCTGGCGCGGATGTATTTGAAGATGGCATGTGGTTCTGAACAGGACTACATCATTGGAGAGAAGCCTCTGAAGACCCTGCGGCTGTCTCAAGAGGCTCGCGCTCGACTCTTTAAAGACTTCGTCCAGTTGCCGCGCCAAACCTCGGTGACATTTCGAGAATGGGAGAACTGGCTAAAGGGTGCCAGCCCGTTATTGAGTATTACGTTTGACGCTGCTTCCGCCTCGGATAATCTAGACGCCACACTGATAACACCGGTCCATCCGCTTGTGCGTCAGGCAGCCCGCTCAACGGAGTGCGCCGACCGATTGGCATGCGTGTTCGCCGTCCAAGATGCCTCCGTGCCGGCTGGCGACTACCCTTTTACAATCTACGAATGGCGGCACCAGGGGCTTCAGCAGGACTTAACGCTGCAGCCCGTCTGTGCCGTGGCTGAGTTGACGAAGCTCTTTCCAGAGATGATTACCCGCGCCACGCCGATTGATGGCTACGAAACGATGCCTGACTCCAAAGTGTTTGACATGCTTGATGGGCAGCACTACGCACTCTGGACGCAGGCTAAACGACAGCACGTGCAGAAGACCCAGCAGTTGGCTGCGTATCGGATAGCGAGCCTGGAAACAAGCCACCGGGCACGACTCGCGCTTCTTGGCGAGCAACTTGCTAAGGCTACTGACGAGCGGATTCGCAGGATGCGCCAGTCCCAGATCGTCTCCGCCGAGGCCGACTATCAGCGTCGGCGGCAGGAAATTGACCGGGCGATTGGTGAGGCCGATATTACTGCACAGCCAATAGCATTTGGAGTAATGAAGGTCACCCACTGATGGATCCGCGAAACCACATATTCGATATCCGTCGAGAGACATTCTGGATCGACGACCAGCGGAACTGTCTACTACAGCAGAACCCGCTGTCCGCGAAGCTCAAGCGAACCATCGAACACCTATCTGAGGGTCTGTATTCTAAGGATGTTCATTTCATCTTTGAATTGATCCAGAACGCTGAAGACAACCACTACGCCCGCGGCGTTGATCCGACCCTTTCATTTCATCTGACATCCGACGATCCCACCTGCACTTCCGGCGCTGAAGGGGCCCTGATAATCGAGAACAACGAAATCGGGTTTCAACCGGACAATATCGATGCGATCTGTGACGTGGGCCAATCAACAAAGACAAAACAGGAGGGTTATATTGGCGAGAAGGGAATCGGCTTCAAGTCGGTCTTCCAGGTCACAAGTAATCCGCACGTCTTCTCAAACGGATACAGCATTCGGCTTCCTGAATCAGACTCCCTGACAGCTCTCGGATACATTGTTCCGGTCTGGGTGGATCGCATTCCACCTCGCATCAATGGTGGATGCACAACCATTATTCTCCCGTTAAAACCAGGCTGTTTCTCCGAATTGTCGAATTCGCTGAGAAGCGTGGCAGCCGAGACGATCCTGTTCTTGAAAAAGCTCAAGTCGCTCTCAATTCAGATTGACGGCGCATATCAGTGCACTGTAATCAAGGAAGACAGTGCTGCCCCCCTAGTGCATCTCCTCTGTGAGATCGTGGCGGATTCGGAAGCAGTACCCTCGCCCGGAGAATCGTACTGGGTTAAGACACTCACCTTCCAGCGGCCGCCTGAAATCTCAGCAGCGAAACGGGAGAAAATCGTCGAGCGCGATATTACTGTTGCGTTACCCCTATCCCAGACCGTAGACTCACGCGGGGATATCTACGCGTATCTGCCAGTCCTAACGGGAAGTGGTTTGCCGTTTTTAGTGAATGCCGACTTCCTCCTGACGTCGTCGAGGGAGGGGATAAAGGAAGATGAGCCCTGGAATCACTGGCTCCGGGATTGCATCGCGCCATGTTTTGTGGAAGCGTTCCTTGGGCTGTTGGTAGAACGCGAGTATCGATACCAGGCCTATCGTTTCTTGCCGCTGTTGGCCGATAATGATCGGCCCGAGTTCTTTGAAGAAGTTGCTACCGGCATCCATGAGTCGCTGAAGACCACGGCCGTTATCGTGAGGCATCATGGTGATGAGCTCATGACGCCGGACGATGCCCGGAGGGCTGACCAGCAATTCCGCGAGTTATTCAGTTCCGAAGATCCACCCGTGTCGTTCTGTCGGGAGCGATTGGTCGCATCAGGGATCGAGTGCTTCAATTCACAGTTGGATGAGCTCGGCGTCCCGGTCGTGACGATCCAGGATACGGTGCACTGCCTCCGCGATCCAGATTGGCTCGCCCAGCGCTCACTGGAGTGGTTTGTTAAGTGTTACGAGTACCTGAAGACGCTGACAATCGATGACTCTCTAGCCCAGGAGCTGCGCGCATGCCCGATTATCCCAATTGAAGGCCGCAGGCTTTCTTGCGAAGCCAAACAGCCGATATACTTGAGCGCTTCGTCGGAAGACAGGGCTTTTCTGCAAACCGTTCCGGCCCTCATCCGTAGTCCAATTGCATTCCTGCGTTCCGAATTTAGGTCCCTAATCGAGAAGCGACCGGCCTTGGTGACCTGGTTGCCGGACATCTTGCGCGTCTACCCGTTTAGCCAACCAAACTACTGTGTTGACATCACAGATCGTTTGAATCGCGAGAACCTTCAACTCGACGAGCTCGCCATAATCACGGGGACCAGGTTTCTAGCGCGGTATTGTGCCGGCACTGACCATATTGCCGAGTTTCCTGTCGTGTTGAGCGACAAACGGCGGGAGAAATTGAGTACCCTTTTTGCGGCTCCTGGTATTCAGCACGTGGTTACGCCCGCAGCCATGGAACCGGGTACTGGCTGGCAGCACGTCTTTGAAACTGCTGAAGACCGACGGCACTTGGCCGTTCTGTCGAACCGCTATGTCCAAGATAGAACTGTGGCAGTCGACCGGGACGTCCTGCGCCAGTTTTTCATTCGCCGGCGGATAACGGATACACCTCTACCGAGGCGGCATGTCGTACCAGAGTGGAACGACGCGGAGCAATCGGAGTACGAAAAGGCCTGTTTTGCAGCGACGACCGAACGATCGAGCGGCACCAAGATGCTCAAAAATCCTATCTCGCCTGCATGGCTCTCCCAACTCGGGAGTGGTCAAGCGCTGGAGAATCCGGATCGAAAGGCGACAGCGTTAGCGGGCTGGATGCGCCGGCAGGCTTCGTCGTCGGCCGGAACGCGACAGGCGTGGACTGAGGCGCGGGTCGAGTATTCTTACCGCGGATCTCACGCAAAGGCCTTCGAATCGGAGTTCCTTCGGGATCTGAAGCGGGCCGCGTGGCTTCCCGCGACCACTGGAGCCGTTGTCCCTAAGAAGGCGTTCGTCAAGGACGAGACAATATCTGCCGTACTTGGTAAGGTAGTGCCCTATATCGCTGACGATATACCAGACTGGGCGATTGACCTATTAGGAGTGCGTCGAACTGCGGCACCGAGGGACCTGGTGGGCGCACTTGAAGCACAATCTGAGGACGGTGCGAGCAATCAGGCGCTTGCACTGAAGGTCTACGGGTTGCTGGCGCACCTCAATGCTGGCAAGAGCCTCCGGCAGGAGTTCACGGTGAAGCCGCTGATACATTTGCCTGACCACCCGCAACGATGGTCCCGGACTAACGAAGTCGTCTGGTCGGATCGGGCGGAGACCTTCGGCGACAGTTTTGGATATCTGGAACTCGCGTATCCGAAACTACGGGATTTCTTCGTCGAGGACCTGGGCGTCAAGCCGGATGTCGACGCCGAGAGCTTCGCCAACCGCTGGTTGACCCTAGCGACGTCGTCTTCGGATGGAACCGAGATCGAGCGGCCGATGACCCAAATCTTCCAGGCGCTGCTGCCGGACTGCCGTCGAATCCGTTCGGGCTTGCCACCACCACCTTGGTGGGCGGACTTCGCGGCGGCAGTGCAATTTTGGTGTCGGGAGAAGGGGTTTAAGAGCCCGAGCGAGTCGTACGTGGCAGATGATGGCGAAATTCGACGTCTGTTCGCAAAGTGCGATGCTGCATTCGTCTGGCGGCCAGAGAAGGCTTCATACGCGGATATCGAGGATCTCTATCGGACTCTGGGTGCAAAATTCCTCTCGGAATCCGTCAGTATCATGTGCATGAACCGGTCGTCAGCGGTGTCGGTTGCTCGGCCAACATTTCTGACAGCCGCCGCCAAGGCCCAAATCATTGCGTGGGCAGCGAACACACTGGACAAAGAGCAATTCGAACGCCTCGATCAGGGGCACATTTTGACCGCTCTAACTGAAACGAGTGAAGAGTCTGTTGCGGAGCTCAGCATCATTTTCACGCTTGGTCGGTTCATAGTCGTGGGCAAGCGATTGGCGTATTGGGATCTCAGAAACAGGCGGTTATTTGTTGAGGATTCAGGAAACGACAGGGAGGCCGTACGTCAGGAGGCCGCTGAAACCATCGCCAGGGGCATCATGCAGAATCGCCCATACCGTGATGTGGAGAGTCTCGTCTTCCAGGTGCTCTGCTCCGACGCTACCCGTGCTCGCTCACTGATTTCAAAACGGGATTGGTCTCTTTCCGTTGAGGGCAAGACACTGCTCGGTGAAGAGATCGGTAAGAGCAATCAGCAGCCCGATGTTTCGTTGCAGGCGCCCAACGGCGATGACCGTCAACAGACGACAGACGAGGTCACGGCAGTTGCCGAAACAGTATTTGACTACGGAACTGAGCTCGAAGAGGTTTTCGATCGGCCAGGCAAATCACAGCCGCATGCGGGCGAACCGACGGGCGGGGCAGGGCTTGTCACGCGGCCCGGCCATCGTCGTGAGCGAACTGCTGCCGAGATTGCGGCCGACCATGCTCACGAGCCACCGCGAGAGGAAAGGATCTTCGAGGTTTTGAGGCAGGAGTGGGAGTGCCCGGATCCCGTCATCAGGCAGCAGCTTGTCGAGGAATACCGGGGATGCTGCCAGATCTGTGGGGAAGGTTTCCGAAAGCGTAACGGAGAACCGTTCTTTATCAGCAAGTATTTGGTATCGCGGACCAAAGCCCGCACAATCGATCGTCTGGGTAACGTCCTTTGTCTCTGCGCAAACTGTTCGGCGAAGTTCCAGCACGGCGGGGTTGAGATGACGGACCCCGTTGAACAGATTCTCGCTCTTCGCACGGTCGCTGAGGGCGGCGCCCTGGAGCCTGCCATCGTCTTTCGCCTATGTGGTGAGGATCGGCGCATCGTCTTCTCGGAACGCCACCTCATCGATTTACAGGAGCTCATCAAACAGCTGAGTTCACACTAGGATGCCGCCGAGGCGTAGTGGCTTCGGCCTCTTGTTGCGGGCGCCACCAAAGCGAAAATACTGACTGACTGAGCAGTAGACGAGCCGGACAGTCGGGAATGGTTGACACGTAAGGATGCCGGACGGGCAGTCGGGGCCGGGAAGCGCAGCCGAAAGGGGTTGCAGGCGACGAGAAAGGAAGCCGCCTCTTGAACACCGGCGGTGCGTCAAACCCACAGATCTCTTCCGAGGTGCGCCTGTGGATCCCGGCCCTCTCTTCGGCAGAACGTAAGCAGGTTTTGGAGGGAGACCGTCACAAGGTTGCGCAAGAATTCGTCCGGTATCACCAATTGCCAGGTATGCGTAGTGATGTCACCGACGTAATACGGCTCGTCGCCGCCTCTCAGATCATGGCCGCCGGGATCATGGACCGCGTGAAGCAGTGAGTTCCGAAACTTCCAGAGCAGATTGATGTGCTTCACTTTATCGAGATCGCGATGGGCTGCGTGCAGTTGATTTGTGAACGGGTCCGACGCAATTGACTGGGGTGCGCCCCACTGTGCGGATTCCGAGGGATGCCGATCAGCGTTCCGAACTGATGCCGATCACCGTTCCGAAGTGATGCCGATCAGTGTTCCGAACTGATGCCGATCAGTTTTACGGCTGTAGTTCGGAATCGTGATCGGCATGAGATTGGAACGACGCGCAGGGCAGCCGTGGTGAGCCAGGGGTTCCACTGAGAGGTGGAGGACCCCTGGAGTTGCCACAGAAGAGGCTGACCATGCGGAAGTTGAAAGAGGTTCTACGTCTGGATTCGCTGGGGCTGAGCCAGCACCGGATTGCCCGCAGTTGTTCGATTTCGCAAAGCACCGTGCATGAGTACCTGACCGCGGCGCAGACGGCCGGAGTCCGGTGGCCGTTGCCGGCGGACTGGGATGATGCGCAGGTGGAGCGGACGTTGTTTCCGCAGCGACCTGTTCCGGCGTTTTGGCGGAAACATCCTGAGCCGGATTGGGCGCAGATTCACCAGGAGTTGCAAACCCACAAAGACCTGACCCTGCAACTGGTCTGGCAGGAAGGCCGCGAGAACGACCCGGAGGGCTACGGGTATAGCCGTTTTTGCGACCTCTACCGGCGCTGGTTGAAGAAGCTCGACCTGGTGCTGCGGCAGGAGCACCGCGCCGGCGAGAAGATGTTCGTGGATTACGCCGGGGCCACCATTCCGATTCACAACCCGGAAAGCGGCGAGGTGCATCCGGCCGCCGTGTTCGTGGCGGTGTTGGGCGCCAGCAGCTACACCTTCGCCGAGGCCTCGAGCGGGCAGGACCTGCGGAGTTGGGTCGGTTCGCATATGCGGGCCTTCGAGTATTTCGGCGGAGTGACCGAGGTCGTGGTGCCGGATAACTTGAAGTCGGCGGTCACACACCCCAGCTATTACGAGCCGGATCTGAATCCCACCTACCGCGACTTGGGGGAGCACTACGGCGTGGCGATCATTCCGGCGCGACCGTATCGAGCCAGAGACAAGGCCAAGGCGGAAGTCGGAGTGCAGGTAGTCCAACGCTGGATCGTGGCCGCCCTGCGCAAGCGTAAGTTCTTCTCCCTGGAGGAAGTGAACCAGGCGATTGCCGAACTGCTGGCGCGGTTGAATGAGCGGCCGTTCCGCAAGCGTCCGGGCAGTCGGGCCACGCTGTTCGCGCAGTTGGACCGGCCGGCGTTGAAGCCGCTGCCGGCCACGCGCTTCCAGTTTGGGGAATGGGAGACGGCCCGAGTCAACATCGACTATCACATCGAGGTGGGGCGGCACTTCTACAGCGTGCCGTACGCGCTGGTGCACCAAGAGGTGGACGTACACCTGACGGCGGAGACCGTAGAGGTTCTCCACCGCGGAGTCCGGGTGGCGTCGCACATCCGGTCCGATGTGCCGGCGAAAGCGACCTCGCTGCCCGAGCACATGCCCAAAGCGCACCAACGGTATCTGGGGCGTACGCCTTCGACGCTGATCGAAGACGGCCAACAGGTAGGACCCTCGACGGGGCAACTGGTGGAAGCCATCCTGCAGGCCAAGCGCCACCCAGAGCAGGGCTATCGTTCTTGCCTGGGGATTCTGCGCCTGGCGAAAACTTATCCGCCCGAGCGCATGGAAGCAGCCGCCCGGCGCTGCCTGAGGGCGCGGGCCTACAACTTCCAGAGTATGGACTCGATTCTCAAAAACCAGCTCGACCGGCTGCCGCTACCAGGCGATCCGCCGGCCCAGTCTACCGTGGAGCACGACAACATCCGCGGCGCCGGGTACTTCGATTCCCCGCCGGAGATCGACCCTCCGGTAATCCAGTAAGTCCGAAGGAGAACTATGCTCAACCAACAAACCATCGAGAAGTTGTACACCATGCGCATGCGCGGCATGGCTGACGCCTTTACGCAACAGCAGGAAGACCCCGGGAGCGCGCAGCTCGGCTTCGAAGAGCGCTTCGCGATGCTGGTAGACCGCCAGTGGAACTGGCGGCAAAACCGGGCGCTGGAACGCCGGCTTCGGGATGGCCGACTCCAAGGTCCAGCCTGCATCGAAGACATCGACTTCCGTGCGGCGCGGGGCTTGGACAAGCAGACAGTCCGCTCGCTGCTCCACGACTCGGATTGGGTGCGCCGCCACCAACACGTTTTCCTAATCGGCCCGACCGGGATTGGGAAGACGTTCCTGGCGCGCGCGTTCGGGCAGAAAGCGTGCCGTGATGGGTTCACCGCCTACTTCGCCACGGCCGCGCAGTTATTTCGCGAACTCGAACTGGCGCGGGCGGATGGCAGCTACGCCAAGCGGCTACGGGCGCTGGGCCAGGTGGATGTGCTCATCGTTGATGACTGGGCCATGGCGCCGCTGGCGGAAGGCGAACGCCGCGCCTTCCTGGAAATCTGCGATGAACGCTACCTGACCAGGTCGACTCTGCTGA
>JAIQFL010000455.1 GCA_020073365.1 Terriglobia bacterium | reverse complement strand
TCCGGAAACGGATCCTCGGGATCCACCACATAATGAGCGAAGCCCGTGATCCATGCCTGTCCCGAGAGGGTCGGCACTACGGCTGCGTACGGCCCCACGCGGGTCTCTTCGATCAGCCGGCCCGTGAACGTCGTGCCCAGAATCCCCTCGTGTACGAAATCCTGGTGGAGCGGCAACGTGCCCTTGGCGTGGAGCGCGGCCATCTTCGCGCACGTGCCCGTGCCGCACGGTGAGCGGTCCAGCACCCCCGTCCACGATTCCGGCCGGGACCAGTCCAGCGTCCCGGTCGAAACCACTACGGTGTTTTTCCGATGGGCCTGGGACTTGGATGGCGCGCCCGAGATCTGCGCGATGGTCACGCCGGCAATTCCCGGATTCTCGGGATGTGCCACCGGCAACTGTTCGCGCGTGGCCGCTTTGATCGTCTCCGCCACCCGCACGATGTCGTGCGCCTCGTCGGGAGTAAGTCGGAAGCCCAGCGGTGCGGCTTCGGCAATCACGTAGAACATCCCGCCATAAGCGACGTCGACCGTCACGGTGCCGAGCCCGCGAACTTCCACCGGGGTATCCAGGTGGGTCGCGAACGCCGGAACATTGCGAAAGGTGACCTTCCGGACTTTCCCGTTCCGCACCTCGGCCTCGACGCCGATGAGGCCCGCGGGCGTGTCCAGCTTGAGCCTGGTAACCGGCTCCGACACCGGCACCATGCCGGTTTCGATCAGCACCGTCACCACACAGATGGTGTTGGTGCCCGACATGGCCGGGTACTCCACCTGCTCCATGATGACGAAGCCGGCATCCGCCTCGGGATCGGCCGGCGGGAGGATCAGGTTGCAATTGGCGGCCGGGTACCCGCGCGGCTCGCGCAACATGCGCAGCCGCAAATGGTCGGCCTGCGTCTCCAGGTACACCTTCTTCTCGAACATGGTCTTGCCGGGGACGTCCAGGACGCCGCCGGTAATGACGCGCCCCGGCTCACCCCCGGCGTGAGCGTCCACCGCCGTGATCATGCTGGAGAATCGCACCCGTCAACTATACACCACCCGTTTTCCCCGAACCCCCGGCCCCAAGCCCCCAACCCCCGAGTGACGGCCCCTTTACTTCACCGCCACCGTCACGCCGGGCTGGCTCACCCAGGCTCCGATCCCCACCACAATGGGCAAGGCCGGGCCGGGAATCACACCGGGCGGCACCACGACGTTAATCTGGGTCAATCCGGCGATCGCGGTGGGTGCCCCGCCGGAATAGGTAACCTGCGCGACGGACCCGCCAATGAGGACGGAGACCGGTTGCGTGAGCATGGGGAGCGGCGTACCCGTAATGGACGCGTCCACGCTGGCGGGGTCGGTGACGCCGCCCCGGGTGCAATAGATCTGCACCACGGAGCCTCGCGCGGCACGGTTGGCGTTAGCGTTGACCGTGTAATCCAGGTTGAGTATGGCGCCCGCGCCGTGCCCCGTACCGTCCAACGTGAAGATCCCCGGACTGGCATTTTGCACGGACAATGGCACGACATTCGAGGTGGCTCCCTGGTATTGCACCTGCACCTGGGTATTGAACTTCCCCGCAAGCGAGTATGGCACCACCGCATTGATCTGGATGGCGGAGGCGTAGGTCAGGGCGGCGGGAGTCCCATCGAACAGCACCTGCACGCCGCCGAGCGACTTGGTGATGGACGTGCCGTCGGCACTGAGCTGGAGTCCGACCCCGACCTCCGGTCCCATGTTGCTGCCGAAAAGCGAGACGATCTCTCCCGGCGAGACGCCATCCTGGGAACCGCTCGCGGCATTTGTGATGGCGGTCAGTTGAATCGGCGGGGCCGCGGCGGCCTGCTGCGTAAGCGTGAACAACTGGGGGCCGACGTGGATGCTGCCGGTCCGCGCCGAAGTGGGATTCGCCGCCGCATGGTACGTCAGGATATTGCTGCCGCTTCCCGAGGTTGCGGAAGTGATCCGGAGCCAACTGACGTCGCTGAAGGCGCTCCACGCGCAGCCTGTCCCGATGGACACGTTGAGCTTGCCGTCCGTGGCATCGGCCGCAATGGTGGCCGTGGCCGGGGCAATCGACAGGTTGTTGGGCGAGCCATCCTGGGTGATTTGGAGTTGTGGTTGAACCTGCGTCGCCGGGAGGCCTACACCAATCGCGCCGCTCCGCGAGGTCAGGCAGGCATTGGCCGCCACGGTGTAGGTGAACTTGCCGTCGAATGTCCCCCCGGTGTTGGGCGGTATGGTGATCCAGGCTTGGTTGGCGCCGGTTGACCAGTCGCAGTTGGTCCCGACCTGAACGTTGCCTGTCCCGCCACCCACGGGAAAATTCATGGCGGTCGGGGAGACCGAATAGGTGCACACCGCGGCAGCCTGGTTGACGGTGATGGCGGCGGTCCCAACCGTGATAGTGGCGGTTCGCGCCACCTGTTTTGAATTCCGTTGGACGGAGAATCCCACTGGGCCGCTACCGGTCCCCTGAGGCACTCCGGCCGGGCCGGCAGGAGGGAGATTGACGCTGACCCAGGTCGCACTGGCAGTAGCTTGCCAGGTGCAGCCCTCCGGGGCGGTTACCATGGCAGGCCCGATGGGGGAGCTCGTGATGCCGTCAGCGCTGTAGTTGAACACGGCCGGAGAAACGGTATACGTACACTGAGCGAACAATGGCGCGGCAGCCACCAGGGCCAGGAGAAACCTCATCATCCGTATAGTAGCGCCTCGCGGCAAGCCTTCAGGATTCCGACGGCGCCGGGGGTGTCGCCGTGGACGCAGATGGTCTGGGCATGACCCTCGCGCGCCAGTCGTACGGCTTGCGCCGCGGCCTCCGCGGGATCGGTGATCAGCGCGTCGGCAAACTTGCGGGAGCGCAGCGTGCCATCGGGCTCGTAGCGGCGGTCGGCGAAGGCTTCGCCCCGGACGGAAAGGCCCATCTCGCGCCAGACGTCGAGCATGGGTGAAGCGGCCAGGCCGAAGATGGGCACCCGCTGGTTCCATTGGGCCACCCCGTTTCCGATGGCGCGGGCCACTTCGGCATTGCGAACGGCCACGTTGTAGAGCGCTCCGTGAGGCTTCACGTGTGCGATCTCGCCGCCCAGCCGGCGCACTACGGCCTCCAGGCGCTCGATCTGGTCGCAGACCGTGCGTGCTATTTCAGAGGAAGGCATGGAGATTTCGAGGCGCCCGAAGTTGGCGCGGTCGGGGTAGCCCGGGTGGGCCCCGATATGTACGCCCCGCTCCAGCGCCAGCCGCGTGGTCCGCTCCATGGTGGCTTCGTCTCCGGCGTGTCCGCCGCAGGCGATGTTGGCCGACGTGATGTACTGCATCAGGTCGGCTTCATGCTGGGCGTCTTCGAGTTCGCCCATGTCGCAGTTGAGATCGATCATAAAGAAAAGAAAACCGGGGCCAGGGGCCGGGGGCCAGGGAAGGTGGCTCGCTACGCTCGCGTCGTTTCTGAGTTGGGTCACCGGGCACGAGGCGTTTACCGCAGCGCCGCTCGCCGGGCGGCGCTTCCCCGGCCCCCGGCCCCTTATAAAGCGTACAACCATTTCTCCTGCTCCTGCAGCCACGTCAGCGCTTGCTCGATGGTCACGATCTCGAAGTGCACTTCGTCGCGTGGGCGCAATTGTCCGAGACGCCAGAAGTCGGCCGAGATCACGTTGGCGGGTTTGGGGTACCCGCCGGTGGTCTGATGTTCCACGAACAGAATGATCGGCTGGCCGTCGGGTGGCACCTGGACGGCCCCCAGCGGCACACCTTCGGTGAGCATGTGACCTCCCGGGCTCGGAATCGCCGGGCCGCGGAGGCGCAGGCCCATGCGGTTGGATTCCTCGCTGACCACATACCGGGCGGCGTACCAGTCGCCGGCGAACCAATCGGCTTGTGGCCCAGGAGTGGCGCGCAACAGGCCGCCGCGCTGGTAGTCCGGCACTCCGCGGGCGGGGCTGCGCGGACGCCGCACAACGGAGTCGCCGATGGGCAGCAGGTCCCCCGAGCGCAAGGCACGGCCTCCCACTCCGGTCATGACGTGGACCGACGCGCTGCCCATCACCTTGCGCACCCCAATGCCGCCCCGCACGCTGAGGTAACACCTTGCCCCGGACTGCGTCGAACCGCAGCGCACGGTTTGCCCGGCCTTGACCTCCACGGCGCTCCACAGCGGCAGGCCCGCGCCAAAATCCGAGCCGGTCAGCGCAATTACGGTGTCGGACTCGAACTCGAAAGCCCCGCCGGCCAGGGTCATTTCGAGCGATGCGGCATTCTCGGCATTTCCCACCAGGAGGTTGCCGGCACGCAGAGCCAGCGCGTCGGCGGCCCCGGATGCGGAGACGCCAAAGTGGGCCCAGCCGAAGCGGCCCAGGTCCTGGACCGTGGTTTGCAGCCCCGGTGAAATGACGCGGATGTGGCTCACCAGCGGGACTCCGGAGTCGGTATGAAGCGTACATGATCTCCCATCCGCAGCAGCGGGGGAGGCGAGCCCTCGGGATCGAACAGGCGCAGGGAAGTCCGCCCGATCAGCCGCCACCCGCCGGGCGAGGCCAGCGGATAGATGCCGGCCTGGCCGCCGCCAATCGCCACGCTGCCCACCGGGACGTGCTTGCGCGGCGCCGAAAGCCGCGGCGTGGCGAGCTCTGGAGGCAGACCTCCCAGGTACGGGAAACAGGTCGAAAAGCCCACGAAGTAGACCAGGTAATCCGCCGCGGCATGCAGTTCCACCACGCGTACGGGTGTGAACCCGGTGTGTCGCGCGACGTCCGGCAGGTCCGGTCCGAAGTCCCCTCCGTAACAGACCGGAATCTCCACCGTGCGGCCGGGCGCCGGGGTGGTGTGGATGGCCGATTCCATCCGTTGACGGACAAAGCTCTCGACTTCGGCGTGGGTGCGAAGCCGCGGGTCGAAATCGATCAGGACGGAAGCGTATGCGGGATGCAGGTTCAGAATGCCGCGCAGACCTTCGAGGCTTTGGGTAAGGAGCCGCACCTGGTAGTGAGCCTCCAGGGAGATTTCGTCGCCAAATGAGATGAGAAGCGAGCGGTCGCTCGCCGGCCGGATCGTCACTTTAAGGTGATGTTACCACCACCGGCCAGATCCGGACGGCGGGTGCGCGATAACCGCGCCCCTACAGTAGAACCCCTGACGCTTGCCTGCTCCGCTCCGACTTTGCATAGGCGTTGGGATCGTGATCGAGCGCCCCTTCCGGAAGCCACTCCCACAGCAGCCCCAGGTCTTTTCGCACGAGGTCCAGATAAAACTGGGGAAGTTCGGTGGTCTCCTGCTCAAAATATGGAAGAAATTGCCGGTCCTTGTCCAGCCGCTGGCGAACGTCCTGGTGGTACCTGAGCCTTCCAAACCCTTCCGTCGAAACGGCCCGCACGAGGTTCATGCCCCGCGGGATCAGCCCTCGTGTCGCGCGGAAGCGGCGGAGAATTGCTTCCCAGGAGAAGGAGTATCTGGTCAGGTCGATGACGTGGTCGTAGAAGTCATGCCAGGAATAATTCCTGGGCCTGACGTTCATGGCCTGGTTGTTGTTCAGGAAATGGAATGGAAAGGGGAGCACGCGGTTTGCACGCTGGTAATCCAGGTTGAGCACCGCGGCCCGGCCGAACGCCGTGAGCAGCGAATAGCCAGGAAATGCGCCCGGCGTCAGGTCCAGAAATCGTTTCGTGAGTTCAAAGGGTTCCGCCCCTTCGTCGGTATCGAGCCCCAGCACGAAGTTGGTTTGTATGTACGGTATGTAACTCAAGATCAAATTGACGTGTTCGGATACCTGCCGAACCTTGTCCATCCCCTGCAGGGAGCCCGTCTTCGACTTGTTGCCCAAGTCGAACCACGATTCCACGCCGGGCAGGAGCGCTTTGAACCCATTGCGCTTGAGCCTTTTCAAGTGCGGCTCCGAAAGGAGCGACAGACTGCTTTCGGCGATGAACTCGATACCGCCCGGAGGCACGGCTTCCTCAATAATATCGAGGTAGTCGTCGAATCGGACTCCGAAATTGGGATCGTGCCAGCCTACGATCGGTCGCTTATACTTTCCCAGCAGGAACTTCAGATCCTCTCGGAGTACACCGAAGTCCATCGGCTGATACGGCACCGCCGCATCAATGCAGAAGCTGCATGTGTATGGACACCCCAGGCTGCCCAGCATGGGAACCATCTTGATGAGCGGTGCTTTGCGGAGGGTCGGTTCGATGAACTGCCAACGCTCACGGACTCCCGGAAGCGCTCTCGGCTGCTGCCTGGCTGAGAGGTGTACACCCATCGGCCGATGTTGCGAGCAATCTTCGAGGACATCGCGGAGTGTCTCGCGGTCCGTAAAACCTAGTACGTAGTCGAAGTACCGCATGGCGTCTTCCGGGTAGCACCGGGCGTGAGGCCCTCCCAGGATCGTGATGGCCCCCTGCGACCGGAAAAGGCTACTCAAGGCGTACGCCGTATGGGCCGCCTCGGTGAACGCACCGATGAAGACCAGATCGACCTTGGATGGTAACTCCTCCAGCAGATCTTCAAAGCCTGTATAGCAGACGAAGGCAACGTCATGCCCCTCCTCCCTGCACCATACAGCGATTGCCTGCGGCATGATGCTGGCAAGATTGGGATTCATGACGCGAGCATACAAAGCTCGCGTGGGGCCCCTGGAGACGATATCGATGATCCCGATATGGAGTTTTCTCATGCGGAAACCGGCTCAACCGGTCCAATGGGTGCTCCATCCGAGTCTAGGCTATTTCGGCATCCCGTAAATCCGGAAATGGGCGAATTCTCACGGAAGACGCCAGCGCCAGTGTGATCACTCCCGGAAGTCCCCGCCCTGGAAGCATCGGGAACCCTGAACGCCCCATGTTCCCAGCTCCTCCGCGTCCCTCAGGCCGTCCCCCAAGCTCCGCAAGGAACACGCACCAGTCCTCGACCTGCCCCCCAATTACCCCAGCGTCAGACCCACTGACAATCCCCCGTGCCTTAACCGCCCTACTCCTCATTTTTGCTTTTTGTTCGCCTGCGCTACACTGGAGCGTAATGCGCCTTCTCACAGGCCCCGCCGGCTCCGGCAAAACCAACTTCGTTCTGGATCGCTTTCGCGAGGCCCTGTGCGCCCGAAATGACGCCATCCGTCTGCTGGTGCCCACCGCGACCATGGCCCAGCACCTGCAAAACCGCATCGCGCGCGAAGGCTTCGTATTCCGCCGCGGCCTCATTCAGACGCTTTCGGGGTTTGTCGAGAACTGGGCCGCCGATCTCCTCCAGGCGCCGGATTCCGTGCTGTACCTTGTCGTGGAAGAGGCCGCCCGCCGCGTGAATCGGCCCGAGTTCGCCCACGTGGTCCACATGCCCGGATTCTGTGCGTCGCTGGCGCGCACCATCGGAGAATTCTCCTCCGCGGGTTGCGACAGCGCGCGCCTGGCGGCTTGCCTTCCCGATGCGCCCCTCAGCGCCGCCTTCCTGGCCGTCTATGAAGAGGTGGACCGCGAACTCTCCGAGCGCGGCCTCGCCATGCGTGCCCGGCGCCTCGCGCACGCGGCGGAGCGCATCGGCAAGGAAGGCTTAAACGGCATCGGCGCCATCTGGCTGGATGGGTTCCACGCGCTGCCCGATCCCGAGCTGGGCGTTATCTCCGCCATGGGCCGGCACGCGGACCTCACCCTGACTTTCGATGGCCTCGACTCCCGCCTGGCAGCCATGGGCTTCCGGGAGGAATGCCTGCCTCGCTCCCGTCCCTCGCCCGCCAAGCTGCTGGTGAAGGCTCCCAGTGTCGAGCGCGAAGTGGAAGAGA
>JAIQFL010000454.1 GCA_020073365.1 Terriglobia bacterium | reverse complement strand
ACTCCCCGCGGCTCTTCCCAACCAAACCACGCGCCACCTCGCACGGAAGCAAAACCCATTAAAGACCCGGCTGTACTCTGCGGTTTAGCTCACTGCACGGTTTACTCGGTGTTCGCGGCGCTGAAGATCGTCCTGCTAATCGGCTGTTCGGCGCCGCGAAACCGAGCAAACCTTTTTCAGTCGAGCAAACCTTTTTCAGTCGAGCAAACCTTTTTCAGTCGAGCAAACCTTTTTCAGTTTACACCGAAATGTGGAAAACGTTCCGTCTGTCCCCGGTTTACACGCGGGTCGCCACTGACTTGGCTTGCAGGAACAGCAGCAGGTAGTCCGGGCCGCCGGCTTTCGAATCCGTGCCCGACATGTTGAAACCGCCGAACGGGTGGGCGCCGACCATCGCCCCGGTACACTTGCGGTTGAAATAGAGATTGCCCACGTGGAAGCGCTCTTTGGCCTGACGGAGATGTTCGGGGTCGTTGGAGAAGACCGCGCCCGTCAGGCCATACTGTGAGTCATTGGCCATCTCCAGGGCGTGCTCGAAGTCGCGCGCCTTGGTGACCGCCAGCACGGGGCCAAAAATCTCCTCCTGAAAGACTCTGGCGCCGGGCTCCACATCCGCGATGATAGTCGGCAGGATGAAGTAGCCGCTTTCCGGCGCCGCGCCATCACCGGCCACCAGACGGCCTTCCTGCTTGCCGGTCTCGATGTACTGCAGGATGGTCTTGCGCGCGCCGGCGCTGATTACCGGGCCCATATAGTTGCCCGGGTCGTCGGACGGACCCACCTTGATGTTTCTGGCCTTAGCGGCCAACTTCTCCACGAACTGGTCGTAGACCGCGCGATGTACAATCGCGCGCGAGCAAGCGGAGCATTTCTGCCCCTGGTAGCCGAATGCCGATGCGAGCACGCCATCCACGGCTTTATCGACGTCGGCATCGCCGTCCACGATAATGGCATCCTTGCCGCCCATTTCGGCGATGACGCGCTTGATCCAGATCTGGCCGGGTCGATGCTTGGCCGCCAGTTCATTGATGCGCAGACCTACATCGCGCGAGCCGGTAAAAGCGATGAAGCGTGTCTTGGGATGCTCGACCAGCACGTCGCCCACGGCTGCGCCACTACCGGTCAGCAGGGTGAAGCAGGATTCGGGGAAGCCCGCCTCCAGCAGCACGTCGGCGAACTTGGCGGCGATGGTGGGCGTCTCGCTGGAAGGCTTGAGGATGGCCGTGTTGCCGGTCACCAGCGTGGCCGCGGACATCCCCACCAGGATCGCCAGAGGGAAGTTCCATGGCGGAATCACCACGCCCACGCCGAGTGGGATGTAGATCATTTCGTCCTGTTCGCCGGGAAGCTGGACCACCGGCTGCGGGCCCGACAGGCGCTCCATTTCGCGCGCGTAGTATTCGCAGAAGTCGATGGCCTCGGACACGTCGGCGTCGGCCTCGGGCCAGGTCTTGCCGGCTTCGTAGACCAGCCACGCGTCGAACTCCATCTTGCGCGCGCGCAGGATTCGGGACGCTTCGAGCAGCAGGCGGACGCGCTCTTCGGCAGGCGTCCGGCTCCACTGGGAAAAAGCGGCGTAGGCGCTCTCGACCGCGCGGTTCGCCAGTGCGGGAGTGGCCTTATGGTGCACGCCGACTACTTCCCGCGTGTTGGAGGGGTTGACGGAGACCAGTTTGTCCCCCGTGGAGATCCATTCTCCCGAAATGCGCAGCAGGTATTCACGCCCGAATTCGAAACGCACCTTCGCCAGGGCTTCTTCCATGGCTCGCCGATTCTCAGGCAGGGAGAAGTCAGCCGTGGGCTCATTGCGAAACTGCGATAGGGTTCGAGTTGCCATCTCTTCCATCTTACAGGGCGGGCGAGACAGTTTTCCCCGGTTTTGCAGCGGGCGTTCGCTCTACAGCGGCGCGGCGGTAAACCCCGTCTTCGGGTCGGGAAGGATGCGCGCGAACGGCATTTTGGCGTCGTGCCCGAAAGCGCACTGCCAGGCCCCTTCCGCTGCGGCCGTCAGCCAGCGGGTCTTGCTCTCGATGCACTCCAGGGGGCAAAGATCGAATGCCGCCACCCAGGTGGGCTGTACGTGCGCCTCCGTGGGGACCAGGTCGGAAAGGAAGCAAAAGGTCTCGCCGCCGCTCGCCACCGTGATCACCATCATGTCGCGGTTGTGGCCCGGAGCGCGGCGCATCCAGATATCCGGCGCCACTTCGTAATCGCCTTCCACCAGCGCCATCTGGCCGGACTCCACCAACGGGTCGTAATTGGTGTCGATGTAGCTGATGCCATCGCGGGCCAAACGCTCGTGGGCGTGCTCCCATTCCGGGCGTGAGGCCACGTAGCGTGCGCGCGGAAAGGCAGGACGGGCGGGCCCCGAGTGCGTCCCGCCGGTGAGGATGGTGTTGCCGCCGCAATGGTCCCAGTGGAGATGGCTGTTGATGACGATGTCGATGGACTCCGGGTCGAAGCCGTGGCGCGCGATGACGGAGGTCAGCGGTTCGGCATCGGGAGGTAGATCCATGCGGGCGCGGGCCCGCATGTCCAATTTGTCGCCGCAGCCGGTTTCGATCAGGATGGTGTGGTCGCGGGTACGAACGAGATAGCAGTTGAAGGCGAGCTCGATGCGGTTCAGATCGTCCGCGGCGGCCTTCCGGCTCCACAGAGTCTTAGGTACCACGCCGAACAATGCTCCGCCGTCCCACCGGTAGAGGCCGTACCGGACGTGGGTAATTTCAAAATCGCCCACTGCCAGGCTGGCTCCGTGTACGGACGGCGAGGACATGCGCTTGCTTGTCAGCCCTTGACCAGCTTGCGGCCGCGCTCGAAGAGCTCGGCGGCATCTTCCACCAGCTTACGGCCGCGCTCGAACATCTCTTTTCCGGCATCCGCGATATCCTTGCTGGTTTCGGTGACGGCTTCGCGCCCTTGCTGCGTCTTGTCGGAGATGTACCGGCGAGTGTCCTTGCCGCTCTTGGGGGCGTAGAGCATCGCCACGGTCACGCCGATGATGGCGCCCGTCAGAAACCACGCAAGGCTGTTCGAGCCGGATTCCTGTTCGTCTTTCATTTCATCCTGATCGGTATTAGGCATTTTGTCTCCGCGGGAACGGTGCTTTCGGCTGCTCCCTTCACATTCTGCGATATCCTTGAGTCATGGCGCAAGATCCCGAAAACGAGGAAGAACAGCAGGATCGCGGATCGATTGATCCTTCCCACGATTTCGATATGGTCACCTTGTACAGTTCCCTGGGCGTGGATGCCGAGATGGAAGCGGACTTCATCCACGGCGTTCTGGAGTCGAACGGAATCCCTTCAATCGTGGTGAGAGGCGCCGAATATCCGGTGCTCGGATACGAAGTGCAGGCGCCGCGCTCCCGCGTCGCTGAGGCCGAACGGCTGATTGCCGAGGCCCAGGCCGCAGGCCCGGAAGCGGCAGCCGAGGCGGAGGCGGCTTCGGAAGAAACTCCCTAGGGCGGCCATGGGTGTCAGACGCCGGCTTACGAACCAACTGGGCCGGGTGGGGGCTTTTCATCGGGGAACGGGTCGCGGTCCGGCGGCGGGTGAGGCGGCTCGGGCTCCGGCGCCGGCTGGGGATGAGCAGCACGGAAGACGGCACGAGCGGTTCCCGCGGATACTCCGCGGCCGACATCCGAAAGAGTCACCTCGCACTCACAGCAGTCGCTGCACCGCAGGCATTTTTCGCACAGATGATTGTTGCACGCGTCCTTGGTGCAGCGCGCGCAAATTCGCGTGGATTCCTCGCCACAAATACTGCACATGAAAGGCATGAGGGCGACTATTTCTTCCTTCCCGTTCTGGGCGCTGCCTGGGTCACGACGGCACGACAGCGCTGGGCTTCGCGGTCCATTACCTCCAAGTCCCGCTCCCGCTGGGCGGCCAGGTTCACAATGTATGTCCGAAACCGTTCGCGGCTGGCGCCGTTCTCCGCCTCCAGGCTGGCCAGTTCCTGAGCTTCCCGGGGACTCTGGTACTTTCGAATTCCCTCTTCGAGAGAGCTAAGCATGGTTTCCAGGCCGTTGATGCGAAAGAACAGCTCCAGCGACGCCGAGAGCTTCTGCGGGTTCGCGGCGAGCATTCTTGCGCCCTCAGCCAACGCCCTGGCCTGAACCTTGGACGACTGCAATTGGGCCAGATAGGTGTCGGACGCGCCCTTCTCCACCCATGCGTAGACGTCGATCTTTTCCAGCATCGGCAGCAACCGGTTGGCGTGAGCGCCGATCTCCCGTAAGGTGACGGCGATATCCCAATCGGTCTCGATCCCCTCAACCTGTTTCTGGGCGGGCGCCTGGGCGTAAAGCGCCGCGGCCCCAGTGAAGAGGGCCAGTGCCCTCAGGACGCAATGGTGAACCACCCTTTCAATTTATCACGAGGCCTCCCGGCCATCCACGAACAAGAGTGGGTTCGCACGTTTAGGACAACACCTCGAACAAGCCGGGTAACAAGGCGGGCCGAAGAGGCATCCCCGAAAGAAGCAGGCGATCCCCCCTGACGGGGACCGCCCGAGACGACGTGTTGCGGGAAAGTGGAATCTAGTGTCCGCCGGGAGGAGTGGGGGGAGCACCGGGAGGCGTGGGGGGAGCGCCGGGAGCACCCGGCGGCGTGCCAGGAGCGCCGGGGGTGGTTCCGCCCTTGCCTGTATTGCCGGTGGTGCCGGGCTTGCCTTTATCGCCTTGCGCGCCGCCTGGAGCGGTAGTCGGCCCTCCGGCGACCCCTCCGGGAGTCCGATTGATCAGGACCTGCCAGAGCGTGTCTTTAGCCAGCTTCAAACCGGCTCGGATCAAGTTACCCTTATCGGGCTGCGCGAGCGCCAGAGGCTGGTTCCTGAATACGCGAACAAACTCACCCGGATTCAGAGACACGCGCTTGCCCGCCGCAGTCATGTTCCGGACATCTACCAGCCCTTCGTCCACGGTGACCAGGGTAGTGCCGTCATCGTCTTCCACAACTACGTCGAAGACCGTTCCGCGAACCGAAATCACAGCCGTCGGGCTGGAGACTTCATTGGGATTGAACTTGCCCGGCGCGTGCTGGATCATGACCTTCACGCGGCCAATCCAGACGTTCAGGAGATCTTTCCAGTTCCCCAAAGTCGGGCGGAAGATGACACGGGCATTGGAGAAAACTTCGAACGTGCTGCCGTCGGAAACCTGGAACTGGGCATACCCGTCCGGCCCGGTGATGATCAGTTGTTGTGGCTTTACCGAGCGGCCCTGGAACAGCGCCTCGGCGTATCCGCGCTGATCCGACACCACGGAAACCGAGCCCGTCATGGCAAGTACGGTCGCGGTATAGTCCTGGGCCCGCAGCGGGGCCAGGGATACCACAACCACAGCCGCAATGAGCAGCGTGCGCACAGTCCGCAAGAGCGTTAAGCGCCGGAGCATACCAACGTTTTCAGGACTTAGGCGTCTGAAACCTATAGTCCGATGCCAGAACACCTAAGTCTAGCACCAAACATGCATGGCAAATAGGGGGCCGAAATTAAATTTTACTTACAAAGTGCGCGGATTCAGTACTTTGTTGGGTTGGCACGGGACGGAAATGAGTTAAAATGGAACACGGCTGTGTGTCATAAGGGAACAACTCGCGTTCCAATCTACTTCATCGCCCTGGCGCTCGCCGGGGCGCTCCTGGCGTCCGCCCAAACGCAGCCGGGTTGGCGGAAGGTCGGCGGTTACGCCGTCGAACTGATGCTGGCGGCTCCCGCGACCGGGCCGGTGGACCGGGTCTGGTTTTCACCCGAAGGCGTGCTTTACGCCCAGGCGCGTTCCGGTAAGATCTTTCAGACCAATGACTTCGAGAACTGGTTACCGGCGGCTCAACCGC
Source organism: Terriglobia bacterium (assembly GCA_020073365.1). Classification (GTDB taxonomy): domain Bacteria; phylum Acidobacteriota; class Terriglobia; order Bryobacterales; family Bryobacteraceae; genus JAIQFL01. Next base: position 1,942 of record JAIQFL010000454.1, on the reverse strand, counting down.
CCGAGCCCATCCCGGCGAATAACGCGCCGGTGCCGCGTTTACCCGAGGCCGGGGCCCGCGTCGTAACGGTACCAGGGAGCCCCGGGCGTATCTATGCCTTGGGGCGGCAGTTATTCCGCTCCCTGGATGGCGGGCATACCTGGGAGAGTCTCACCGCCTACGGAGCCCAAGTCGTCGTCGGATCCGGACAGCATAGTGTTGCGGTTTCGCCCGTCAACCCAGATCAACTGGTGGTAGCGAACGACTTTGGAGTATGGCGATCCATGGATGGGGGGCTTTCCTGGAGCGGCCTGAACCTCTCCCTGCCGAACCTTTCGGTGCGGCGGATCCTGGCCACCCAGAGCAGCGCGGGTGGAACACGCGTTCAAGTGGAAGGCCTGGGTGTCCTGGAATTGCCGCCGGGCGGCTCGGTCTGGTATCGGGTGCAGGGAGAGGACAGCGAAGAGGCCTTGCGCCAGCGCTATTCGGCGAATCTGGGCGAAGAGATCTCGGCGGTGGGGACCTCGGCCGACGGCGGCACGGTCTACGCCGGTGCTTCCGACGGGCGGATTTGGGTTTCGATCAACGGCGGGCCTCCCCATTTAACGCGCCCGGCAAACGGCAGCCGCGTGGAACGGATTTTCGTGGATCCCACCGAGCCCCGGGTGGCGCTGGCCGCGCTCAGCGGGAAGGCGCCCCATATCCTGCGCACCACGAACTACGGCAATAACTACTTTTGGGATGTCCTGGACGGAAATCTCCCGGACGTTTCGGCCCATGCCGTGACCGCCGACCGGCCGGCGGGCGCGGTCTACGTGGCTACCGACAAGGGAGTCTTCTGGGCGCGGGCCGATCTCGAAAACGCCAGTACAGCGCCGGTCACTTGGACCCGCCTTTCGGCCTCGCTGCCTGACGCACCGGCCACGGATGTTCGGCTGGATCCGGCGCGAGTGCAACTCTACGCCGCTCTGGATGGCTATGGCGTCTATGCCACGTCGGCGCCCGCGCGGAGTATCCGGATCGTCAACACGGCGGACTTCAGCACGCGTGCGGCGGCTCCGGGGTCGCTGCTCAGCGTAATCGGCGCCCGCGTCAGTTCGGCGCGCGGAGCCAACCTGGATTATCCGGTGCTGCAGGTTTTGGGCAACGATTCGCAGATCCAGGTGCCGTTTGAAGCGGTTGGCACGAGTGTGAACCTCTCGCTTCAGACTACCGAGGGTGTGGTGCGGCGCGATCTGCCGGTGCAGTCGGTTTCGCCGGCGATTCTGGTGGGCCTTAACGGAGTTCCCATGCTATGGGATGCCGACAGCGGACTGCCGCTGGATTTCCGAAACGGGACCCACTCCAATGGCCGCCTCCAGATCTGGGCGACCGGGTTGGGGAAGGTCCGTCCCGACTGGCCTACAGGCGTGCATGCTCCGCTGGAGAACCCGCCGGCGGTGGTGGCCTCGGTACGCGTCTACGTGGACGGTTCCCCGGTTCAAGTGACCCGCGCCACCCTGCTCCCTGGGTACGTCGGGTTCTACCTGATCGAAGTGCAAATGCCCTCGATTAACAATGCCGGGACGTCGGAACTGTACATCAGCGCCGACGGCCAGGAAAGCAATCGGGTGCAGTTGGTAATCGAACCGTAACCGCCTTCGCATAACTGGCGATCGAAGAGGAGCACACGCTCTCGCAAACCTTTTTCATTTCGTTTTCCTCGCCCTTCGCGGTGGCGGTACCCTCTGGATCCGGTGAGCATTTCTCCCCGGTTTGAGGCATCGCCTCACTAGCTTAGCATCTGTAAGAAAATAAGTGTAGCAATTAAACCATTTCCGGCCTAGAATGTTCTTGTGGCCGACGAAGGTGAGATCAAGCAGCGCTTCTCTCAGTTGGAGGCTTGGCTGGATGAGCGTACGCGACGGTTGTGGGCGGCTGCGGAAAGCGTGGCCCACGGGCGGGGAGGCATATCGCTGGTGGC
>JAIQFL010000453.1 GCA_020073365.1 Terriglobia bacterium | reverse complement strand
CTATTCCTCGATGGGTTGCTCGCCAGCATTGCCCATCTCCGCTTCACCGACATCATCAGCATAAAACTATTGCCGCATCGAACGGAATGATTTATCATCGAGCGGTAAACAGTCTCTTAACTGTTTGTCTCACTCGAGGGGACAACCCCAAACTGTGTCTTCCTGAACACAGTCGATGTTATCACCACCGACCGGTGGGATCTCTACGCCGTCGTCCAATCAACGCTCCACGAAGTCTGGGCGCGCAAGTACAGTGGGGCATTGAAACAGGATCTGCGTTACTCGCCGTCGAAATGCTTCGAGACCTTCGTTTTTCCCGAAGGACTCTGGCAGTCCGCCAATGCCGCCCTCGCCGCCCGCGGCGAATGCTACCACGAGCACCGCAAGTCCCTGATGCGGGCACTCTGGCTCGGCCTCACGGACATCTACAACCTCTTCCACGCGCGCGACCTCACGCCAGCGAAGGTCGCCAAAGTGAGCAAGAAGTCCCACGAGGAATCTAAACGCGGCTATGAGGGACTGGTCGAACTTCGCCGTCTCCACATCGCACTCGACCTCGCCATCCGCGACGCCTACGGCTGGCAGAACATCCCCCTCGACCATGACTTCTACGAAGTAGAAACCCTCGCCGAAAACGACCGCCTCCGTTACACCATCAGTCCCGCCGCCCGTAAAGAACTCCTCGGCCGGCTGCTCGCCCTGAACCACGCTCGCGCCGAGGCCGAGAAAGCCGCGGCCAAACCCACGAAACCGAAGCGCGGCAGAAACGCGCCGGCACCCGCCGGCGAACACGTCGAGATGTTTACGGAAGAGGACTGAGGACGCTCGCGGGCCTTCCAATTGATCAGCCGAGCTTTTTCGCCAGCGCTTCTTTTTTCTTCCTGTCCTTGAGGTATTCGTCAACCGAAGACGTATCCCCGAGCCAGAACAGACTCGTGTAGGTTTCGTTTGGTGCCGGTATCAACTGCCCAAACTTCGTAAGAGCATCCGTTCCCCCAACGAGGTAAGTAGGTACATCCGGCTTTTGGAGGAAGGCACTGTTACCGCTGGGCATGACGGTCTTCGCAAGAAGCATCAACGACGCCGGATCGGGATCGGGGCTCGATAAGAGCATCGCGAGCAGTTGGGCTGCACCGCTGACGTACTCCGCATTGATGTACTTGCCGGCGCTCCGATATCCGGCGGGTTCCTGTGCCCAGCACTTCTCCAAGATCTTCTGGTACACCTTTACCCAGATCAGTTTGAATCCGATCTCCATCCGGGACAGGAATGAGAAGGAATTGTAAGCGTAAGCGTTCGCCAGCGCCTCTTCGAGGGGATGATCGGGATGAGGCCCAACACCGTCCGTTTTATCAAAGCGGTACTCCCAGTAATTGCTGTAAATCGCCTTGGGCTTGCCAAAGCCAGCGGACGCGATCTCGAACGACGTCGCGGCGCACTCCGTCAGATGATGAAAGAACTCATGGTGAAATACCTCGAACAGCAGGCAGCCCATCAAGGTTTCCCAGTTGAAGGCGGCGAGTTTGCCGCCGAACGAGTGGTAAAGAACGTCGCAGTGCTGGACAAGTGGCTCGACCAAAATGTAGATTCCCCATTGCTCGTGCGGGGAGAAATGAAACGGCCGGTAGAATGCCAATGCGTCCGCGGGCAAGCGAGTGAGGTCCAGTTCCCGGATGGCGCTGGCCGGGTTCTTCAGTTCGTACCACAAACGGTTCAGCCCTTCTCCTGAAAGTTTGAAGTTCCGACCTTGATCTATGTAGAGCTTTTGAAGCCGGTCTCGATCTGCTTTTCGTGTTCTTTCCGCTCGATGGCTGGGGACGCCTAGCACCCGCGGGTTGCTGAGATGCCCTTCCGGGTCCCGCCTTGGGTCCGGCTGCAACGAGTGTCCGTCTCTGGTCAGGCCTTCCCGCTGAAGCCACAGGACGCAATCTGCCACCGATGGCTGCCACCGGGGAAGGCGGACGCCCATAACAGTGACGCCGGCCCCCAGTTGAGTAATCCTGTCGAAAATCGAAGTCGTTGCTGCCATGGTGACCGTCGGCCGGACGGCCCCCCCTTGAATGCTTCAAGGGTTAACCGGATGGTCAGCCGGCAAGACCATCTTTGCCTTTCCGTTTGTCTAGTGCAATCGTAAAGCATTTCCTCTGTTCCTGCCATTCCACGATCTTGGCCACGCTTCGTAAACGTCGTTCTTCAACGGTGGTCGGAGAAAGAAGCAGATGCTCCTGCAGGTCGGGAGCCAGCAGGAGCAGGTTCATGATCTGCGTCAACCGGGCTCGCGTGACATACCCCAGCCGCGCAAGATCGGCGTAGTCGCGGACCTCGCCACGGTCGACCATCTCCTGGAACTTGATAGCGAGGGCCATTAGCCGGGTGATCCGAGGAATGCGCGGCCAGCGTCCTGTGTGCGAGGCCGAGCGACGGTGCCCACCCGTCTCGCGGCGATGCTGGCGCACTGGCAACGTCACCTGGACTTGAACGGTCCCGTCCTCGCGCGGGTCCGGGCGTGCGCTGGTCAGCAGTTTCCTTGGCATAGTTCCTTAGCTCCTGCGTTGCTGAAATTGACGGTGACCTTGCCGCTGCGCCCGTCGTAGCCCACCTTGGCAACCAGCAGATGGATCATCTGCTCGTGCTCCTTAGATGTCATGGAGGACCAGACGGCGTCGAACTCGGCCAGCGTGCGCCGGAGGTCGTCGGCGTTGATGTGCTCCCGATCGAGGTCGTGGCGTTCACCGGTCAGATCCGCCAACCGACGCTCCGCGGTCTCGATCTCGCGCTGGAGACCGGCCATCCGCTCGAACCGCGCGCCGGAGTCCACGCTGGTATCCGCCGCTTCTCGCGCGAGGTTCTGGTTGAGCTGTCGGAGGCTTCGCCGTTGGCTCTCCGACTGCTGGTCGATCTCCTGCCGCCGCCGCGCCACCTGTTCGAGGGCTTCGGCGGCCACGGCCTCGGCTAGTTTGGGGTCGGTCCCAAGTCGGCGGATGCTATCGAGCACCGCGGATTCGATCGCCTCAGCCGGCACGGACTTCGTTTCACAGTTCTTCCATCCCTGCTGCTGGGCGTTGTAGCAGACGTAGTAGCGGTAGCGTTTCGACTTCCGCATCGTGTAGGTGTGCATCATGGGCGTCCCGCACGGCACGCAGAAGAGTAGTCCGCGCAGCAGGGCGCCGAACTTGTTCCGGAGGCTTGCGCCGTTGTCGCCGTTGTTACGCCGGAGGGTTTCATGGGTTCGATCCCACGTGTTCTGATCGATGATCCGCTCGTGCTCGCCCGGATACAGGGTGCCCTTGTGGTCGACCATCCCGGCGTAGATGACATTGGTGAGGATCCCATGCATGGTCCCCTTGGAGATTCGCTGGCCGCCCCGGACCTTCCCATCCTCCGTGGTCCACCGCTTTGTGAGCAGGCCGCGCCGCTCTGCCTCCTGTAGTACCGGCAGCAAGGAGCCAAGTTCCAGGTAAAGACCAAAGAGGGTCCGGACCTGCTCAGCCTCCTCCGGATTTACGACGATCCGACCGCCCTTTGGATCGATGTCGTATCCCAGGACCGGATGGCCGCCGATCCACTTGCCTTTCCGCCGCGCGGCCGACATCTTGTCGCGGGTCCGCTCGGAGATGATCTCGCGTTCGAACTGGGCAAAGGACAAAAGGATGTTCAGCGTCAGGCGGCCGATGGAAGTCGTCGTGTTGAACTGCTGCGTGACCGAGACGAAGCTCACGCCATTCTGGTCGAACACTTCGATGATCCGCGCGAAGTCCATCAGGGATCGGCTGAGCCGGTCGACCTTGTAGACCACTACGCAGTCCACCGACCTGGACTCGACTGCGGCCAGAAGGCGCTTGAGTGCGGGCCGGTCCATGTTTCCCACCGGTGTAGCCGCCATCGTCGAAGTGATCGGCGACCACCTGCCAGCCCTCTTGCTTCTGGCTGACGATAAACGCCTCTCCGGCCTCCCTCTGGGCGTCGAGGGAATTGAACTCTTGTTGGAGGCCCTCCTCCGTCGATTTGCGCGTGTAGATTGCGCACCGGAGTACCCTCTTCGCAGGGATCTCGTTCGAACTATTGGCGGGTGATCGCGGAGCGCTATTTCTTGCCATTGGAGGCCTCCTCGGTCGGTGGCAGGTTGAAGAAGAGGAAGCCGTTCCATTTCGTACCGGTGACCTCGCGGGCGATTGCGCTCAAGGACCGGTAGACCTGGCCTTCATACTCGAACCCGCCGACCAGGATCTTTACTATGACTCGCCGGCCTTTGTATTCGCGTTCCAGGTACGACCCGTGCGGTGGGAGCCTCGAGTCGAGGTCCCCGGCCACCTTCCGCGTGACGCTCAACCTGGGATCCAACGTCGGATCCTGCCCGAACCTGGTCCGGGGTGCCCGGATGCGCAGATCGGCGTCGTTCGCTATCTCCAGCGCGCGGCGGCGGGCGCGCTCGGAGAGGCCGCCTTCGGCCAGCGCCTGAATGCGCCAAGCGATCCTCCGAAACAGGAACTGCTTATGGTTCGATCGAGACTCCTCGCCGAACAACTCGATGTACTTCTGGCGGAGCTGGCCGACTGTCATCCTGCTCAGCGCCTCAATCTCTTTCTGCATCTGCATTGCGGTTTCCACGCGTTTCTCCTTTCTCAATGCCGTTAACCTCGTGTCCATGAGGGCTCGAAGTTGGCGAACTATCAAGGGGAGAGTCGCGCCGGCGCTGGTCGCGGAGCCGGAGGTAGGCGGTGGCGAGGATGCGGGCGATGGATCGGTAGTCCTCGGCTGGAATGTTCAAGACGGTTCACCTCGCTGTGGATTTGCACCACAACGAAAGTCCGCCTCGCGGTCGTTCCGTTGTCGAGTGGTTGCTGGAGCGTGCGAGACACACTCCGCTGTAAACATACGCAGAGAATTCGAAAAGTGTAAACCGAGACTGCGAACGCGTTAACCGCATTCGGGCATTCTCCGGCGCGAGGGAGAGGTCAGGAGGGAAGGAGAGAAAACGGACTCACCAGGGCGATCCCGTCGTCTCTCCCGGCTCGGCGCGGAGAATGGGTTCGTCCGGAAGTATTTGGTTTTATTGGGGATAGTACGCGAGGCGGGGAAGGACGCACGGAGGGTGTTGGCGTCACTACTGGGGACTGAACTTTCGGAGAAAATGAATTTGGCTCAATTCGAACCTGACATCACTGCTACCCGCTGGTTAGCAGCCCTGTTAACCTCCTGGTAGCCGGTTCGAACGAATGCTCTCGGCCCCTCCTGCAATCTGCTAAGTTCAATCGAGGATGAAGCTGCCGGGCGGTGCCAATGCGATTGTCGAGATCTCGAAGCTTCGCGACTACTGCCTGGACCCGCACCACCCGCGCGGCCGGCACAAGGCTCGGGTCTTCCTCTCGGCACTGGATTTGGGACAGGGCGACGCCGATTTTCTGCGGGGTGCTCTGCGGGAGGCAGCCCGAGAAGAGGATGCCGTTCCCGGCGAAGGCGATCAATACGGCGCTCGCTACACGATCGATTTCCTGATCACCCGAGGTGATCGCGAGGCCAGGGTCCGGAGCGCCTGGATCATTCTACGGGGCGAATCAGCTCCGCGGCTGACCAGTTGTTTTGTAGTATAGGATGAAGGTACGCCATGCGCGAACTCGAACTACTATCGGTGGTTGCGTTGCTCGAGGACGTTGCTGACCACGGCCTATTACGAGGCCAGGTCGGCACTGTAGTCGAACGGCTCGCCCCCGGTGTATACGAAGTCGAATTCAGCGATGACGACGGCCGGACATACGCTACTTTGTCCCTTCGCGCCGACCAGTTGCTTCAGCTTCATCACGAGCCGAGTCATCAGGCGGCTTGATCATCTCGATTCGCACTTTTCCCGTGTCCGCATCATAGACGATCCCCCGGACCCGTTCCTTGACGGAGGCCGCCTGCTCTTTCGACAACAGGCTGGAACCAGCGCCGATCTCGCGCAAGACTGCCGTTTCGATCTCGTGCGCCGCGACTATGACGCCCTTGCACGGCTCCCGCCCGCCCGCAGTTGAGCGGCACCGATAGTAGCGGCGAATGACCGGGCCCGTCCGAACCGAGTGGGTGCTCATCGGCCGGCCACAGCCTCCGCAGATCAAGAGTCCTCGGACAATCCACGTGATTCCGGTACGGCCACCATGCCTACCAGGAACGCCTGTTCGCCGGGCCGCAATCAGATTCTGGACTCGGTGATAGACTTCGCGGTCGATCAAATTCGGGTGGCACCCCTCGCGGAAAGCGAAGCCGTCCACGACCAACCCAGCGTAGGTATGATTTGTTAGAATTGAGAGTACCTGCCGTGCAGTCCACGGATTTCCCGCGCCCGTGATCCAGCGCAGTGCATTCGCATATGAAGCGATCACCGCCGGTGTTACGCCTGCATCAGCCCACTGGAACATCCGAGTTACTGCCGCGGCTTCTTCGTCGCAAATGACCAACTGTTTCGTGTGACGATCGGCAAAGTATCCAAACGGAGTCGCTCCCGCGATACGCCTGCCATGCGCTTTCAGATGGGCGCGTGATTCCGCGATGCGAGTGGCGGCAAGATCTCGTTCGAACTCGGAAAATGACGCGAGGACGTTCAACATGAACCTGTCCAGCGCGACGGCCCCTGTTTCGGGTGCGTTTAGCACATCGAGTTCGACTGCGTGATCCTTCAACTCCTCAAAGAGAGTGGTGAAGTGCCGCAGATTCCGTGACAATCGGTCGAGATGACGAGTCGTTCGATACCGCCGGACCGGATTACGCTCAACAATCGATGAAGCGCGGGCCTGTCGAGGGTAGCGCCAGAGTATCCCTCGTCGGCGAATCGCTCTTCGATAAGTTCGTAGCCCAGCGATCGCCGCGACTGGATGAACGCACTGCACAGGTCGAATTGAACTTGGCGGGAAGAAAGGTCGGCATTGGACTCGATGGACTGGCGAGTATAGATGGCGCAGCGAATCGGCATTCGCACCGGCGCCACAGGTGGAGCATTGCGCAGAACACCTCCAGGATAGGCGATCGGTGAACGGCGAGGGGTACGACGGCGCTAACCTACGCCCCGATTCCGAAAACCGTCCCCCGAGAGCGCGCGCCTGTTAACCGCGTTTTGGCATTCTCCGCCCGTTAGAGAAAACCGTCAAGGGAGAAAGGAAACGCACTCCACCCGGGCCGCACCGGCGACTCTCCGATTGCGGTTACTGGAGAATGAGGATGCCGCAAGTTATTGGCGTTATTGGGGATATGACCGGAGGAAGGACTGGACGCACAACGGGCGTTGGCGTCAACTACTGGGGACTGAACTTTCGGAAAAAATGGATTTGGCTCCTCAGGTAGGACTCGAACCTACAACCCTTCGGTTAACAGCCGAATGCTCTACCATTGAGCTACTGAGGAGCAACGTTGTTGATTTCATTACAACAGACGCCCCGGCGGCGTGTCAATTGTCTAGCCTCGATTTCCACGCGTAATAATTCAATGAACACGAGTGGCGTATTCGACGATACGGCCACGATTCAGGCGCATTGGAATTGAAGGATCAGCTTTTTATGGCTCTTCCGGCTATTTAGTGGCGGCCGGGGCGAGGTCCAGGCCGCCGCAGTGGAAGTAGATGGCGCTGATGAAGTTCTGTTTGTTGCGGAAGCCGCGGGCCGTGTACTTCACCCATTGGATCTTGGAGTTGATCGATTCGCTGGCCGCGTTGGTGATGCGGTGCTTCAGGTAGGTGATGATGTTGTCGAAGCGCCGTTTGAGCATGCCCGCCACCTCCTTCATAGGAGCCAGCCGACTGCGCACGGCCCAGTTGT
>JAIQFL010000452.1 GCA_020073365.1 Terriglobia bacterium | reverse complement strand
CTGCCACCGCCGCGTGCGGCGGAAACACGTCACGCGGCTGCCACGGCGCCGTCACCCGAGATTAAGCGGGTCACAGTCGGCGGCTTGGTCAAGATGGCGCAAGTCCTCCATCGCGTGGAGCCACAGTATCCGCCGCTGGCCAGGCAGGCGCGCGTCTCGGGAGTGGTGGAGCTGGTCGGAGTGATCTCGATCGACGGCCACTTGAAGGAATTGCGCCTGGTGAGCGGCCATCCACTGCTGGCCCGCGCCGCGATGGAAGCCGTCAGTCAGTGGATCTATTCGCCGACGACGCTGAACGGCGAACCCGTGGAAGTGATCGCGCCCATCACCGTCACTTTCCGCCTGAACTGACCGACAGGAACCCGCTTACGTTTTCCCACAGCAGTTGCGGAAAGCTCTTATCCAGGTAGGAGCGGATGGAGACGTAGCACTCGCCGCACTGGTTTTCGCGGGTGAATTCCCGCACCATCAGCGCGCGCTTCTCCAGCGGATATCGCTTGAACTGCATCGAACAAGGTTGCAACTCGCCGTCGGCGGTCACTACCAGGAACCGCTGGCCGGCCTTGCAGCCGGGGGCCCCGCCATTGGCGAAGTACCGCCGCGTGGCCTCTAGCGTGGTGGGCGCGTTGACGATCCAGTTGGTAGGGTCGCGGCGCGCCTCCACGCGGTCGAGTTGCGCGTTCAGTTCGGCCAGTTGTTCGGGCGTGCTCAGGAAATAGTCGTGGCAGCCCGTGCGCCGGGCCGAGTATGCGCTGTAACAGAGATTCACGCCCCACTCGCGCGCCTTGTCCGCGATGGCGTCGATCTCGCCCACGTTCGCGCTGGTGATGCAACTGTTCAGCACGATATCGTCGTGCCCCAGCGCAGCCAGCCTCGGGACCAGTTTCTCGAGATGCCGGTAGAGGCCCGGGTGCATGCGGAAATCGTCATGCCGCTGGTCGGGGAAATCCAGGCTGACGGAGAACTGATCCACTCCGGCATCGCGCAGCTCCAGGTATTTTTCCCCGGTCATCAAGGACCAGTTGGAAACCAGGATGGTGTACGGTACCGACGCTCCGCGTTTGATCTGCCGAACGATCTCCACCACGTCGTCGCGCATCAGCGGCTCGCCGCCCGAAACCTGCACCACGCACGGCCGCAGCGCCTCCATGTACCGCCGGTACTCGGCGGGCTTCAGGTTGCGCGTTTCGTCGCGCGGCCCCCCATGGTCGCAGTGCTTGCAATAGCACGTGCAGGCATCGGTCACTTCGAAAGAGACCACGATGGGGCGTTCGGCGAGCCAGTTCAGCGACCCTCGTCCGATGATCCGCAGCGATTCAACCAGGGGGAGTTTGCGCAATACGATCAGCCTCGGAGAATAGTGATGGTAGCATGCTGCGCGCGATTCTCGGAGCCGAGGTCTTGCCCCGCGCGGCTTGTCCGGCCAGCAGAAACGTACTTGGATGTCTGCGGGTGCCACACAGCCTGAAAGTTCCGAAATCCTTGAACCCATCGCCCTCGGGCACGTCAGGATCCTGGACTTTCCACTCAGCCAATTCGAACAGATCTTCCTCGGAAATCTGTCGTTCCTTTGCGCGATCCAGCAGATGAGCCCACTTTTCTCTGGGCAGCCGTTCCCACTGAATCTTGGGCATGCCTCAACGGCCAAGGATCAGTGCGCGGAATTCACCCACCAATCGATCCTGCTGGTTGGGGTCGTCGTGGCCTAAATTCTCCTTCTCGCCACAAATGATGGCAAGATCCTATGCCCAAGGCGCCGGTGTGCCGGTCCGTGGCGGAAAAGCGGGGCCACAGACACCCGGGTGGATTAGCGTTGCCTACGTCTGCTGATCTCGAACGCCGCGTTCATCAGCAGTAATGTCCCGGGGTGCCTTGTTGGATTGAAATGCCGGTACCTTGGGCGCCGACCTGATTACGCACAGACTCCGCCACTTGCGTCACAAAGCAGCCCCGGGCCCCCCTAGCCGTAGCGAGGGAGCCTCATACCGCCGAGAGAACGAAAACATCGAGTCAGCCGGCGTGAACGCCGGCTGACGTCTTTTGTTGGCCGGGGCCGATCGGCCCCGGCCGCGCGGCTGTATCTTGAAAGCAGAGAGGTTGTCATGACCGACTATGGCGCTCTGCTCCGGGACCACGTGACGCTCCGGTGCCGTTCCATCGACCGCATTTTCCTTCAGGCGTACGTGCCGAAGTTGCAGACGGTGGGACTGGTATGCACTTTCCTGCGCTGGCAACGGAAGTTCAAGATTCCTTCCTCGGCGGCCTTTGGCAAAATTGGCGAGGAGTATGTGAAGGCCGTCCACCGGTTTGCCGAGGCTCACCATATTCCCATGGTGCATTTCAAGAAGGGCCAGGATAAGGAGAAGACAGCTCGGCCCTATCTGGATGCGGCGGCGCGGGAAGGCAAGGATCGCGTGGTTTTGATCGGGATCGCGCAAGAGAAGGCATCAGTATGGCGATCTTGGCCCAGAAAGGGACAGGAGAAGGCTCGCCACCCTCACATGGACTGGGGTCGCGAGATGGCTTTTATCAACCACTTCTATTTTTATCTCTGGGACGCGGAGTGGGGCGGCGCATTCTGGAAGACCAATTCCTACGCTCCCTATCCGATCTGGCTCTGGCTGAACGGGCATGAGTGGGCTAAACGCCAGTTGGAAAAAGCCGGCATCGGCTATGAAGCCTTGGATAACGGATTCCGCACCTGCCGCGATGCAGTCGCGTTACAGAAAACCTGTGAGCGGCTCGGCCCGGCTGCAGTGCAAAGCTTTTTCGCACGCTGGTGGCGGCGATTGCCCTCCCCATTCACCGAGGCGGATCGGGAAGCCGGATACGGGTATCAAATGGCGTTCCGTCAGTTCGAAGTTTCCGACACCTGCGTCTTCGACCGGCCGGCAGCAGGTCGGATGTGGTTTGAGAGCGTCATCCGGGATCACCTGGATGTGGGCAGGCCGGATCAGATCGCGCTGATTTTTCACCGCCGGGTCAGTTGTCGTACTCCCGGGAGTTTTCGCACGCGAGTCGTGACCCGAGGTGTCGACCCCACGTTGTGCTGTTACTACAAGTCTTCGCGGATCAAGCAGTATTTTAAGGAGGGACGGGCGTTGCGTACCGAGACAGTCATCTGCAATACCGATGACTTCGACATCGGGCGCCGTGTCTGTGCGCAGAACTGGAATGCCCTTCGAGGCGTTGGCGAATCCGCCAACCGGAGTCTCTGTGACGCCGAAGCGGCAGACGCGCGACCCGCTCCCGACGTGGCCACCTTTTGCCAGGTGACCCGACCGTCCACTACCGAGGACGGTCTCTATGCCGCAGGGCTTCGGTTCGGCGAACAACGAGTGATGGCGATACTGGCCGCATTGGTTGGGTTCTGCTATCTGATCAAAGGCTTCACGAACCGTCACCTCGTGGAGCGGGTGTCTGGCCTTCTTGACTCGTCCTATACGTGTCGGCAGGCAACTTACGATCTTCGCAGGCTGAAACGCAAAGGTCTCATCACCAAGGTTGCGCGTTCCCGCCGTTATCAATTGACGGGTCTGGGCCGCCGAGTCGCCGTACTCTTCACCAAGACGTACGGCCGCGTGCTCGCACCGGGCATAAGCGCCCTCGATCCCGGCCTACCTGAAGACGTCGCGGCACGCAGCGGGGTCAGCAGCGCTTGGCGCTGCTTCGAGCGGAACCTTGATGATTTCATTCAGGCCCAATTGACCGCTCCGTGAAACTTGACCGGTTTGTGAACTTTTTGGCCCCCAAGTGGATCTAGCCGGGAGCCGCTACAGAGGCGCTGCCAATAGTTTGGGTCCGCCCGGAGGGGATAAGGAACTCGGCAGCAGATCCAAAATTATGGATTGCGGATTGCGAAAGAGGTCGACGATAAGGTCAAAGGAGCTTTTGCCTTGCTTTTGACAAGTGCGGAGAACGCTGGTTAGATTCTGCTGGGTACGCGCTCCGTTCCAGGTCCGGCTCCCGCCGCACAATTGGCGGGCCCGCACCGCCGGTCGGATCTCCCGCTCGGTTCGATTGTTGGTGGCTTCGACACCGGGGCAGTGCAGGAAAGTGAACAGATGAGGGAATTCGTGTGCCAGATGCTTTGCCAGACGGCGATTCGCCTTCGTCTGGTAGTGCCTTTCCAATAACTGATCCATCTGGGATTCGATCCGCCCAGCGGCAGTGAACTGGCCGTGTAAGGAGATCTCCCCTGCCTCGTAGCGATCCTGCACCGCCAGCGCTTTGTCCAACTGGTCGAGCACGGCCAAGGGGAATGCTGCCGCAGTTACCGAGACGATCTCCACCAATTCCCGGCAGCGGCGCACGAAATGACCCAGGCAGCTTTGATGCAAGGCCTTCGCAAAATGGTAGTACACCGAATAGCCATCGTGCACCAATACCCCAGCGTAATCTTCTCCGATCAGTGCCTTGGCTTGGGCGAATCCTCTACCCGGCAAGATGGCGTAGACGGTGATCTGCTCGCTCACCGCCACCCACATCCAGCGTAGGACCGCCTCCACTTTCCACCCGGTCTCATCTATCCCAACCACCATCTCTTGCCGCACGGCCTTCACCAAGGCTCGGTAGGTGGGTTCCGTTTTCTTGCCCATACGGGCGATCGCCCGGCACAGGCCTCCACGGCTGACCTCCAGACCATACCCCATCCGCAGCACCGCGGCGGCGTTGCCGTAGGAGATTCCCACCTGCTTGTTCAGATGCACCGCCAGCGTGAGCGCCTCCGGCCCCAGTTGTACCTGGGCCGCATCCAAGGCGTCCGAGGTCTGCAGGGGATGCCGGCCCTGCAGCCGTTTGCCGCAGCACGCACAATGGCCGAGCTCCACATCAAACTGCCGCACGATCTTTTTGCGTACGATCTCCTCTTGGTATTGGGGCTTGATTTGATCCTTAATGGCAGCGCCGCCACACGGACAACGCTCCGGCAAGGGAGCCTTATACGTCTCATCCACGGACTGGGGAACCGGACGGCGGTGGTGCTTGCCGTGTGCTGCCCCGCTCTTGCGGCCATTGGGCTTTGGGTTCGCCTTCTTTTTGCGCCTGGAAAACGGGGCAGTCTGTCGCTTCAGACTCCGGCGAGCTTCTTCCAGTTCCTTCTGAAGACGCTCGTTTTCGCGCTGCAACTGTTCGTTCTTCTCGCGCAGTTGGCGCACTTCCTCCAGAGCCCGATCCAAATCCGCCTTCGGAACATATTCCAGGATCTTTGGTTCGGGGCGTGTTGTGGAGACCGCCCTCCCGTATTGATGTGTCCCAGTCACCCACAGGGATTGTTGCATGGATCGGAGAGAATGTCCAGCCTTTTCTTATGCTGCTTGCCTCGTGCGGATTTGTCCAGGCCTTGATTCGCCGGCCTTCTGAAGCGGTAAACGATGACCTGGAAACTGCGCTTCAATGAAGGAGATAGCGTCCATGCGATTCCCTTAATGCTCCTTCTTTGGGTCACGTGCGCCGGGCGCCGCGTCGGCGCCGCTCGAGAGAAAATCGCTATCCGCAAGGTCCTCAAACAAGCCGGACAAAGCTCTCCGGGGGCGGTGTTCTGAAACGGGGTTCTCGGTAAGCGCATACCGCACTGCCTTTCGCCAGCCCTTATTACGGCCAGTGATCGCGTGACCTGTGGCGGCATTGGTCATGGTGTACAGCCACCACCTCTCTTCGGAAGCCAACCCCAACCAGTTCCGGACGGCAGCAGGTATCAACGCCGGGTCTGCGTCTTCAATGGCCCAGGCGAGCAGGACGAGTTCCTTGCCCAACAGGCGAGAGACGGGCGTACTCCCAACTTTCCACTTACCCGGTTTCAAATTCATCTGCCGGAGACGCTGGTTGAACTCCAACAGCGTTGCATCGGCAATGTCATCCCACTTGATTCTGGGCAGAATCACACGGAGCTTCGCATCCTCGGCTCCCAGGGCGATATTCAACTCCAGACGCTCGGCGGTATCCTCCACAGAGAAATGCTCGCTGATGTAGACCCGCTCATCTCTCTTCGCCGGAATCGTGACTCGAAAATGATGCTCGGACTTGGACGTGTCGAAGCCGAATCCCTCGACGTTGAATCCTTTAGCGCTGTCAGTTCGCGGCTCAGTGGCTTTGGAACGTGGCGCTCTGGACATCACTGTTTCACCTCTTCGGGCTTGATCTCCGTTTTCACTTCTTTCACCCAATCGAGCAGGCGCTGCCCCGTAGCGAAGTGGATCGCTTCGGCTTCAACGGCTACCTGGCCTTCCGTGAGGACCTCGCGCAGGTGATTCACCGTGCCTTCCAGTGTCTCGCCATCGAGCACCAACTTGTTGTCGAAGTTTAACTCCAACCAGTTTTTGCCGACGATCTTAATTTGCGGCCCTGGAAGCGACGCTTGATGTTTCTTGAGCAGGGAGAGAAGTTCGTAGGACGCCTTTGTCGTTTTTGGTCGATGTTCGCGCCGCCAGACGACCGGCTTGTCGACGTCGAGTTTCAGTTCTTCCTTTTTGTCCCACGTGATGTCGCGTCGATGCACTTCGGACTGGACGCCGGCTTTCTCAGCAATCGCCAGAACACAAATCGTCCCCGAAGGAACTGCAAAGGGGCCGGAATAGAGGCCGCCTAACGCCTTGGGATCGGAGCCGTCAGTGGTGTAGCGAACCGGTGCGTCTGGGGCCGCGCGAAACTCCACCATCTTGTTTGAACCATCCTGGAAGGTTCGAGACTTGATCGTGATCCTGTTCTTCCAGGTCACCGCAGCCCCGGTCTCGTGTTTCCCTTTTTCGTCGACGCACAGAAAGGAGTACTCCATCTCACCGGCTGGAAACACTCTCGGGTCGGGCACCTTCAGCGAAGATGTGGTCGCCGGTGCGCCGATCTCATAGTGAATGGTGTCGCCGTTGATCGGTGTCAACTTCAGGGTCACCACGCCAGCGTCATCGTCTCTGGACCACTCTTGAATCTGAACATCGGTGGTGGGTTCGGGGAACGGCCCCTTTTCGACATATCCACCGTTCTCGCGCCACTGATCCTTGTGGACAAGATCGTCCTTGAGAAGGTCGAGGGCATCGGCACGATGCCACTGCCAGGTGGTTGTGGTTGCCGCGCGCTTCTTTACTTCGGACCAGAGCATTGTCGGCTGGGTAAACAGTCGCGCTTCACACTTCTTGCGGAAGGTCTCTCCAGTGACGTCTTCCGTGAACTTCTGCTTCCCTTTCAGCGCATCCCGGATCTGCTTCTCGCCGTTGTAGTTGTTGTCGGTGAAGTTCATCAGGAAGTCGGCGGACGCCAACTTCTCTGCCTGGGGAAAAGTGAGCGTGGTGAACGTCTCTCGCGCAGTACTCAGCAGGCGGAATCGGATCTTGTCATGCATGTCCTTGGCGGCGACTTTTTGTGGGTCGCTGTCAGAGAGCTTCTCCGCCTCCATCTCAGTGACGATGTGTCCAATGGCCTTCATTTCCGCGGCTGTTTCCAGCAAGCCCTCCATTGTGTCGCGCTGGCCGGACAAAAAGAGTATCCGGTTCTTGAAGGTCAGGTCGGCATAGTACTTCTGCAGGTCCGGATTCAGGCCCCCGCCTGGATATGGCTCGGTGATCAGCATCGTCACCTTCTCGGACTTGATGTCGATCTCATCGACCGCCGGCAGAGCCTGCACAAGCTGGTAGCAATCCTTCATTACCGGCGTGAACACACCATCGAGAAAGTCGCGCAGTTCCTTCCTGGACGATTCTCTGTTGTAGGATTCGGCGGTTGTCTTGAGCTTGGCAACCAGGTTCTGGACGTTCTTGAAGTAGAGCTTTCCCTCGCGGCTGGAATGGAGATACCAGGCCTTCGTGGCGAGCACGCCGAGCACGTCCTTTGGCAGTTTGGAGAGGTTGCGGCCCGGCGTGCAGAGGTAGGAGATGACTTCTGAAAGGGAAAGGCCGACAACGCCGTTTGGTACGTTAGCCAGAGAGGCGGAGAGAAGGAGTCTACAGGCGTCCTCACCATCGGTTCCACCGAGGTTCGCATCCATGATCTCGGCAATCGCCTGACCGTTGGCGGCGATGTCGTGGCTGATCGCGTTATCCAGGGTGGGATTGATCTGGACGATTTCCGCAAGGGTCTCGCGGTCGTTCAGGTCAAAGTCATGGGCGTGGATCAGGCCGATCTTATCCGCCCGACCATACTTTTCATCGTAGAGGCGGGACACGATAACCCGCATCAGCCGAATCAGACCTCTGGTCTGTTGGAATCCAGGGTTTTCACGGAAGCGCGCGTAGAGATCACGAATGGCGAAATGGAATGGGTAAGACTCGGCCAGTTGTGCGGCGAATTTTTCCGGCGAGGCGCTCGTGATGTCCATCTGCTTCGCGTCCCGCACAGCCTGCGCGTACTCCTGCGCAACCTCTCGGATGTCGTTTTGATCCGGCAGCTTTTCGAATAGCCGGGTCCGGAGGATGTGGTAGATCTCATCGGTATTCAGACCCACCGGTTCAAGCGTCATGGCGCCGCGGCCGACTTCCGCCTGGAAGTCGCTGAGCGCCTGATTGATCTGCGTTCCGCCGCCCTGGTACGTCGCCTTGAGATCGGAGATGACGACGCAGACGTTTGCCAGCTTGTCCTTACCCACCGCTACCAGGAGATTAGACAGGGCCGTCGTCGTTACCCGAGCAAGGTTCGAGTCACCGATTGACTTCGATCTCGCGTCTTCCAAATACGGCGCAAGTTCGTCGAGCAGGATCAGCGTCGGCTGGCCCTGGAGCAGGTTGATCCATGCCGTTTGCCCGGGTGCTGACAGCGGCGAGTAGTAATTCTTAAACGTTTCCTTCTGGCCCAGTTGTTCGGCGATTGCTCCCCAAATGCCGAGAGGAGCGTCGCTCTCACGTCCGGTGAACGCGACGACCCGTACTTCGCCGAGGCCCTTCGTGTCGTAGAGGTCACCGATGACCTTCTTGCGGATCTCAGGATGCTTGGCCAGAAGCCCTAGCGCAATCATGTTGTGCGTCTTGCCGCCGCCCATGGCCTGGGAAAGGACAAATACACCTTGCTGGGAGGCGCCTTCGAATCTTCGGAAAGCCTCTTTGAGCAGGCGCTTCATGCCGTCCGTGCGCCAGTTCTCCTCAAAAAATTCCTTCGGATCGATCTTGCCCTCGATCAGGTCGGTCAGGTCGAGAACAACGTCACGACGTGCACGGTCAAAGACGCTTTTTCGAGGTTTGCAGAGTTGCTTGAGGCTCTTCACGCGCGGGCGCTCCTAGATTATTGAAACCACGACGGTTCTCCGCGGCGGACCCACGGATTCGTCGGGCTAGGTCGCTACCGGGGAACTGAACTGCTAAATCACCAAGATCCATCAGTTTACACCCTGGCACGTGGACAATGGGCTGCAACGCAGTTCGTCCGGTTTAATTGGAGGTTCCGTTCCTACCACGCCTGTGATCGCTATAGCGCCGGCAAGTCTCGCAAAGTACACTCATGGCAATGGCACCCTCATTGGATCAAATCATCGACGCATTCGGCCGACAGGTTCAGGCGCTGGTCGACCAAGCTCGAGAGATAGGCAATGGAGTGTTCCGCAAGGCGCTCTACATTTCCATGCTGGACGGTTTGTCGGCATGTGCGTATGGCGACTCAATGCAACCGGGAGCCCGGTTCCGAACCTTCGTCCTCCAGATCGCCGGCTGGACCGACGGTGAGCGGATCAGCTTGCCTCAAGCCGCGCTGCTATTCCAATCTGATCCGACAATTTCGGCTGCCGTTGCTGTGCTCCTCGCGAACTGGCAGTGGTGGGGATTCC